>URTF01000001.1 GCA_900550695.1 uncultured Ruminococcus sp.
TTTTTCCAAATTTTAAATGGTGTTTAGTATAAAGCTCTGTTAGGCATATTATTAATAAAATCTCTTCTTGTTCTTCTTTGTTACGATGATTATTACAACAACTACCGTAACCACAACAACTGCTGCGATGATGATAATGATGAGGACAACGCTGTTTCCGCTGCTTGCCTCGGGTGTGCCTGTGTCGGCTGCTGTTGTTTCTGCCGCGGTGGTCTCGGCAGGAGCTTCGGTGATCTCTGCTGCCGGTTCAGCCTCGGTCTCGGCGGTCGTTGCTGCGGTCTCCTTTGCAGGAGGGTCATAGTTTGTGATCTTGACGTAGGTAACGATCATCTTAACGCCTCTGTCGCCGATGCAGATATTGTTTACGGTAGAAAAATCATCGCTGCCGTAAGCAAGCACCATTGCGTCATAGTCGAAAAGTGCGTGTGTTTCATCATATTCATAAGGAACTATCTGCGCCCAGATCTGCGGATCGGCTGTGTAGTTCTGGAAGATAAGCTCGACCTGATGCTGATTGGGAAGAGCTTCATCGCCGTCAAGCTCATACTGCACCTCAAAAACGGAATCAGGGGTGATGCCTGCGGGGTTTATGTCTGTGTTGGAATATGTTATGGACTGCTCCCAAGCCCCGTTTGTATGAACAGCCTTTGCAACGGACGGTTCAAAGTCCTGCGGTTCGGCGAAAGCTGTAAAGGTCATACACATTGCCGCAAAAACTCCGGCTGCGATACCGGAAATTATTTTAGAAATTTTCATCTTTCTTTTTCTCCTTTTCTGAAAAAATACACTTTAATTCTATACCGTTTGGGTTATATTGTCAATATTTCATTCGCCGTTTCGTTTAATTCAACAAATTACGCATTACAAACAGCAAACTAAATTTGCATAATGTCAATGAATTTCGTGCCAGCCGTCAAGTTCTGACCGCATCAAAGCGCCGAAAATACGCTCCTTTGTGCCTTTGGACGAGCGTTCAAGCTCTGCTATGAGCCGCTTTGTGTCCTCACGGGCTGTCTTTCCGTCAGCAGGACAGGCGCTCTTGTGAACGGGGAGCTTTGCTTTTGCGGCGGCGGTGCGTATCTCTTTTTCCTCAGCAAGCACAAGCGGACGGATTATCGTTATATCACCGTCATCAAGCTCACAAACGGGAGGAAAGCAGCCTAATCTTCCCTCGAGTGTGAGGTTCATCATAAACGTTTCTATCGCATCGTCCTTGTTGTGACCGAGCGCAAGCTTACTGCAGCCCAAGTCCCTGACTGCGCCGAGCAGCGCACCTCTTCTCATTCGTGAGCAAAGGCTGCACGGGTTCGGCTCTTTCCGCACATCGAAAACTATCTCGCCTATCTGCGTCCCAATTATCTCATACCGAACGCCAAGCTGTTCGCATAGTTCCGAAACTGCGGAGTAGTCACCGTGCTTCCCTCCGAAGCCCGGGTCAACGGTTATTGCCGTCACATCGTAGTCAACGCCGATGAAATCACGCATTTTTGCAAGCCCGTAAAGCAAGCAAAGGCTGTCCTTGCCGCCCGAAACACCCACGGCAACACGGTCGCCGTCCGAGAGCATCTCAAAGCCGTTCACAGCCTTGCGCATCAGTCCGAGAAGCCTTTGCATCACTTCTGAATGTTGCCGTGGGAAAGCTCGGTGAGGTAAGCATTGATAAAGCCGTCAATGTCGCCGTCCATAACAGCCTGAATGTTTCCGTTCTCATAGCCTGTGCGGTGGTCTTTTGCGAGGGTGTACGGCATAAATACATAAGAACGTATCTGTGCGCCCCAGGCGATCTCTTTCTGAACGCCCTTGATGTCCTCGATCTTTTCAAGGTGTTCTCTTTCCTTGATCTCAACGAGCTTGGACATGAGCATTTTCATAGCGTAGTCCTTGTTCTGATACTGGCTTCGCTGTGTCTGGCAGGAAACAACGATGCCAGTCGGGATATGTGTAAGACGAACTGCGGAGGAGGTCTTGTTTACCTTCTGTCCGCCTGCGCCCGATGCACGGTAGAAGTCGATCTCAAGGTCTTCGGGACGGATTTCAATGTTCGTGTCAGCTTCGCTCATTTCAGGCATAACTTCGAGCGAAGCGAAAGAGGTGTGGCGGCGTCCCGATGAGTCGAACGGCGAAACACGGACAAGTCTGTGAACGCCCGATTCGGACTTCGTGAAGCCGTAAGCGTTAAGTCCCTCGATGAGGATAGATGCGGATTTAAGTCCTGCTTCATCACCGTCAAGATAGTCGAGCGTAGTTACCTTGAAGCCGTGGCTCTCAGCCCACATATTGTACATTCTGAAAAGCATCGAAGCCCAGTCCTGAGCCTCTGTTCCGCCTGCGCCTGCGTGGAAAGTGAGGATAGCGTTCTTGCTGTCGTATTCGCCCGTGAGGAGCGTTGAAAGCTTCATAGCTTCAAGCTCTTTCTTGAAATGGTTAGCATCGGACTTTATCTCGAAAACGACATCGTCATCTTCCTGAGCACCCTCTTCAAGCGTAAGCTCGATCATTGTAATGGTATCTTCAAGCTTTGCGTTGAGCTTGTTGTAGCTGTCGATAGTAGCTTCATCGTGCTTGATCTTCTGCATGACCTTCTGCGAATTTTCAAGGTCGTCCCAGAATCCGTCCTTGCCCGATTCCTCCTGAAGTGCGGCAATTTCAGCCTTAGCCTTGTCGATATCGAGAATTTTGTAAAGGTCTTTCATTTCGTTGCGGTAGCCTTCAAGCTCTACCTTTAATTCTTCAAGTAAAAGCATATATATCTCCTTTTTTATGATTATATTTCATTACATAATTTACACTGTATGGGACAACTCCCGTCCCGTTTTAATATACGGCTTTATCCGAACCGTCAATATCCGTCCTTATCTCCGCCGTAAATTCCGAGCAGTTCCTCGGAGAAACCCTCGCCGTCCTTGACAGCAAGCGTCGGGAGGACTTTCATAAACGGCTTTCCTCCGAGCTTTCCCTCAATAAGGAACAGCCACGGCGAACAGCTGTGATCTTTAGCCACAAAGCGGAGCGTTTTCGGCTCAATTTTGTTCGCTTTCATTGCAGAGATAACGTCCGCAAGGCGTTCGGGACGGTTGCAGATGCAGAGCTTCCCGCCGAATTTCAGAAGTCCTGCCGCAGTCCTGCAAACATCATCGATATTGCATAATATCTCGTGCCGAGCGATGCGCTGTGCCTCGCCAAGGCTTTCGATGCCTGCGTTCGCAGCCTTGTAAGGCGGATTGCAGGTCACAACATCGAACGTCCCTTTCGGAATTTTGTCACCGAGCGATTTCAGGTCGCCCAGGACGGGGACTAAACCGTCAAGTCTGTTCTTTTCAAGCGTTGTGCGGAACTGATCTATCGCCTGCTCCTGAATGTCAACGCCGTAAATAAGCTCGGGTTCAAACTTTATCTTCAGCAAAAGCGGGATTATGCCGCAGCCCGTGCCGAGGTCACAAACCTTGTCTTTGTGACGGGGTGAGGAAAAATCCGCAAGCAGGAAAGCGTCCGTTCCGAATTTATGCTCGGGCGAAACGCAGATATCGATGCCCTTTTGCAGCGGTTCAAATTTATACATCAACCCACCATGACCTTTCCGACAGGGCATATCTCGTTCTTGCCGCCTCGTTTTGTGTTCATCGAAATGCTCAGTGCGAGCGATACAGGGCCCACTCTTCCGATGAACATTATTATAATAAGTATGACCTTTGAAATGACATTGCATTTTGCCGTAACGCCCGTTGAAAGTCCTGCCGTTGAAATTGCGGAGGTGACTTCATACGCAGCGTCAAGTCCCGATACGTTCGGATTGAGGTTGTATACCGCAAGTGAGGATACTATTATAAGAAATGCGAATATCATTGCGACCGTGAGCGCCTTGTAAACGACCTCGTGTTCGATCTTTCGTCCCATTGCGATAGTGTCCGTTCTGCCCGAAAGTACGCTCAGTATCGTCATAATGATGATAGCCATTGTCGTGAGCTTTATTCCGCCGCCGGTTGAACCCGGAGCAGCGCCGATGAACATAAACAGTATCGAGAATACCTTCATCATCGGGGACATTCCCTCAATATCTATCGAGTTGAAGCCTGCCGTGCGGAGCGTTGCCGACTGGAAAAAGCTGTTTCCAAGCTTGTAAAGAAAGCTTTCGCCGCCCAGTGTCCGAGGGTTGTTCCATTCGGTCACAAGCGTTGCAAGCATACCTGCGCCGATGATGACCGCAGTCGAGATAAGCACAAGCTTCGACTGAAATTCAAGCTTTTTCTTCCTTCGGAATTCGATTAGATTCGTCCATACGAGGAATCCCAAACCGCCTGCTATAATGAGTATCGGTATGACTATGACCGTTATAGGGTCGTGGGAAAGCGTTGTAACGCTCGAAAAAGGCTCTGCGACCATTCCCATTATGTCAAATCCGGCATTGCAGAAAGCGGCTATCGAGAGGTAAACGGCAATGTAGATCCCCTTTGCGCCAAACTTCGGAACATAAGATATTGAAAGCATCAGCGCACCTATCATCTCGCATATAAAAGATATCGCAAGAACATACCTTACCATATATTTTACATCGTAAAAGCCGCTCGTATTGACCGATTCGGACGCTACCTGAATGGTGTGAAGCTCAGGCTTTTTTCGGATAAGGAAGTTGAAAAATGACGTAAAAGTCACCAGTCCCAAGCCGCCTATCTGTATCATGAGCAGAATGATTATCTGCCCGAAAACGCTCCAGTAGCTGCCCGTGTCAACAACGACAAGTCCCGTAACACAGGTCGCCGAGGTCGCTGTGAAAAGCGCAGTCAGCGGACTTGTGAAGCGGTGCGATGCGGACGAGAACGGCATCATGAGCAGCAGCGTTCCGATAATTATTATCGCAAAAAAGCTTATCGAAATGACCGCTGCCGGATTCGGCTGTTTATTTTTAGGTTTATTCTGCAGCATTGTTACGACCTCTGTTCAAAACACATTTTGTTAACATTTTTGCACTAACTATAATAGTATAACACATTTCAGAGAAATACGCAACATATATTTCCGATTTTGGCTAAATTATCGGTAAAAAACTTCAAAAACGTTATTTCTGCCATAAAAAATCCGCATAAAACACGTTTTTGACGGCTTTATGCGGCATTTATCCTATTTTCCTATAGCAGCAGGTTCAAGCTCGGACTCGTTCTCGGTTTCGGGCTGAACATTTGCCGATATCTCGGGTTCGGGAAGCATCGCAGGAGCGGCAGGAGCTTCTTCGGCGGTTTCCTGCAGCTTTGCTCTGCCCTTTCTTTTCAGAACGGCAAGCTGTTTTTTCAGCTTTGCTTCAAGCTTTTTCGCAAATCGGTTTGAATAATACTTCTGCTTTAAAGCCTCCATCGATTCGGAGTGCGTTACCGAGCGGATATTCGGGAATGCACGGAGAAAACGCTCCGTCTGACGGTCACGGATAGCGAGCAGCTTTTCATACTTATCAAGTATTTCATTCGTTTCATTAGCGAGCTTTTCGCCTATCTTTATCGAACCTTTGAGCATAAGCGCCGAAATATCATCGATCTGTTTAAGACGCTTGTTAAGGTTTGCAACTGCGCAGAGAGAAGCCGTAAGGTCTATCGCAATAAGCACAGCCATGATTGCAATAAAAATGATGCCTGCCTTGAACGGGATATGGTTCACTACCGTTTCAACGAGCGGCTGAACGACCTTTATAACAAGCACACAGCCGAGTCCCCAAAGTATCGATACCTTCGGGCAGATATAACCCCGATAGTTGAACTTTTCGTGCGAATAGTCCCACCAACGCGTGTTGAAAAGCTTTTCCATGCCCAGTCCGACCACAAGCTCAAGCGTTGTGCAAAGAACGAGCGAGATAGCGAAAAGCAGAAGCGGCTTATCGGCGATAGGACGTGAGAAAACCGCTATCATAAGAACACCGAAGCCGTAAATAGGACATATCGGCATACTCAGAAAGCCACGGTTCTGATACTCGCCCGTTTCGATCGTCATATAGCAAACCTCGATGCACCAGCCGATGAATGCCCAGAAGCAGAACATCAGCGCCATCTGATAAAGGCTGTAATCTATAAATGGAATAATTGTCATGATCGTTACCCTCTTTTTGTCAATTCTTAAATGTTAGTCTGAGTGAACAGAGCAAAATCCCTGTTTTTGCCCTGAATTGTTGTGCTTATATTATACAACGTATAGCATTAAAAGTCAATGAAAAAATACGTATTCGACATTTTTCAGAAAATTATATGGATAAATTTAAAAAAAGACTTGATTTTTTAGTAATAATGTGTTATAATATTTAAGCTGTAAGTTGAAAACCACAGGTTGATGTGAGTTAAATACTAAATGGTTTATGCTAAAAACGCAGCAGTTATGTATTTGGAGACGTATCGAAGTGGTCATAACGGGGCTGACTCGAAATCAGTTAGAGAGCAATCTCCCGCGAGTTCGAATCTCGCCGTCTCCGCCAGAAAGCCGATAAGCACTTGTGTTTATCGGCTTTTTTCTATTATTCTATTATATATAGTAGGAGTGAAAATTTGTGAAAGTAAGAAAATATACCGAAAATGATATTCCCGAAATGGTAAGGATCTGGAACATCGTTGTCGAGGACGGCGTTGCTTTTCCGCAGGAAGAGAGTCTCACGAACGAGAGCGGATGCGAATTTTTCGCATCGCAGACCTACTGCGGAGTTGCCGAGGACGATAACGGCACAGTCTGCGGAATGTAAATACTTCACCCGAACAATATAGGAAGATGCGGACATATCTGCAACGCAAGCTATGCCGTTGACAAGAACCGCAGGGGCGAGCATATCGGCGAGGCACTCGTTTCCGACTCGCTCATACAGGGCAAGGAACACGGCTTCGGCGTTCTCCAGTTCAACGCAGTAGTTGCGGAAAATATCCACGCCCGTCACCTTTATGAAAGACTTGGCTTTAACCGACTCGGAACTATCCCAAAGGGTTTCCGCAGGATAGACGGCGGCTATTCCGATATCTGCCCTTATTATCACGAGCTTTAAGATTTTATAAAAATGTGCTGAATGTCCATTTTGCTTATCGCATAAATATGAACAAATTGTAAATATTTCTATTAACCTCTTGAATTTGACAATACAAAGGAATATAATAGTGTTAGCACTCTAAGAGTAGGAGTGCTAACACTCGAATAACACAATTGCTAATTTTCAGAGGAAGTGTACTTATTATGGCAAAGACAAAACAGTTCAAAGCTGAATCCAAGCGTTTGCTTGATATGATGATCAATTCAATTTATACCCACAAGGAGATATTCCTCCGTGAGATAATCTCAAATGCGAGCGATGCAATGGACAAGCTCTATTTTAAATCACTCACCGACAGCAGTGTCGGAATGAACCGTTCCGATTTCTTTATCAAGATCGATGTTGACAAGGACAACAAGGTCATCACCGTTTCCGATAACGGTATCGGTATGACAAAGGAAGAGCTTGACAGCAACCTCGGTACTATCGCAAACAGCGGCTCGCTCGGCTTCAAGAGTGACGAGAACAACACCGCCGAGGACGTTGACATCATCGGTCAGTTCGGTGTAGGCTTCTATTCCGCATTTATGGTTGCAAAGAAGGTTCAGGTCCTCACAAAGGCATTCGGCTCGGATCAGGCTTACCTTTGGGAATCCGAGGGCGTTGACGGCTATACTATTGAAGAAGCCGAAAAGGACAAGGTCGGCACAGAGGTAAGGATCTTCCTCAAAGATGATACCGATGACGAAGAATACAGCGAGTTCCTTATGCAGTGGAAGATAAAGTCCCTCATCAAGAAATACTCCGACTATATCCACTATCCTATCAAAATGGATATGGAACACGACCACCTCAAAGAGGGCACGGGCGTTGACGATGTTCCTGCCGAGTACGAGACCACCGTTGAGGAGGAAACTCTCAACAGCATGACACCTATCTGGCGCAAGAACAAGAACGAACTCACCGATGAGGACTACAACAAGTTCTACAAGGAAAAATACTACGATTACAGCGATCCGCTCTGCCATATCCACGTCAAGACAGAGGGTACTGCGACCTATGATGCGCTCCTTTACGTTCCTGCAAATACCCCTATGGATTTCTACACGAAGAACTTCAAAAAGGGACTTCAGCTCTATTCGAGCGGTGTTCTCATCATGGACAAGTGCGAGGACCTTATCCCCGACCATTTCTGCTTCGTTAGAGGTCTTGTCGATTCGCAGGATCTTTCGCTCAACATCTCCCGTGAAATGCTCCAGCACGACAGACAGCTCAAACTTATCGCAAAGTCGCTTGAAAAGACAATCAAGAACGAATTGAAGAAGATGCTTACCAACGAGCGTGAGAAGTATGAACAGCTCTGGAAGAACTTCGGTATGCAGATAAAGTTCGGCGTTTACAACGGTTACGGCGCAAACAAAGACCTGCTCAAAGACCTCCTTATGTTCTATTCTTCAAACGAGAAAAAGCTTGTAACGCTTGATGAATACACTCAGAGAATGAAGGAAGACCAGAAGTATATCTACTATGCCGCAGGCGAAACTGTAGACAAGGTAGATGCTCTCCCTCAGACCGAGGTTGTTAAGGACAAGGGTTACGAAATTCTTTATCTTACAGAAAGCGTTGACGAGTTCGCACTCAAGGTTCTTGAACAGTATAACGACAAGCCGTTCAAGTCTGTTTCGGACGCAGACCTCGACCTTGATACTCCCGAGGAAAAGGAAGAATTCAAGAAGCTTTCCGAAGAGAGCAAGGATATGCTTGACGAGATAGCAAAGGCTCTCGACGGCAAGGTAAACTCCGCTAAGCTTTCCGAAAGACTTAAATCCCACCCTGTCTGCATCACGAACGAGGGTGAAATTTCGCTCGAAATGGAAAAGACCTTTGCCGCAATGCCGACCGACCAGAACGTAAAGGCTCAGAAGGTTCTCGAGATCAACCCTAACCACCCGATCTTCGGCGTTCTCAAAGACCTCTACTCAAACAACAAGGAAAAGCTTGCCGACTACAGCAAGATACTCTACACCGAAGCACTTCTTATCGAGGGTATGCCGATAGAAGACCCGCTCGCATTCTCGAACCTTGTTTGCTCGCTTATGGTGGAGAAAAAATAAATGCGTAATGCGTAATTATTATACGATAAATATACAGCAATTGGGTGAGTTTTGTATTCACTCAATTGCTTGCAGAAAATGCTTGACATATCTGTCAAAAAGGTATATAATATAAACATAAAGAGGGCATACCGATAGACGGTCGCTCCCGTGATTAAGTTAAAGAATAACCGTCACATTTAGAGCGTGGGGCGGTTATTTCTTTTTGTTATTGCTGTTCTGCACTAATTGTATTACAGCGCAAATAAGTAGTCCCAAGGTAAGTACCTCCATGACACCCATAGCAACGCCCCCTTTCAGGGAGCTAAAGATTGACCGCCTACCGTTCTGGTATGCCCATAGGTGATATTATAGCATCTATGTTGGATTTTGTCAATATTTGCTATTTAATACACCTGTTTAGCGTATCATTTGGAATTGCTTGACATATTATTAAAATAAGTATATAATAAAAATATAGAGAGCATACCGATAGACAGGTGCTCCCTATTAATGTGTTTAAAGAATAATCGTTAAGTTGGTAGCTTGGGGCAGTTATTTCTTTTTATTGTTGCAATCAAACATTATCTGAATCATTATCCGGATAATATTGCAGATAAATAATCCCAAAGTTAAAACTTCTGTGATACTCAATAAAAGAAAATGCAAAAACAACGGCGAGGTCGCAAAAACGTGACCTCGCCGTTGTTTTTTGCAAAGCGGCAGAACTTACTGCATTTTCTTGACAAAATCCATCGTTCAGTGTATAATAATGCTGAAAAAGTGTGCAAAGAGGTAAATATATAGAAAAGGAAGTTTTTGTCATTCTTTACAAATTCATCATCTGCTTTATCGCAGGCATCGGTGCAGGTCTCGGAACGGGATTCGCAGGAATGAGTGCTGCTGCCGTTATCACGCCTATGCTCGTTGCTTTTCTCGGAATGGATCCTTATATGGCGGTCGGCATCGCCCTTGCCTCGGACGTGCTTGCAAGTGCAGTTTCCGCTTACACCTACGGCAAAAACAAGAACCTCGACATTCGCAACGGTCTTATCATGATGGTCACGGTGCTTGTGTTCACTATGGTCGGCAGTTATGTTTCGAGCCTTGTACCGAGCGGCACTATGGGCAATTTCTCACTGATAATGACGACATTCCTCGGCGTAAAATTCCTTGTGAAGCCTGTCATGACGACAAAGGAAAAAATGGCGCAGACCGACCCGAAAAAGCGTGTTGTCCAGTCGATCGTATGCGGAATGCTCATCGGCTTTATCTGCGGATTTGTCGGCGCAGGCGGAGGAATGATGATGCTCCTGATACTCACCTCCGTGCTTGGGTATGAGCTTAAAACTGCAGTCGGAACGAGCGTATTTATTATGGCCTTCACGGCTTTGACGGGTTCTTTGAGCCACTTTGCACTCGGCGGCGCACCCGATATATGGGCGCTCGTATTCTGCATTTTAAGCACGCTTTTATGGGCAAGGATAGCCGCCGTTTTCGCAAACAAGGCAGAGCCTAAGACGCTCAACCGTGCGGTCGGCATTGTGCTTATCGTGCTTGGCATCGGCATTTTTGCTTTTAAATTGATAACAGGTTAAATCGAAAGAAGTAATTTTAACTATGAATAAAACAAACGCAATGCGGCAGCTTGAGACCGCAAAAATAAATTTCCGCACGGCTGAATATGAAGTTGACGAAAACGACCTCTCGGGCGTTCACGTTGCAAAGGAACTCGGTCAGCCGCCCGAACAGGTATTTAAAACGCTCGTTTTAAAGGGCGAACGGACGGGATTTTTCGTCTGCTGCATACCCGTTGACAAGGAGCTTGACCTCAAAAAAGCAGCGAAAGCCGCTCACGACAAGAAAGCCGAAATGCTTCCGCTGAAAGACCTTCTCCCGACGACGGGATATATCCGAGGCGGCTGTTCGCCTATCGGAATGAAGAAGAAATTCCCGACATTTATCGATGAAACGGCAATTCTTTTTGACGAAATAGCCGTCAGCGCAGGCATAAGGGGCGCACAGATAATCGTAAACGGCGAAACTCTTGCCGAATATCTCGGTGCAGAGCTTATCGATCTTGTTCAGGACTAATACTGATTTTTAATCAAAGGGCAGAATTATGACATCATTCGTTATCGCAGCCGCAGCTTTTGTATTATCTGCAGCTCTGCTTATACTCGGGGCGAAGCTTTCCGAACGCAGGAAAAAGTATCTTCGGGGACTGGAAGATTTTATGCAGAAATGCAGGCACTACAAGGCTTCGGTACTCGATGTAAAGGACGTTCCCGTTGACCGTGAGGGCAACACCGTAAGCGCAGTAATTCTCCAGTTCCGTGACGAGGAGCGCAGAAGCACCATAGTTCACCGCTACACCGAAAGCCGTGGAAAACACTATCTTCGGGGCGATGAGGTGGAGCTTTACTACTGCGATGAAACGGACACCGCCTGCATAAAGGGTGATAATCCTTTTGACCGAAAAGCACGTCAGCTCAGTGCGTTCACCGTTCTTTGCAGGACAGCGGCGGCACTTGGGATAGCCGCAGCGGTGCTCGTTCTGATTGTATAATCCTATAAAAAACGGAAATAATACCGCCAAAGACTTGTAAGTCGGAGGCGAAAAAATGAAAAAAGAAACTGACTTTCAGCCGTACATTCCATCTTCAAAAGCGACAGCGGAATTTACGGCTTCTTCCATTATTACGGGCATCATAACCGCCATTGTTTTCAGCGCATCGAACGCCTATCTCGGACTGCGTGTGGGAATGACGGTTTCCGCATCGATACCTGCGGCGGTCATTGCGATGAGCGTTATGAAAATGCTTTCGGGGAAAAATTCCGTACTCGAAAGCAACATCGTTCAGACTATAGGCTCGGCGGGCGAATCGATAGCTTCGGGTTCGATCTTCACGCTGCCTGCGCTTTTTTTATGGGCGGCGCAGGGGACGGGTGAACGTCCGTCAATACTTGAAATTACGATAATTGCTGTGATAGGCGGTCTGCTCGGCGTGTTTTTTATGATACCTCTGCGAAATGCGCTCATCGTCCGTGAGCATGGGACGCTGCCTTATCCCGAGGGTACAGCCTGTGCGCAGGTTCTTCTTGCAGGAGAAAAAGGTGGAACGGGGGCTTCGGCAGTGTTCGGCGGAATGGGCGCAGGTGCGTTCTTCAAGCTGCTCATTGACGGACTGAAAGCCGTCCCCGAGGAGCTTTCGCTTCGTCTGAAAAGCTTCGGCGGAGAGATAGGAACGCAGCTTTATCCTGCTGTTATGAGCGTTGGGTATATATGCGGCTTTCGCATTTCTTCCTATATGCTCGCAGGAGGGATTTTCAGCTGGCTGGTGCTTATCCCCGTTATCGTGAATTTCGGGGGAGCAACGATAATGTACCCGTCCGAAACCGCATCGGTAGCGGAGCTTTATGCTGAGGGCGGTGCATCTGCGATATGGCAGAATTATATCCGCTACATCGGCGCAGGCGCACTTGCCGCAGGGGGACTTATCAGTCTTATACGCTCGCTGCCGCTTATTTTCGGGACGTTCCGTGCTGCGCTTTCGGGCGTTGGACGGAACGGAAAAAGCACAAAGCGAACCGAACGTGAACTGGATCTTCGCTTCGTTATTGCGGCGGTGGCAGTCCTTACGCTTGCGCTGTGGCTTATCCCCGTTATCCCCGTGACGTTTGTCGGTGCGCTGATAACGGTGGTGTTCGGCTTCTTTTTTGCGGCTGTTTCATCACGAATGGTCGGACTTGTCGGCAGTAGCAACAACCCAGTTTCGGGAATGACGATAGCAACGCTGCTTGCGGCTTCGATGCTGCTCAAAGCAATGGGAATGGGCGGCGCAGAGGGAATGACCGCCGCTATTGCGATAGGCTCGGTGATAAGCATTATAGCATCGGTCGCAGGTGACACCTCACAGGACTTGAAAACGGGTTATATCCTCGGCGCAACTCCGAAAAAGCAGCAGATAGGCGAGATCATCGGCACAACTGCCGCTTCACTCGTCATAGGCGGAACTCTCTATCTGCTCGATGCGGCGTGGGGATTCGGTTCTCCCGAGCTTGCCGCACCGCAGGCAACACTAATGAAGATGATAACCGAGGGCGTTATGAGCGCACAGCTCCCGTGGAACTTGGTTTTCATCGGTGCATTTGCGGCTGTTTTCGCAGAGATAATAGGTATCCCCGTCCTGCCTTTTGCGATAGGCTCGTATCTGCCCGTTCAGCTTTCCGCCTGCATCTTCATCGGCGGAGTTATACGTTACTTTGCGGAGCGTGTCAGGGCTGATGATGAAACAAAGGAAAAAGCGATAAACAAGGGCGTTCTCTTCTCCTCGGGAATGATCGCAGGAGAGGGACTTGTCGGGATATTGCTCGCAGTTGCGGCTGTTTTCGGTGTGAACGGATATCTTGACATCTCCGAATACACGGAAAAATATTCGTCCGTTCCGATAGTTCTCGGCTTGCTCGTGCTGGCTTCGATAATACTTCTGCTTGTGAAGTTTTCACGCCCGTCAAAGGAAGTGAGGTCGGAATGAAGCGGATAGACGAAAGCGTTGTTCCTCTTCGCTCGGAAAGCATAAACTGGTCGGCGGACGGGAACGGACTTGTGACCATTACAATGGAGAACAGCGGCTTTTTCAACAAGGCTTTGCAGCTGCTTATGAAAAAACCGAAGCGTTCCTTTATCCGCCTTGACGAAAAGGGCAGCTTTTTCTGGCTCAAAGCAGACGGTTCTCACACCCTGGAAGAAATAGCGGTGGGTTCGGCTGAAAGATTCGGAGAAACGCCCGACATCAGCCTTACGGCAGCAGAAAAATTTCTTGAAATTCTCTGCGGCTGCGGATTTTATTCTTATAAAAAATAAAAATTTTTCCGAAAATGAAAAATTATAGGCTTTTAAATTGTATTATATATAGAGGATATCCAGGGCTTTCCGAAAGGAGGTCTTGGACGTTCCTTTGCAGGAGAAAATTATGACGACTGAAAACCACGGTGAAAAATTCGGCAGCAGTGCGCATATCGAGCGTGTACTTGCGGAATATTCCGACAGCATCATAAAGCTTTGCTATACATACACGAAAAATATCCACGATGCGGAGGATATTACGCAGGAAACCTTTATCGCACTGATACAGCACGGCGAAGCCTTTGAAAGCGCCGAGCATGAAAAGGCGTGGCTGCTGAGGACGGCGGTAAACAAATGCAAAAACCACGTTAAGTCGGGCTGGGTGAAGAACACCGTTCCGATCGATGAAACAACGGAAGAACCCTCGCAGGATTTTGACCCCGATGAGGGCAGCGAAGTCCTCGAAGCGGTGCAAAAGCTCCCAGAAAAGTACCGACTGCCGATACATCTTTTTTATTACGAAGGCTATTCGATAAACGATATTGCAGGCATCATCGGCAAAAAGCCTGCAACGGTCGGGACGCTGCTCGCAAGGGCGAGAGAACGGCTCAAAGAAATTCTGAAAGGAGGAAATTCCAACTGAGTTGGAATGATAATTATGGATATAAACAGAGAAAATTATACAAGATCACTTAAAAATATCAGACCCTCCGAGAAATTTCTCGCCGAAACGAAGAAGCTTATGCTCGAAGAAGCGGCAAAGACCGAGAAAGTCGTAAAACCGAGCCGCAAGCCGTTCATAATGAAGCTTACGCCTTTTGCCGCTGCGGCTGCCTGCATCGCGCTTATTGCGGTTGTCGGCGTGAACACGCTCAAAGATAAGGGCGTTGAAACGGCTCAGGCGGACGACAGTATTTATACCGCTCTTGCGGAAAATAGCGAAGAAATCACCGAAATAACTTCTTCCGATGAAGCAGATGAAAATAAAGCCCCTGCAAATGATGAAGACTTTGATGAGGCTTTGTCCGAAGAGAGCATTGCGGACGAAGCCGAGAAAGCCGTATCAAATGAAGTTCCCGAAACCGAACCGAGTGCTGACGAGCCTGCAGCTTTTGCAGTGCAGGGGGTCTGGGACGAGGAAAACGCAGACGACAGTGCTTGTTGCGATGAAGCCGAAATGCCTGCGAGCGATGAAGACGAGGACACGGCGCAAGGAACGAACAGCTATGTTGACGGCGGCTTTGAATATACCGAAAAACCGTCTGCCGATGACGTCGACGCTGACGGCAACGCTGGTACAGACACCGATGATGACATTTGTGACGATACAGAAGATATAAATGGCGGCAATAAGCCCGTTTCGCCTGCATTTACGAAGCTTTCGGGCGGAAATGCCTTGGCTTATCCCGATTTTTCGCCGACAGATACGGAAAAGCTTTGTGAATTCCTCGCTCTTGCTTCGCAGGACGATATAAACGCCGAGGTCACGGCTTCGGACGGTGAAAGCACCGATATTTTCGGCGAAAAGGCGCATAAACTGAATGACGCTTTCGCAAATGCGGCTGAAAAGCTTACACAAAGCGGCGGAGAAAGCTTCGTACCGATACTTTCGTTCATCGTTTTTGACAATGTGAGCGGCGAAACGCTCTACACCGTCCAAACAGACGGAAACATTATCTCCGTGCAGATAAAAAATGGCGAAACGGTTTATTTTACCGCTGATAAAGCCGCTATCGAAAGCATTGTTTCGGCAGCGAAATGGTAATACACTTATATTAAACAAAAAGTTTACGTCCGCATTTCAAGCGAGCGTAAACTTTTTTATATTTATTTTTCCGCCGCAAAACCAAACTGCTCCGCAAGTTCTTCCGCAGTCATTTTCCGATCAAAGACAATGCTTTTTATATCGAGTGCGGAAAGGATATTTTTCTCCCTTTTCCGTCTTTCTTCAAGACATTTTATGTAGCCGTCATATCCCGTCAGTCCGTTCTGCTTTCCGTAGCCCTGTGAAACGTGGTAGTCGATAACTGCGTTGAGCCAGTCGTTTCCGCGCTCGTCAAGAACTGCATCTATGGCGGCTCGGACATTTGGTTGGTCGATATATACGATGACAGGGGAGAGCGGTTTTATTATTTCCGCTATCTCGCCGATGTACCGCCCGGAAGCCTTTTCGTCCATTCCGAAGCGCATCATCGTTTCGCACATAGGATTTTGCAGGAAGATACAGTTGAAAACGTACACGGTTTCATTGTCAGCATTTTTTACAAACGAACGCCATTTTTCAAGTATCTTTTCACGCTCGGTTTCAAAGTCGGGAAAATCATAGTCGGCATAATCGGCAGGGTGGTCGGTTACGCCCTCATCGATGCACACGACCTTTGCTCCCTTTTTCTCAAGCTCCTGCGCTATCATAGCTGCGGTGGTGCTTTTTCCGCTGCCGGGAAGTCCCTCTGTTATTATAATACTAAACACCAATAAAATACAGGAAAAAATCTGCGCCGAAATCACATATATCCAAGATTGTCGGCTTGATTTTTTCCAAATTTTAAATGGTGTTTAGTATAAGATTTGTTTTCAAACTAACTCCTCCCCTCGTTGCTATGTTTATTTTATATCGTGCAAAGCCGAATGTCAAGCACACTCTTTGCACGATACATTTTTTCCGTTGCGAAAAGCAGATGTTTGTCAAAGTTATTTTACAAAATGACAATTTTTACCACATAGTTATTCTATAATTATATTGATGATATCTGCAGCACTAACGGAAAGGACGTATAAATATGATCGTAAAAGAAAAAATAAGCAGCTTTTTTGATATCGCAAAATCAGATCTTTCCCGCAAAAAAGCCCGAAACAGCGACAGTGATGTTCGGCTCGGGGTCATAAAATGGACGTTCGCATTTTTATGCGGAATGATCTTCAGCACATCAAAGGGATTCATACCTATATCACCTGCGCTGACGGCGGCACTGCCTGCGGCTTTTTCATCGGCGGTGTTTGCAGGCTCGGCGGCAGGCATTATCACGCTCGGACGGGCTGACAGCCTTGTAACGGAAACGCTTGCAATGGCTGTGATGCTTGCGCTGAAACTAATCGTGTGCAGGTTTACCGAAAGGCGGCTCGGCTCGGCAGGGACGGGTATCTATGCGGCGGCGGTCTACATACTCTCGGGAGCGGTCGCTTCGCTGTCGGCGAAAATAACGGCGGTACTTGCGGCGGCGGTGTTTTTCAGGGGAATTATCTGCGGCATAACGGCATATTTTATTTCGTGCGAAATGCGTTCGATAAAAGAAAGCGGACGGATAAGCGTCATCGGGGCGAACAGCCTTTGCACGGCTGTGCTGTATGTAACGGGGATATCTGTGCTGTTCGGAGTTTCGGCAGGGACTTTTTCACTCGGACGGGCTGTGGGGATATTCGTTATCCTTGCGGCAGGCGGACGATTCGGCGGCACAGGCGGTGCGATAATGGGTGTTCTGACGTCGCTCGGCGCAATTCTCGGCTGTTCGGGCGGCGAAGAGATATCCGAGCTTTCACGGAGCATGGCTGTTGTCGGCTGTGCAGGACTCATCGGCGGGATCATCTCGAAACGTGGAAAAATATTTTCGGCGGTCGGTTTCACCGTTGTTTCGCTCTTCCTGACGCTTTTTATGGGAAAGCTTTCGTGGGCGGCGGCACTTATGACGGACACGCTCACTGCGGCTGCGCTTTACACTCTCATACCCGACAAAATTTATATGAAAGCTGTCAACACCGCCATTGAGAGCCGATCTGCTGTGACGGATCATCTTGCACGAAGGATCTCATTCGGGGCGGAGTGTTTTGCGAAGATAGGCGACTGCACCGACAGAGCCTCCGAGCTTCTTGCCGAAAAAAACAGCTCCCGAACAGACATAAGCGAAACCGTCTGCAGGAAGATATGCGGAGAATGCCGCAACCGTGATTTCTGCTGCAAAAGCGACGGGAACCGTATCCGTGCGGCGTTCGTCCCGTGCGAAAAGCTTCTCCTCGCAAAAGGCTTTATCACCGTTCCCGAGCTGCCGAGATGCATCGAAAGCTGCACAAAAAAAGCCGAGATCGCCGAGCTTATGAACAGGCTTTTCTCGCAGAACGCTTCACTTATGCGC
This sequence comes from uncultured Ruminococcus sp., assembly GCA_900550695.1. Taxonomy (GTDB): domain Bacteria; phylum Bacillota; class Clostridia; order Oscillospirales; family Ruminococcaceae; genus UMGS363. The sequence goes on from URTF01000001.1 coordinate 18,055, forward strand.
AAAAGCGAGAACCACAGCCGTGCGCACGAAATATTCAGCGAGCAGCTTTCCGCTTCGGTTAAATTTATGGACGAACTCGGGGATCTTTATTCGGGCGGCAGGATATATGACGGCAATCTTTCCGAACGTGCAGGCGAAATTATACGAAGATACGGCGGAAAAGATCCGAAAGCGGCTGTATTCTTCGATAAGGGCGGCAACCTTTTTATCTCCTGCTTTTATGACGGAAAGCTTGAAGTTCCGCCCGAAGATGTGACGGAAAAGCTCTCCTCGCTGACCGACCGTGAGCTTGAACAGCCTGAATTTTTCAGCGAAGCCGACCATATCCACGCTTGCTGGCACGAACCTGCGGCATTTGAGATAGAGGTCGGAAAGGCGGTCTTATGCGGCAGGGAAAGCGTGAGCGGCGACAGCTCGGTGCAGTTCACGGACGGTTTGGGCGGCGTTTACTTCCTCATTGCGGACGGAATGGGCAGCGGCAGCCGTGCCGCACTCGAAAGCAGTATGGCTTGCTCGCTCATATCGAAGCTTATCCATGCAGGCTCGGACGGTGTGACTGCGTTTCGGATAGTCAATTCGCTGCTCATCTCGAAGTCTGCGGACGAGGTTTTCACGACCGCCGATATGCTCCGCATCGATCTTTTCACGGGAAAAGCCGACTTTTTCAAGGCAGGCGCAGCGCAAAGCTTCGTCAGAACAGGAGGAACTGTCAGCACTGTTGAGAATTCCGCTTTTCCGCTCGGGATAATCCCCAAAACGGAATTGAAACCTTTTTCCGTGCGGCTTTCGGACGGCGACAGCGCTGCGTTATTCAGCGACGGCATACCCGAAACAAGTTTTCCGAAGCTCCGTGAGCTGCTCCTTTCGGACGGATATTCGCCATCACGCTGTGCCGATACGGTAATTGAGCTTGACAGACCCGAAAAGGGCGCTTTCAATGATTTTTCCGATGACAGAACAATTATTGTATTAAAGCTGCATAAATTGTAAAAATGTAACTTTATTACATTGTTGAAAATACATAAAAATGTGGAAAATTATGTACATTTTGATACAAATTTTTTCTTGGTTAGCTTTTATCGTTTTAGTAGGTGGAAAAAAATTGTACAATTTACACAACCTTTACCTGATTTTTACGTTTAACATATAAAAATATTACAAAAACACTTGCAATGTGATACATAATCTGTTAAAATATATATAGAATTAATAGTGTGGCTATGAGCGTTCAAAGCATCGTGCAGATGCTTTGTTTCTCCCGAATGCCCGCTAAGAAGGAGTATGAAATTATGCCGAACAGCAGAAAGAAAACTGCAGTATCCGAAGAGATCGACTGCCGCTTCCCTCTCCATATCTTCCATGAGGGAACTTCGGTCGAGGCTTACGATTTCTTCGGTGCCCATAAGGGTACAAAGGACGGCAAAAAAGGCGTTTATTTCCGAGTTTGGGCGCCTCATGCCGCATCTGTGTCCCTTGTTGGCGATTTCAACGATTGGGACAGGCGCAAAAACCCGATGACAAAGCTCGTCGATGACGAAACATGGGTATGCTTTGTCGAAAACGTTGAACAGTATTTTACATATAAATACAGCATCGAAACCCGGCATCAGAGCATTCTGCTCAAATCCGATCCTTACGGAACCCACATGGAAACACGTCCTGCAACGGCTACGAAATATTTCGATATCGACGGCTTCAAATGGACAGACAAGGCTTGGTACGATACAAAAGCCAAGACGAACGTGTATAAAAGTCCGATGAACATTTACGAGGTCCATCTCGGCTCATGGAAAACCTACGAGGACGGCGAGCCTTTCAGCTATGTTAAATTCGCCGAGGAAATGGTTCCCTACCTCAAGGATATGAGCTATACCCACATCGAGCTTATGCCGCTTGCGGAGTATCCTTATGACGGCTCATGGGGCTATCAGATAATCGGCTACTATGCGCCGACTTCACGATACGGAACACCGTTCGATTTCATGAAGATGATCGACATTTTCCATAAAAACAACATCGGCGTTATCCTTGACTGGGTGCCTGCACACTTCCCGAAAGATGCGGCAGGACTTTTCGAGTTTGACGGTGACTGCTGTTACGAATATTCCGATCCGCTCAAAAAGGAGCATACATCATGGGGAACAAGAGTTTTCGACTTCGGCAGGAACGAGGTGCGCTCTTTCCTCATTTCCAACGCTTTGTACTGGATAGAAAAATTCCACGTTGACGGTCTGCGTGTTGATGCAGTCGCTTCAATGCTCTATCTCGATTACGACAGACGTGACGGCGAATGGCGACCCAACAAGGACGGCGGACGTGAGAATTACGAAGCCGTTGAATTCCTGCGCAGCCTTAATACGGCTGTATTCGGACGAAACCCGAACACACTTATGATCGCAGAGGAATCCACCGCCTGGCCGCTCGTTACAAAGCCTGCCGATGTCGGCGGACTCGGATTCAACTTCAAGTGGAATATGGGCTGGATGAATGACAGCCTTGACTATATGAAGCTTGACCCTATCTACCGTGCAAACAATCACGGCAAGCTCACCTTCTCATTCTTCTACTGCTTCAGCGAAAACTACATTCTCCCGATCTCGCACGATGAGGTCGTTCACGGAAAATGTTCGCTCTGGCGCAAGATGAGCGGTGCTTACAATACAGATAAGTTCTCCACGCTGCGCACATTTATGACATATATGGCGATGCACCCCGGCAAGAAGCTCTCATTTATGGGCAACGAGTTCGGTCAGGAGAACGAATGGAACTATGAAAAGGCTCTCGACTGGTATCTGCTCGACACTCCCGAACACGCACAGATCGAACAGTTCAGCAAAGACCTCAACAGGTTCTACCTCGAAAACCCTCCGCTCTGGCAGCATGACGATGACTGGAACGGCTTCGCCTGGATATGTCACGATGACTATCTCCAGAGCGTTATCTCGTTCCGAAGAATAGATGATGAGGGCAATGAAGTCATCATCGTCTGCAACTTCGTGCCTGTCAAGCGTGAAAACTACCGCATAGGCGTTCCCCGTGAGGGCTGCTGGCAGCAGGTTCTTTCCACCGATGAAGCAAAATATGGCGGATCGGGAACTGTCAACAACAAAAAGAAGAAAACCGAGGATTATTCGATGCACGGCTGCGAGCAGTCGATAGTTATCGATATCGCTCCGCTTTCCGCAATGCTGTTCAAGTTCGTTCCTGCCAAAAAGCGCACACCGAAAGAGGAAAAAACGCCTGCAAAGACGGCCAAGACCGCAAAGGCTTCAAAAACCTTGAAAAAGGCAGAAACGCCTGCGGCAAAGACAGCTGTTTCGGAAAAGCCTGAACCGAAAACGGCAAAACCAAAGACGAGTGCAGCAGGGGCAAAAAGCAGCACAGCTAAGGCATCAGCAAAAACGGTCACAAAGTCCCCTGAAAAAATAAAAAAGTAAATCCATGGGAGGAATAACGAATGTACACTAAAAAAGAATGCGTTGCAATGCTCCTTGCAGGAGGTCAGGGCAGCCGCTTATACGCTCTCACTCACGATATGGCAAAGCCTGCCGTTCCTTACGGCGGCAAATACAGGATCATCGATTTCCCGCTTTCCAACTGCGTAAACTCGGGTATCGACACGGTCGGCGTTCTTACACAGTATCAGCCGCTCGTTCTTCATGATTACATCGGCAACGGTCAGCCTTGGGATCTTGACAAGCAGTACGGCGGCGCACACTGTCTGCCTCCTTACCAGACAGCTCTCGGCGCTGAATGGTATAAGGGCACAGCGAACGCTATTTACCAGAACATCTCTTTCGTTGACAGATATGACCCCGAATATGTTGTTATCCTTTCGGGCGACCATATCTACAAGATGGATTATAATGATATGCTCGAACACCATAAGAAAAAGAATGCCGATGCAACTATCGCTGTTCTTGATGTTCCTATGGAGGAAGCTTCACGTTTCGGCATTATGATAACAAACGATGAGGGCGATATCGTTGACTTTGAGGAAAAGCCGAAGCACCCACGCTCCACGCTTGCTTCAATGGGTATCTACATATTCACATGGTCGAAGCTCAAGAAATACCTCATCGAAAATGAAAACAACGAGGCTGAGGACAAGGACTTCGGCAAGGCTATCATTCCTAATATGATGAAAGCCGGCGAAAAGCTCGTTGCTTACGCATTCGACGGCTACTGGAAGGACGTTGGAACACTTGACTCCCTCTGGGAAGCAAATATGGATCTTCTCAATCCGAACATTCCTATCGACCTTTACGATCCCGACTGGAAGATGTATTCCAGAAACCCCGTTCTTCCTCCTCAGTATATCGGCGAGAACGCAGTTGTTGAGAACTCCATGATAACCGACGGCTGCGACGTTGAGGGAACAGTTGATTTCTCCGTTATTTTTGAGGGCGTTAAGATCGAGCCGGGTGCAACGGTCACCGATTCGATCATTATGCCCGGTTCGGTCATCAAATCGGGCGCAGTAGTTGAATACGCTATCGTCGGCGAGAACTGCGTTGTAGGCGAGGGCGCACAGATCGGTGCAAGACCCGAGACCTTCGACAACAGAGATGACTGGGGCATTGCAGTCGTAGGTCACAACATTACGATATCCGAAAATGCAAAGGTTCTTCCGAAGCAGATCATTTCGGAAAATGTTTAAAATAAGGAGGAACTTTTACAATGAGCAGAAATAAAAAGGTTTTGGGACTTATTTTCTCAAATATGCATGACAATTCGATCTCCGATCTTACAAAAGAAAGAACTATGGGCAGTGTTCTTTTCGGCGGACGCTACAGATTCATTGATTTTCCTCTTTCCAGCATGGTAAACAGCGGCATCGATGAAGTCGGCGTTATCACAAAGTCAAATTATCAGTCACTTCTCGATCACCTCGGTTCGGGACGTGAATGGGATCTCGCAAGCAAGAACGGCGGACTTCACCTCCTCCCTCCTTTCAGCCACGTTTCAAGCGGTATGTACAGAGGCAGACTTGAAGCTCTCTACGGCGTCTGGGATTTCATCAAGACCTCCGATGCCGATTATGTGGTTCTTTCCGACTGCGACGTTGTTGCAAACGTTGATTTCAGTTCTATAGTTGATTCCCACATCTCTTCCGGCGCAGACATCACAGCAGTTTATGCGAACGATGTTGTTACCGTTGAGCAGGCTCAGAAGGCTACTGTTTTCGGTATCAATGACGAGGGCAGAGTTGTTGATGTTCTCACAAATCCATACATCAGTGGTGCCTGCAACGTTTCACTCAATATGTTCGTTCTCTCCAAGGAATTTTTGAAGAACCTCGTTCTTGAAGCAAATTCAAGAGGTCTTGTAAGCTTTGAAAAGGATATTCTCCAGGCAAGAACACATGACTACAAGATCATGGGCTATCGTTTTGACGGCTACTTCAGCAAGATCACCTCGATGGATACCTTCTACAAGGCAAATATGAACCTTCTCAACACAGAAAACAGAAACAAGCTCTTTATCGCAAACCGTCCTATCTATACAAAGGTCAGAGATAATCCTCCTGCAAAGTTCGGCATCGGCGCAAAGGTAAAGAACTCCCTTATCGGTGACGGCTGTATCATTGAGGGTACAGTTGAAAACAGCGTTCTCTTCCGAGGCGTTAAGGTAGGCAAGGGCGCAGTTGTCAAGAATTGTATCCTTATGCAGGACACAAACGTTGGCGCAAAGTGCGAGGTTTCCTGCGTAATTTCCGACAAGAATGTAAAGATCGGCGATATGCGTATGCTCACAGGTTCGGAGAACTATCCTCTTTACCTCGGCAAGGGCGCAGAAATTTAACTTCCAAATAAAGCAAGCCAATTTGTTTCAGCCGTGTGAAAGTTGATAAGCCTTTCACACGGCGAAACTGCGGTTTCAAGGAAACGCTGTACCAACTTGTTTCCTATGACAAAAAATTCAATCGAAAGGATTCTTTTTATGAAGATTTTATATGCAGCTTCCGAAGCACTCCCTTATGCAGCCTCGGGCGGACTTGCAGATGTTGCAGGTTCACTTCCTGCCGCTTTCGTCAAGGCAGGTCACGATGCAAGAGTTGTTCTTCCCCTTTATAAAAACGTTAAGCCCGAGCTTCGCAGCCAGCTCGAATTCATCACGAACTTCACCGTTGATGTAGGCTGGAGAAAGCAGTACTGCGGCGTTTTCAAGGGCAATGTCAACGGCGTTACATACTATCTCCTCGACAACGAATACTACTTCGGCAGAGATGGACTTTACGGCTTCTATGATGACTGCGAGCGTTTCGTATTCCTCTCCAGAGCAATTATGGAAATGCTCAAATATATCGGCTGGAAGCCCGATGTTATCAACTGCAATGACTGGCAGACAGCTCTCGTTCCCGTTTATTACAACATTTTCTATAAGTATCAGTACGGCTTTGACAATATCAAGACCGTGTTCACTATCCACAATATCCAGTATCAGGGCAAGTACGGCATGGAAGTTATCAACGAAGTGCTTGGTATCCCGATGTATCATACAAAGCTGCTCGAATATGACGGCTGCGTAAACCTTATGAAAGCCGCATTTGAAACAGCGGACAAGATCACTACCGTTTCACCGAGCTATGCTTGGGAAATTCTTGACCCGTGGTATTCTCATGGACTTGACAGAGCGCTCGCAGACAAGCAGTATAAGCTCTGCGGCTTCCTCAACGGCATCGATACAGCTCTCTACAACCCGGAGACCGATCCGCTTATCCCGAAGAATTTCAGCGTTAAAAACACCAAGGGCAAGGAAGAATGTAAGAAAGCGCTCCTTTCCGAGCTTAATCTTCAGGACGGCGACGAGCCTGTTATCGGTATCGTTACACGTTTCGTTTCCCATAAGGGCATCGACCTTATCAAGTATGTATTCGAGGATATGCTGAACCTCGGCTACAAGTTCGCTATCGTTGGTTCGGGCGAAAAGATCTATGAAGATTTCTTCAAGGAAATGGCTTGGAGACACCCCGATAAGGTAAGCGCAACTATCGGCTTTATCCCTGCACTCGCAAGAAGAGTTTATGCAGGCGTTGATATGTTCCTTATGCCATCACAGAGCGAACCCTGCGGACTTGCTCAGATGATCTCTCTCCGCTACGGTACTATCCCGATAGTCCGTGAAACTGGCGGTCTGCGTGACAGCATCAAGGACGCAGGCGATGAGGACGGCAACGGCTTTACATTCAAGACCTACAACGCACACGATATGCTCGATGCAACAAGACGTGCAAGAGAAGCATACAACGATAAGAAGCGTTGGAAGTACATTATGCACACTGCAATGACTACCGACTGCAGCTGGGATACCTCGGCTGAACTCTACCTCGGACTCTACCGTGAGCTTGTCGGAGAGTAATTTTAATGCATAATGCGTAATTGAAATATTGATAAAAAAACAGCGTATATCACGAGATTATGTGATATACGCTGTTTTATTGTATTTTCTTTATTCAACTTCAATGCTGTAGATATGGAGATTGCCCTTGTTTTCTCCGCTTGACTTGTTTGCAGCCCAGTAAACCTTGCCGCTTACATAAACAGGCATACGACATGGGTTGAGCTTTGCACTGTCGGAGAATTTTTTTGCTTCCGAAATGACCTCTCCCCTCTTATCAAGCACCATATAATAAACACCGCTGTTTTTTTCCTTGGCGTCCTTGAGTTCATAAAGAATAACGATGTTTCCGCTGTCCGTAGCAACAGCCTGCGGATCGCTTACAGTCTTGTCCTTATAGTCAGTGAGCCACTTTACACCGAGATCCTTAACATTTTCAGTACCGTTGTTGCCGCCAAGACCGCTGCGTTCGCCCTTTGTCACGAATGCGGAAGAACTGTCAAGAGCCGCTGTCGGGTCAAATATCTGTATGAAAAGCTGCTCTTTTTCTTTTTTGGCGGAAGAACTGAGCGATTTTACCGATGTTCCGACGAGTGCGGCATACTTGTCATTGATATTGACAAGTCCGCCCATATGCGCAAAATTATTGTTCACGGTGAACATATCATATCGGTCAAATGCACCCTTTTCGACCCAGAAATGGAAGATGTTGTAGGACTTTTTTCCGAGCATATTTACAGTAAAGGCACGATCGTAACAGTCGCCCTCGCTGGCAAGCACAAAAGAATCATTGAACGGAACGACTCTCTGCGCAAAGGAATGAGAATTGTAGCTTTCGCCCGACGAGACCTTGCTCATTGTATTGATATTTATTGCAAAAACGGAGTTGCTCTGGTGTCCGCTGTACATTTCACGGGCATAGTTTACACAAAGGGTGTCACCGTTTATAGCCACATCGCAGTTGCCCGCATCAAACGGTATCTTTGTATAAAAATCCTTGCCGTAATAATATGCAAGGCTTGAACTGCCGTTGTCGCCGACAGTCTTTATATGCTTTCCGCTGCTGTCATATTTGGATATGAATACGGTGTTGACGGAAGTATCATTCGAGCTGTTCTCTTCACCCGTAATGAGATAGAAATTACCCTTTTTGTCACAAATAACATTGCCGAATACAGGGTGCTTTTTTTCAAGCTTTATCTTTTTCTTCAAAGCAGCCGTGCCGTTTGTCTTTACAACGGTAACATACTTATCTCCGTCATAAGCAAAGCAGAATTTTCCGTTCGGACCTATAAACTGAGCCACATTGGAAGTGCCGTCCCAGTTTATGTACCGGTCACAATCAACTGCGACCTGCACCGAGGTCTTTTTTATGCTTTCGGTATAAGCGCAGACGTTAATGACCGCAGCATTTGCAGCGAGCGCCGCACAAACAAGGATCGAAACTATTTTTTTCATTGTTATCCCCCATTTAATAGTATTTATTAATATTATATTGCATTTTTTAGAAAAAATCAAGAGGAAAAGGCAATAAATCTCAAAATAAAAATTGCAGTATGTTTTTTGACAGACTGCTGCGGATACAGAACCGTCGCTGCGTTTTATTAATACTAATATACTAAACACCAATAAAATACAGGAAAAAATCTGCACCGAGATCCTATATAAACCTGTTAAAAACAGCTACAAGATTGTCGGCTTGATTTTTCCAAATTTTAAAATGGTGTTTAGTATAATTTTTTGCGGATATAAATAATTACGTATTAATTCTTCACTTTCCGAATACAATTATAGAAAACGATATTGTTTTGTATTGAAAGGAACGATGAATATGAATGACGTAAACGAAAAAGCTCACAGTATAATCGCCGAGAACCGAGGAAAGCTCTCTGTTTCGGGTGTTACGGATATTGACAGTTTTGACGAAAATACTGTCCTGCTGTATACCACAATGGGTGAGCTGACGATAAAGGGCAGCGATCTTCACATCAACGATCTGTCCGTAACGAACGGCGAGATGAACATTGAAGGAAACATTGACGCTATCATTTACGGCGACAAGGATCTGCGCTCGCCTCTCTCCTTTCTCGGCAGGCTTTTCAGATAATATTGGATCGAGGGTGTATTTTTGGATCTTGAAACTTTTTTTACCGTTTCCGAGCAGTGCTCTTTATTTCTGCTGTCGGTCGTCCTCGGACTTGGCATCGGTGTTTTTTATGATGTTTTCCGAACGCTTCGCATCGTCTTTCCTCCTGCCGCAAAGAAGAATGCCGTATTCGCCGAGGACATTGTTTTTATGGCAGTTTCGGGTGCGGCGATTTTTCTTTACTCTGCCGTTTTATGCAGAGGGCAGGTACGCTTTTTCTGTGTTATCGGGACATTCCTCGGCTTTTTGTTATACATTGCAACGGTCGGAAGTCTTATTGTGGGCATACTGCGCCTGACAGCATCGTCAATTGCAAAATTCTTCCGCAGATTTAAGAAAAAAAGCGAAAATACCGTCTGATATCATAAATACAAAAAGTATATTCAAGACGGAATGAACTTGCTGTATTTTTTGATAATAGAATTTATCTAAAATACCTTAACAAATTTGTGCATACCTATAAAAAATTTTTTAATGTGGGAAAAAAGCTTGAAAATCAATGCCCGTATGTAGTATAATGTTATCATCTGGAAGTGACGATAAATTTTTATTTCGGAATTGTAAAGGAACGGAGGTGCAGCAGAATGGGAAAGACCTACAAGGCTTATGTCAAGGAAAAAGAAAAACAGCAGCGTTCGGAAAACCGAAAAAAAAACGGCGGACCTTTTATGCGCAGTCTGGCTTCGCTCGCAGGAGCGGCGGTCATCGTTTATTCTGTATGCTCATTTGTTGCAACTCAGGCCGACATTGCCGAAAAGAAAAAAAAGCTTTCTCAGCTCGAGGAAAAGGCTGCACAGCTTGAAGCGGAAAATGATGAATACGCTTCTATCCTCGCCGAAGACGATGAGCGGGCTTATATGGAAAAGATCGCTATTGAAGTTCTCGGCTTTGCCTATCCGAACGAGCGCCGCTTCTATGATACAACAAGGAACTAAAGCGGCATCGCTTGACGAAAACGCTTTTAGAATATAAAAATCAGAGAGGTTAAAATTCTTTTTATGCAGCTTGAAGTTGGAAACATTTACGAAGGAAAAGTTACGGGCATCACAAAATTCGGCGCATTCGTCGAGCTTGAACCCGGAACGACAGGAATGGTACATATCAGCGAGGTCGCTAACAGTTTCGTAAACGAAATAAGAGATCATCTCACCGAGGGTCAGACCGTTAAGGTAAAGGTGCTTGCCATCGGCGATAACGGCAAGATCTCTCTTTCGATAAAAAAGGCTGTCGATAATCCCCCGCCGCAGCACCGTGACAACGGCGGCAGAAAGCCCTACAACGGTGGGCGCAGCGGCGACCGCAGACCTGCGCAGCAGGATAAGACTCCAATGACCCCCGAGGCAGCGTTCGAGGATATGATGAACCGCTTCAAGCAGAGCTCCGAAGAGCGTATGAGCGACATCAAAAAGAATGTTGACAACAAGCGCAGGAGCCAGTCACGCAGAAAGTGAATATGTATTTATGACCGCAGACTTTATGGGTTTGCGGTCATTTTTGTCGGTTTACTGCCTGAGGGATCTCTGCCTTTGGAGGACACATTCCGCCGCGCGGTCGGATATTATCCCTCTGTCGCGCTCGGGATAGAATCCGAGCATCGGTGCAAGCAGGTCTTTTATCTGCGATTTTGTAAAGTGCGGAATATAAAGCTGCTGACCGAACAAGGCTTCGGCACTTCGCATCTGACGTGTAAAGGTCGTGCCGAACGGTCGGGCAGTCACTGCGGAAATAAGCGCTTTCGGCTCGATATCCATTTGCGAAAGCTGCGTATTTGACAAAAGCGCAGCGCCGTTGTCAAATATCGGGCAGTAGGAATATTCCCCGTCCTCTTCAATGACCGCTATATTGTTAAGGTGGCGGTCGTCATTGAGGAAAAGCGCATCAACTTCAAAAATCAGCGTGAGGTATTCGGGAAAATGCACCAGTCCCGTGAACTCGGCTGTCTTTTCGGCAAGAAATTGTATCCGCTTTTTGTCGCTGGAAAGGCGGCTCAGTTTTTCTTTTAGCGGTTCGTCAAGCACTCTGTTCAGCAGGTGGCTCAATGTTATTATCGACTGATTTTTCGCAAGAAAATTCCTGCTTGAACAGCCTGTACGCCTGCGGTCATGGGCAAAAACGCTCTCCATTTCATAGCGCACAAAATCAAACGGCGTGTCGGCTTCGATATTGCTGAATTCAAGCATTGCGGAAACGGCGCACTCGCTCAATGCTTCATAGCCGAATTGGTCGAGCTTGAACCAGCGGTCGGAAGCTTCATCATACCATTTTTCCTGATTGCCCTTTGATGAAGTTTCGGCGATTTTTTCATCGGTCGCAAAATATAGCTCCGTTACAGCTTTTCGATCTTTATCCATTGGTTATCCTCCGCCATTCTGCCGTTTGTTTTGGCGATGATCTCAAACGGCAGATATCCGTCAACACCGATAGCTTCAAGGTATTCACGAAGTCCGCTTCTTCCTCTCGGGACGCAGCGTTCCTCGATAAATTTGCAGAAATTCTCCCAAGTGGGAAATTTATTTTTACCGAAAGCAGTTTTTACGATATTTTCGGTAAAGTTTTCGGCAAAAATCGTTTTGTCAGTCATGTCGGCATAGATAACGGTGCACAGCTTTTCATTATCATAAAGAGAATATTTTTTCAAATCGTGACCGAGCTGCTTTTTTGAGTTCACAAAAGCAGCAGCGGTCTGTTTTTTTCTTATGCATATAGTCTGACCATCAAAGCAAAGCTCCGCATTGCGTTCGTTTTTGTCCAATCCAAGCTCTTTTATCCACGCTGTGGGGAGAGATATTTTGCAGGAAAGTGCGTTTTTTCCTGCCGTTCCGCCCGATGATGAATGGATTATCCGTACATTCCGTGTTTCCGTAATATCACTTCCTTTTTTAAATATTATAGCATATTCGTACCGAATAGTCAAGGTTCTGCAATTAATGTTTCTGTTATATGAAACGAGTGGATATGGAATACGTCACGACAGAAATTTTTGGGTTATATTCATATCCGGTTGCCGTTCATTTTACGTTGAAACGCAAATGCACTCACTTCGTTCGTGTATTTGTGCTTCAAGGATAGTTATTCTGTAGATAAAGAATAGGCGCAATTCACATTTTTTAGGTTTACGAAACGGATTTCTCACATTCCGTTTTACCTTTTTGTGTGAATTGCGCCTTTTTATTTGTTACTGATTACGTTATTGCAACAACGCCTTAGCTGTTAGTTTAGGGAATTTCGCTCTCTGCGGAGAGCGACAAGGGACGCTGTCCCCTTGACCCCTGCAAGCCTTTAAAAAGGCTTGACCTAAACTTTAGTTGGCTTCGCTTTGCCGAACAAATGTCAGCTATGCAAAATTACGCATTACGAATTACGAATTACGCATTAATTATATTGTTTTCTTTTCTTATTCTGCGAGCCGTCAAATTTTCTTGCTCTGCCTGTATTTTTTCTGCGGAGGCTGCGGTAGTCCTTTTCGCCGCCCGAACGTCTGCGGTCGGAGCTGCCGTTTTGTCTGCCCTCGCTCTGCTTGCCCTCATAGCGCTTGATCTTTATCTTCTGACCGTTTATCTTCGTTCCCGTCATGGAATCGATGATATGGTCGAGGTCGGCTTCGGGGACTTCCACTGTTGTATAGCGGTCGTAGATATCGATCTTGCCGAAGTTTTTGCCTGCCATTCCCGTTGCGTCAACGAGTGCGCCGAGGATAAAGTTCGGTGCGATGCGGTTCTGTCTGCCGAGTGAGATCTCGATCTTGCAGGAGCTGCCCTTTGATCTGCCCTTTTCGTCACGTGGACGGAACACAGGCTTGATGAACTCGGGGACAGTGCGTGTTTCCTTGGAAATTCTCATTCCGAGGAGAGTTGCGGCGATCTGCTCCGCCGTAAAGCCACGCTCTGTAAGGCGTTCGAGAAGCTCTGCGCCGTTCGGATATTTCTCCGTTGTGGTATAGTCGCAGACTTTATCGAGAACCCGCTGTGTTTTCTTTTCGATAACGTCATCTCTTGTTGGGAGTTCGCAGCGGATAATATCAGCCTTTGTGAATCGTGCGATATCCTTAAGCTCGTAGACCTGCTTTCTGCCGCTCACTATCGTATAAGCCGAACCCGAACGACCTGCTCTGCCTGTTCGGCCGATACGGTGGATATAGTATTCATTGTCCTGCGGAATATCATAGTTGAAAACTGCATCGACATCGTCAACGTCGATGCCTCTTGCGGCAACGTCGGTCGCAATGAGGATATTTATTCTGCCGCTCTTGAAAGCGTTAAGCACCTGAGTTCTGCTCTGCTGCTTCATATCGCCGTGAAGACCTGCCGCTTTGAAACCCTTTGCAACGAGGTTTTCGGTAAGCTCATCTACCATTGCTTTTGTGTTGCAGAAAATCATCGAAAGCTTAGGCTCAAATGCGATAAGGAGCATCTGGAGCGCATCTGTCTTTCTTCCCATAGGAACTTCGTAATAGAACTGCGCAACGCTCTCAACTGTGCGGCTTTTCTGCTCAACGCCGACAACGATCGGGTCACGCTGATATTCGCCCGTGATAGCCATTATCTGCGGCGGCATTGTTGCCGAGAAAAGCACGGTCTGACGTTCTTCGGGGATATACTGCAAAATTTCTTCGATATCCTCACGGAAACCCATATTGAGCATCTCGTCAGCCTCGTCAAGAATCACCGAGCGGAGTTCTTCAAGGTGAAGCGTATGACGGCGGATATGATCCATTACACGTCCGGGAGTTCCGACAACGATATTTGCGCCCTTTTTGAGCTGAACTATCTGGCGTTCGATGTCAGCACCGCCGTAGATAGCGCAGGACTTTACATACGGAAGATATTTAGAGAATTTTTCGATTTCCTGCGAAGCCTGCATCGCAAGCTCTCTTGTCGGACAGAGTATGAGCGTTTGCACACGGCGATAGCCCTCAGGGTCTATCATTGCAACTGCGGGAAGTCCGAAAGCGGCTGTCTTTCCCGTACCCGTCTGCGAACGTCCCACAACGTCCTTTCCTTCGAGAAGAAGCGGAATGGCCTTAGCCTGAATTTCCGTAGCCTCCTCATATCCCATTTCTTCGACCGCACGGACGATCTCCTGCGGCAATCCGAGTTCACTAAAAAGCATAATTTTTCCTTTCCATAACATGGCATTGGACAAAACACGCTCTCTGACAAAACTCTCCTGCCCTACGCCGACACATAATTATAATTTTTACAAAACAGAAATTAATTATAACACATTGCATAGCAAATTGTCAACTGCTTTTTTCTGTTATTTTTTTAATAAAAAAGCTTGTTCACGTTTAATGTAAACAATACTAAACACCAATAAAATAAAGGAAAAAATCTGCGCCGAAATCCTATATAAACCTGTTTTCAACAGCTACGAGATTGTCGGCTTGATTTTTTCCAAATTTTAAATGGTGTTTAGTACAAGCGGTATTTTTTATCTTAAATTTTACAGTAAGTTATATGCTCTCTGCATATTTATCTCCGAATACTCAACGCCTTTGGAGAAAAGCTTTGCACCGTTTATCCTGTCACGGAGCGTCAGAGCGCTGCTCTCATAAAGATAAGCGCCCCAGAACATCTTCACAGCCGAAACCGCAAAGTATGCAAAGTAAGCCTTTGAAACGATATCTCCGTCCGAGAGCGACTCGGGAAAATGTCGGAAAATAAAGTATTCCGCAAGCCGCCGCATTTCGTTTTCTGATGAAAAGTCGGTTTTATACTCGCCGCTTTCAAGCTTTTTCAGCATTTCGTCCCATTCGGGCGAGATGCTTTCCATTGCTTTGAGCACGGTGATAACTTCTTTGTCGGAAATTTCCTCTATGGCGAATGAATATCCCGAAAAATGCTCATACAATTCGGAAATCCCCGAAAAATCACTCTCCGCAAGCATATCCTGAGCATCTATCGCAAGCGCACAGCATTTTCTCAGTGCAATAAAAGGCTCATCACGCTCACAAAGCTTAAAAAGCATTTCACGTATCTGCAAAACGGCTTTTTCAAGCGCATTATCGGGAAAATCTGCTTCGGGAACGATATGTACAGGCTTTTCCTCGGTCAGAATTATTTCGGCGGCGGCTTCACAGCAAAGTCCGATGCCGATCTCCGTCCTGTCCGAAAGAAAGCTTCGGAAGCGTGGGTGGTCGGTGCATATTCCGCAGAGCGATTCTTCGCCGAGGGCAATGTAAAGGTCGCAGAGGTTCGAGCTGTTCAGAAAGGGGCATCGGTCATCTTCCGCAAGGATAAAATGTGCGCCGTCACCGTCGATCGTGATGTTTTCGGAAAGGCGCTGACCTATTGCACCGCCAACGGAGCGGTATCTTCCGAGCGAATCTTCGTCAATACATATCTCCCAGCCTTGACAGCAGGTATCACTGCATTTATCGGCAATGCATTTGAAGCGAGGGTAATAATCGGGGTAAAAAAGTCCGTTTCCGCCGTTCTGCATAGCTTAAAGTCCCTTGCAGGTCTTGCTGTAAAGCACGAACGAGAGGATAACGCAGATTATCTGCGCAGCGTTGACGGAAAGCGTAAATCCGAACGCAAGCTTGAAAACGATGAGGTCAAGCACCAACGGGCTGTTCGTGTCCAGTCCGACAGACAGCGTGTAGGAAAGCCACGAAAGGTAAGGGACACCCTCGCAGATATTTCCGAGTATCGTTCCGAGTAAAATTCCTGCAAGAAGAAAAAAGAGAAATGCGATAGTGCGTTTTAAACCGCTGCTCATGAGTTTGCTCCTTTATCGGTAATTTTTCTGAATGCAAAGCCGCAGAGTATCCAGAATATCGGTGCGCAGAGGACAGAGCTGAAGCTGAAAAAGCTTTGGATAATGTAAGCCGCAATAGCGACAAACATCGCAGTATCCTGCCATTCGGCGCCCTTTATCGAAGCCTTGAACTTGCCGAATGAGCTTTTGAGCGAAGCTGCGAGGAAAACGGCAAATGCGGCAGCGGCAGGAATTCCTCGTGTTGCGGCAACATAAACGATCTCGTTGTAGCTTCGGTCGATAGAGCAAAGCGAAAGCGTGTCGTTCGCCATCTGGTATTTTGCCATAAGGTCGGGGCCTATACCAAAGAGCGTATGTTCCTTTATAAAGTACAGGCTCTTTTCAAGTCCGATGCCGTAAAGCGACTGAGCGTTTGCAACGGAGTAGTTCGTAACGATATAAAGGCGGAAGAATGCGTCATAGTAAGCAATTGCCTTGTCACGGATATAAATGCCCTGGAATATCCATATCAGCGCAAAGATAACAGCCATTCCGACAGCGACTGCAGCGTATCTGTAAACGGAGCTTTTAAGTATTCCGTTTTCAAACGCAGTCGGCTTTGAAGCGAAAATCATTATCGATACGATGACAAACACCGCCGACATTCCTATTATCGGAACTATGGACGAAGTGAAGAAACCGACGAGCCAGAAAAGCATTGAAGCTGCACCGTAAATCCTTGCACGGAGGATATTTTTTTCATAGACCGCACCCGTTAAAGCTGCGGCGAATACGATAGTGAGGAACGTTCCGAAAACGATAGGATTTTCCGAAAGTCCGTGCGAAAGCATTACATCTTTGAGTGCGACCGTTGGAAGATCGGCGAAGTTCGGCATAAAACGAAGCTTCGGGATATGCTGAAAAACTGCGAAAAGCGACTGTACAACGCCGACTGCGACGATAGTATCCATGATGATGCGAACCGTCTTTGTGCGTGTTACGCAGGCTGCAAGGCAGAAGATACCGAAGTAGCCGAGCAGTGAGAGCAGACCCTCATATCGTCCTATCTCGCCTGCGAGCGCAGTGTTAACGACCTCAGAGGCAACATTCGGGCGGAGGACAACGCAGTAATACGAAGCGAACGCCCAGACCGCCATAAAAACGATGAGCCAGAGTATCTTGTCTTTTTTGAACGAAAGGCAGCCCTTTATCATTGCGATAAGGAAGAAAAGTATGCAGGAAAATCCCGTGAAGTACAGTCCCGCACTCATAAATGCAGGCGAAGCATTCACGCCGTAAACGAGGAATCCCGTTATCTGCGGTACGATAACGCAGGCTGCGAGCAGAGCCGCTATCCAGTTCTGGAGCGTTTCCTGCTTCATATTTAGGATAAAGTTCGATTTGCTGGTTGTACCGAATATGGTTTTCGGCTGTTTTTTCGTCTGATTTGGTGTGTCCATAAATAAAACTCCATTCAGAAAAATATCCCTGCGATTTGCGCCGCAGGGATAATTATTGCTTTCGTGTTTACAGGCTGTAATATACACAATGTATATTACTTAGCGTATTCAACTACGCGGCTTTCACGAATGATATTAACTTTGATCTGTCCGGGGTAGTCCATTTCGTCCTCGATACGCTTGGCAATATCTCTTGCAACAATGACCATCTTTTCATCGTTGATCTTGTCGGGATAAACCATGATGCGGACTTCACGGCCTGCCTGGATAGCGAAGGATTTTTCAACACCCTCATAGGAGCAGCAGATCTCTTCGAGCTTTTCAAGACGCTTGATGTAGTTCTCGTAGTTCTCGCTTCTTGCGCCCGGTCTTGCCGCTGAAATAGCATCGGCAGCCTGAACGAGAGCAGCGACAACGGAGTGTATCTCAACATCGCCGTGGTGAGCCTCGACTGCGTGAATGACCTCAGGGCTTTCCTTGTACTTGCGGCAGACATCAACGCCGATCTGGACGTGTGAACCCTCGATCTCGTAGCTGAGAGCCTTACCGATATCGTGGAGAAGTCCTGCTCTTCGTGCGAGGTTTGCGTCAACGCCAAGCTCGGAAGCCATAATTCCTGCGAGATGTGCGACCTCGATAGAATGGTTGAGTACGTTCTGGCGGTAGGAGGTTCTGTAATGAAGTCGTCCGAGGAGGCGTACAAGCTCGTGATTAAGACCGTGTACGTTGGTTTCGAGAACGGCTCTGTCACCCTCCTGCTTCATGATATGCTCGACTTCACGGCGAGCCTTGTCGACCATTTCTTCGATACGGGACGGGTGGATCCTACCGTCTGCGATAAGCTTTTCAAGTGCGATACGGGCAACCTCACGGCGAGCCTGATCGAAGCAGGAAAGCGTGATAGCTTCGGGTGTATCGTCGATGATAAGGTCAACGCCCGTGAGCGTTTCGAGTGCCTTTATGTTTCTGCCCTCACGTCCGATGATCCTGCCCTTCATTTCGTCATTCGGCAGAGGAACAACGGAAACTGCAGATTCGGATACCTGATCTGCGGAGCATTTTGAAATTGCAAGGGAAATAAGATTTCTTGCCTTTTCCTCACATTCGTCCCTGAGCTGCTGCTCATAAGACTGTATCTTGAGAGCCTTTTCATGTACAAGCTCATTTTCGAGCATTGAAAGCAGGTGTTCCTTAGCCTGATCCATAGTGAACTGTGAGATCTTTTCGAGGGTTTCCATCTGCTGCTTTTTGATATTGTCGGCTTCTTCAAGCTTTTCGTCAGCCTGCTTGATCTTTTTCTGGAGTATTTCGTCCTTTTTATCAAGGCTGTCGTTCTTTTTGTCGAGATTGTCTTCCTTCTGCTGGATCCTGCGCTCCTGACGGGAAATTTCTCCGCGGCGCTCTTTGAGTTCCTTATCAAGCTCGGAACGGCTCTTCTGGATCTCCTCCTTTGCATCGAGAAGTGCGATCTTTTTTTGATTTTCTGCTTCTGTCTTTGCTGCTTCGACAAGTCTTTCGGCTTCCTTTTCCGCCGAACCTATCGCTGCCTCGGCCTGCTTTTTGCGGTGGTTTATACCTGCGGCGAAGAATATCGCTCCACCGACAGCGAAGCCTGCAATAAGCGCAATGACAGCCGCAATGATAGCTGCTGTGTTCAAGTCCTTGACCTCCCCAAAATTATATTATCGCTCGGAGGGCCTGAACGAGAGGATTTCACATTCCGCAGTAAGAATTTCTCTGCGAAAACGGTGAAAAACGAAAATATCCCTGCCTTTCTCAATACTTTAAACGTTTAAGCCGAACCGTTTGCAAAAAACGATATCAGCCGAGTAAAACGCCGAAGCGGCAGAGAGATATGTTATCGTTACCCCGAATATTATCCTCAATTGACAATTTTCACTACATAACGTATAATTTTATCCGAAAAATACAATCTGTAAAGAATAACTGAACCCATAAAACGGGTTTGATAATGATAATGAATATATGAAACCTCTGTTCAAAGCGACAGAGCGAGTGAAAAATGAACTGCAATTTATCAAGCCGGCACCGTTCGCCGTCAAAAGACCATTCCGCATAAGCGAGCAGAACAGCGTATGAACCGCATACGGCAGCCGCCTTAGTGACAAACCTGCGAGCCTTTTTATCGGCAGGCAGAATTACCTCATATTGCATTTACTTTATTATTGTAATATAAATCATTAATAATGTCAAGGTTATTTTAACATTTTCACACTTTTTAATAAGAAAAAAGCCTCTTAACTGTGAAAAAAGACGATTGACAAATTCCGAGAAGTGTGATAACATAAACACATAATAACATAAAAACGTTGATAAAGGAAGGCAACCCTCCGTTGAGGACTTTCAGAGAGCGGCAGTCATCGGCTGAAAACTGCGGCAGGTTCGGGAGCTTTGCACACCGCCTTTTGAGTGCGCTCAATCTGCGCCGTCAGCCTGCGTTAAAGGCATTAATGAGGTGTGTTTTTCAGGGAAAAGCGCATAAATTAAGGTGGAAACACGGTTTTTATCGTCCTTAGTGCTTGTAAAAAAGCGTTAAGGACGTTTTTGTTTTCTTAAAAAGGATAAAAAACGAATTTTATGTTAAAATTACTATAATATATGTGGAGGTAAACGAAAATGGTAAAGCTCACACTTAAAGACGGAAGCGTTAAGGAATGTGAAAAGGGCACAGCCGCAGCAGATGTTATCAAGGGCATCGGAATGGGTCTTTATAAGGCTGCATGTGCTGTAAAGCTCGGCGGAAAGGTATGCGATATCCGCACACCTATTGAAGAGGACTGCGAATTTGAAGTTCTCACATTCGATTCCGAAGACGGCAAAAAGACTTTCAACCACACAGCATCGCATATCCTTGCTCAGGCTGTAAAGCGCCTTTACCCCGAGGTAAAGCTTGCTATCGACCCTGCAATTCAGGATGGATTCTACTACGATTTCGATGCGCCTAAAGCATTCACACCCGATGACCTCGCAAAGATCGAAGCCGAGATGAAGAAGATCGCCAAGGAGGGCATCGAGCTTGAAAAGTTCGAGCTTTCCCCCGAGGAAGCTATCAAGAAGCTTGAAGAAATGGGCGAACCTTATAAAGTCGAACTCTGTCGGGAACACGCAGGCAAGGGCGAACCTATCTCATTCTATAAGCAGGGTGACTTCATCGACCTCTGCGCAGGTCCTCACCTCGCTTCGACTGCTCCTGTAAAGGCTGTAAAGCTTCTCTCCTGTACAGGTGCTTACTGGAGAGGCGACTCAAAGGGCAAGCAGCTCTGCCGTGTTTACGGTACAGCATTCCCCAAGGCAAGCGAACTCGAAGCATACCTCGCAGCAAGAGAAGAAGCTCAGAAGCGTGACCACAACAAGCTCGGCCGTGAGCTTGAATATTTCACAACGGTTGACTGCATCGGTCAGGGACTTCCCGTTCTTCTTCCAAAGGGCGCAAAGGTTATCCAGATACTTCAGCGCTGGGTAGAAGATGTTGAAGCTTCAAAGGGCTGTATGCTCACAAAAACTCCGCTTATGGCAAAGCGTGACCTCTATAAAATTTCGGGACACTGGGATCACTACCTTGATGGTATGTTTATCCTCGGCGACCCTTACGATGAGGAAAAGGAATGTTTCGCACTCCGTCCGATGACCTGCCCGTTCCAGTATCAGGTATACCTCAACCGTGCAAGATCGTACCGTGATCTCCCAATGCGTCTTACCGAAACCTCCACACTTTTCAGAAATGAGGACAGCGGCGAAATGCACGGTCTTATCCGTGTCCGTCAGTTCACAATTTCCGAGGGTCACTATATCCTTCGCCCCGAACAGCTCGAAGATGAGTTCAGAGGCTGCCTTGAGCTTGCAAAGTATATGCTCGATACAGTAGGACTTCTCGAGGACTGCACATTCAGATTCTCCCAGTGGGACCCCGCAAACCCGAAGAATAAGTACGAGGGTACAGCGGAACAGTGGGAACACGCTCAGTCCGCAATGAAAACTATCCTCGACGACCTCGGCGTTGAATATTCTATCGGTATCGACGAAGCCGCATTCTATGGCCCTAAGCTCGATATCCAGTATAAGAACGTATTCGGCAAGGAAGATACACTCGTAACTATCCAGATCGATATGCTCCTCGCAGAAAAGTTCGGTATGGAATATACCGATGTTGACGGCAAGAAGCGCAGACCTTATATCATCCACAGAACATCACTCGGCTGCTATGAGCGTACACTCGCATACCTCATCGAAAAGTATGCAGGCGTGTTCCCGCTCTGGCTCGCTCCCGAGCAGGTAAGAATTCTCCCTATCGGCGAAGCTCATCAGGCTTATGCTCAGGAGATCGCAGATAAGATCACAGCACACGGAATGAGAGTAACTGTCGATAAGCGTGACGAAAATATCGGTACAAAGATCAAGGCATCACGTCTTGAAAGAATCCCATATACCTTTATCATCGGCGATAAGGAAACAGAAAACAAGTCCGTTACTATCCGCTCGAGAAAAGAGGGCGAGCTTCCCGACGTTAAAATTGACGAAGCACTCGCTAAGATCTTTGAGGAGAATGATACTAAGGCAAAATAAATTTGCCTCGCTAAGTAAATTATCCTCGGCTAAGCAAAAGGTTTAGCTATGCAAAAAAATAAAGTTTACGTCCACGCTTTTCAAAGGGTGGCAGGGGTCAAGGGGACGGAGTCCCATTGTCGCTCTCCGCAGAGAGCGAAATTCCCCAAACTGACAGCATAACCGCCGGTTGCAATAGCGAAATCAGCAGCAAATAAAAAGGCGCAATTCACACCAAAACGTAAAACAGAACGTGAGAAATCAGTTTTGTAAACATTAAAAATGTGAATTGCGCCCATTCTGTTTTCCTAAAACAAACTGTCCTCTGACAGCAAATATACGAACGAAGTGAGCATATTTGCTGTCAGACATAATATGAACAGCTATGGAAAATGACTGCGAACCATACAGTTTGCGCTATGATATGATTTCATATCCGTCCGTTTGAGCAATAATTATTCATTGAAACTATAACCTGTACAAAGTGAGGGATAACTATGATCGAATACAAAAAGCTTACGGAAAAAGAGCTTGACCGCTTTATCGAAATGCGGATAGCGCAGCTCCGTGAGGAGGGCGCAAAGGAGGATATCGACCTGCGCCCTGCGCTGAGAGATTATTACGAACGCCACATAAAGGACGGGACCTTCGTTTCGTGGCTCGCTTTTGACGGGGACGAAATTATCGGCACAAGCGGAATGTCGTTCGTAGAAAAGCCGCCGTATTTCGGCTGTCCGAGCGGCAGGATCGGCTTGCTTTCGAGTATGTTCACCGACAGCCGCTACAGAAGAAAGGGCATTGCGACCGAGCTTTTAAACCGTGTTATCAGCGAGGCGCGAAGCTACGGCTGCGGAACGGTGCAGATAACCGCTTCCGATATGGGCGTGAAGCTTTATTCTTCGTATGGCTTTGTGCATAATGAGAATTTTATGCAGTTTAAAATTTAACACATAATACTAATACTAAACACCAATAAAATACAGGAAAAAATCTGCGCCGAAATCGCATATAAACCTGTTAAAAACAGCTACAAGATTATCGGCTTGATTTTTTCCAAATTTTAAATGGTGTTTAGTATAAAAAAGATAAAAACGAGCAGATCGGTTCAACTGTGACTGATCTGCTCGTTTTACTTTTGGTGCACCCGACGGGATTCGAACCCACGGCCTTCAGAGTCGGAGTCTGACGCTCTATCCAGCTGAGCTACAGGTGCGGAAGCATCACTCCAAAAAACTTCGGGAGCAATGCTGTTGTTATATTTTATGATCTTTAATTGGAAATATTCAGCTTTCTTCCCTTGCTGACGTCTGCAGCATTTGACGATGAACAATAATCTGCGACCTGCTTGCTTTTTGCCGCCTCGTCAAGCTTTGACTTGATCTCGTCACGCTGCTTTGCAAGACGGTCATACGCTTTTTTGTCGTTGCGATTTATTTCCTCACGCAGCTCCTGAACACGCTTGATCTTGTCCTGCAGCTGCATAAGATCGCCGTTGAGATCGTCTATCTGTTCAAATCGGAGGAGGGCATTTATCTTATCCATTCTCTCGATCGACTGCTCACTGACATACTGCTTGACTGCGACCGAAATGCCGTCCATATTGGTGAGTATCTGCTGACGCTCCGCAATAAGGTCACCGACTCCGTCGATGCTGTCCTCGGTGATTATACGGGAAGTTATTTCGTTGTAATGTTCAAGCTGGTGGATCTTATCGTCCATCAGATCGATAATGGTTCTGTTCAAGTGAACACCCCCTTAATGCCGGAAAGCTGTGCGGCGAATCCACGCCGAGCATCACTTCGTTTGAGTAAAATGAGTTCAGAGGTGACCTTAAGATACTGCTTTCTTGGATCAGATCTTTTTGCTCGCCTCAAAAAAGGCATCACGGAGTTCCTGAAAAAACGGGATAAGTCCTTCAAGTATCTCCTTGTCCTTTTTCATATTTGCCTGAATGATCTGTTCACGGAAATACTGATAGAGTGATGCAAGGTTATCTGTGATCTCATAGTTTTCCTTTAAGCTTGCGTCGAGCGCATCAATGATATCTCCTACTCTTGTTATTGAATTATGAGCCTTGGGGATATCCTTGTCCTCGATATAGATTATTGCTTTTTTCAGTTCGGTTATAGCCTTGTCATAAAGCGCAATAAGCAGCTGCGCAGGGGTCATTGTCGTAACGACATTGTTCATGTATTTCTGATATGGATTTGGTACCATGAAAACACCGCCCATTAGTTATTTGAGGGTGAGCTTCGTGTATTCAAAGCTCACCGTTCGTTATTATGAATCCGAGCCGAAGATGGAAGACTGGCTCTGCATATTGCTCATATAAGTTTCAAGAGTTGTGAACTGCTTCCAGTAACGCTCCATTTCGTTCTCATATCTTGTCTGGAGGTTATTGATAAGGGTCTGCATATTGTTGATCTGCGAATAGAGAGCGTTGTCTTTTTCGGTCGTTGTGTTCTCGATGCCTGCAATGCCCGAAAGATAGCCGACCTTTTTATCTCTTGTGGAGATAGCTCTGTCGATCTCATTGTTGAGCGTTGCCGCAAGTCCCTTGTCGGAATCAACAAAGAAGCTTGTTACCTTGTCGCCATAGGTGTTGATAGCGTTTTCAAGCTTATCCTCGTCAACAACGAGCTTGCCGTTGCTCTTCCAGTCGGTAGCAAGGCTTATGCCGAGGTCATAAAGCGTGAATCCGTCCACCTTTGCGGAGGACATTGCTCCTCTGATGCTCGAAACGAAAGTGGTAAGATAGTTATCCTGATAGAGGAGTCCCTTTTTAGCCTCGTTGTTCCACTTTTCGATCTCGTCCGACTTCATTTCTTCTTCCTGCTCATCGGTAAGAGGATCGTAGTAAGAGCCGTTCTTCTTCGGACGTGAGGTCTGGATCTCGCCGTAAACATCATCGAGGAGCTGATTGTAAGCGTCGATGAACTTTATAACGGTATCTTTTATAGAAGAAGTGTCTTTTTCTGTAGTTACGGTTATCTCGTCAACGCCATCAACGGAGGAATCGAAGTTGCCGAGCTTGGCAATGTTGAAGGTCGTGCCGTCAAAGCTGTACTCGTTGCTTGCACTTGTGTAGGTGGTATAGTTTTCACCGTCTGTGCTGATAGTAATAGTACCGTTCTTGCCGTAAGCGTCCTTTTTGGTGAAATCATCACTGCTGTTGAACAGTGAGTTGAGAAGATTTCCGTTTGTCTGTTCAATGTTCAGCTTTCCTGCAGTACCCGTTTCGGTCGATTCGAGCTTAAAGCTCTGCGTCATTGTGCTGAACGAAGCTTTTACACCGATATCAGCCTTGTTTATGGCATTTATGACATCACCGATAGTATTGCTCTTTTCAAAGGTGAATTTTTCGCCGTTTATGGAGAACTCAAACTTATCACCGTTGAGTGCGGTATTGAAAGCCGCATCACTGAGCTTTGTCGTTGTACCCATCGTGCTGCCGACAGTGTTTGAAAGACCTACAGCTTCGCTGTTGTACTTGATGCTGAATGTATGTCTTATGCCATCATTTGCATTGTTGAAAACGAGGGTCGACGTTCCGTCCTTGAATTCAAAGCCCTGAGCGTCAGTCTTGATATCCTTGAAGGTATTGTTTGCGGCTTCAAGGAAGTTTGCCTTTGCTGTGTCTGCATCGGTGCTTCCCTTAAATGTCACATCTCTCGTTGTGCCGTTGTAGGTCATCTGTACGGTGTATTCCTTGCCGTCAACGTTCTTGCTGAAATCAAGATTGATACGGTCGGTCGATATCGAACCTGCAGACTTTACCTGAGCAGCCGAAGCCGCTGTTGATGCGCTGATGTAATAAGTAGCAGGCGTAGCCGATGAGTTTGCGGAAACTGCAAGCTTGTCATTCGTGGATTCAGCCTTGTACTTGTTCATAACGGAGTTTGCCTTTATCGAGGTATCGCTGCCCCAGTCAAGGAACTTCTTCTGAAAATCGGAAATTTTGGAAATGCTTGAACGATAAGCCTCCTGCTTCCACTGTAAGGTCTGAAGCTTCTGCTTTTTCGTGTTAAGTCTGTTCTTTGTGTTTGCAGCCATTGATTTAACAAGGCTTTCGGTGTCAAGTCCCGACATAAGACCCGACATTCTGTTATTGCTCCATAAGCTGGAGGTCGATGATGTTGAAGATGTGCTGCTTGCCATATCCATTCGTCCTTTCACTTAGTGTTTTTGTCAAGCAAAGCTGCGAGAATGTCGATGGAAGGCTTATTTATCGCAGCCTGCATATTGAATTTTTCCGTATCGTAAAGCTCGCTTCGCGCGATCTTGACATTTTCGGGAGCGTCAACGCCTATCCTTATGCGGTCTTTCGATATTTCAACGACCGTGACCTTGATATTGTCGCCGATGATGATGCTCTCGTCTTTTTTTCTCGAAACGACCAGCATTTAAGCGCCCTCCTTTTTAAAAGCAGGGAACTTCAGCGGATAATTCTCCGCTGCGATGACCTGAACGCCCTTTTTTTCAGCGGAATTTATCACGATCGGGCTTTTGAGATTGAGCGTTGTGTTGATATATTCATTCGGAACGACCGCCATGCAGAGAAAATCAAGCTCTGTGCTGTTTCCGCCGAGGAGCTTTTTTGTTTCTGCGTCAAGCTCGACCGAATAATCGGGAACGAACTCTCTCGGGTCGAAAACGATGAAGCAAAGGTTCGGATTATCAACGCTTTGCAGCCACATCGGATATTTATCCTCTCCGCATGGCGAAAGCAGCACGAACCGCTTGTTTTCTTCAAATGCGTAAACTCCGTTCGGGAAATCTATGATAACTTCCTCGGAAATTTCCTCTTCGCCGAAATCTCTTGTTTTAATAATCATATAAAGATCCTCATTTTAGGCTATAACGTCAACTTCACCCTTATAATTCGGGTCTGCGCTTCTCGGGAAATAGAGCGGATCGCCGAGATATTCTATTTCAAGGTCAGGCATCTGGCTGACTATGAACTCGATATCGCCCGGAATAAACTCAAAGCCGTTTTTAAGATCGGATATCGAGCCGATATCGGAGCTGCTGTCGCTGCCGATCATACTGTAATTGATGCTGAGTGTTCCGTCATTGTAGCTGATGCTGCTCTCCTTTGATTTCGGGAGCTTGCTGAGAATGGCTTCGATGCTCTGCGAAGAACTGCGTGAAACGGCTGTTGTGTTCGCAGCCGAAGCTGCTGTGCCGTCCGTGCCGCTCATTTTCGCAACCGCATCATAAGTGAGCGTAAGCTTGCTCGGCTGAACGTTCGTCGGAACATAGCTGTCGAGCCTCGGAGACGAGATATCGACCTTGTAAGGCTGCGCCGCAACCTTTACTCCGTCCGAACCCCTTGAGATCTTTACAGACGGCTCGAGCGGATCTGCCTCTCTCGGCTTGAGCTGTGCATTGGTCACATTGACTTCAATTTTAATAGGAATATGCTTGATACTTAGAAGCTGATCCATAATTTATCCCCTGCCTTTTGTCTTAATCAACTGATGAAATCAAATATGCTCCTTGGAAGTACATTTGCGCTCAGCTGGAGCATAGCATTGTATGCAGCCTGCATCGCATTCATGTTGGTTATTTCTTCATTCATATCGCAGCCCTCAACGTCGTTCTGACGCTCGAGGAGGCTTGATTTGTATTCTTCGTCCTTGTCGAGATAGAATTCTGTGCTCTTATACTTTGAGCCGAGCGTTGTGATCTCGGTAAGAACTCCCGTATTGGCACGGTCGAGAAGATCTATCGTCGCATTCGCACGGGAAACATCGCCCGAACGGAGTGCGTCAGCCGCATCATATATAAGCTGAACAAAGTTGTTGCTGAACTGCATATCATAAGTAGCCTTGGAGAACGGATCATCCTTGTTATAGCTTGAATTTACGGCAGAATCAACGGTCGTTGAGCCCGTGCCTGTGATCTTCGCACCGTTCATGCTCACATCAATGGCTGTTCCTTCCTGAACCTCGCCCTTGTCATTATACTTAATGCCAAGACCGATATCAACATATATCGGTTTGCAGCCGCCTACCTCGCCCGTGTAGATCTTAAAGTAGTTATTTCCGTCCTTTATAACAGTTCCGTCGCCCTTGGAAGCGTTGTAGTCGTCCTCGGTAGCGGCTTCCTTTGTATAATAGCGGAAGCCCTTTTCGTAATATTTTGTGACCGTTTCGGTCTTGTAAAACTTTCCGTCCTTTGTGCTGTAAGCAGGATCGTTGGGGTTGTATTCATCGGCGGAAACTTCCTTTGTGATATCGTGTGATTCTTTTCTTACGGCGTCGGGGTCAGCGGCATTTGCACCCTTTCCGTTGACGATATCGTTATACTCCGCTTCGGTGATCTCCTTGTCATAGCCCTGATCGCAGGCTATTCTCATAACGGTATCATTATCGCCCGCTTTTACGGCAGCGTAATAATCGTCCTTGGAGATACGGTTCATATAATGAGTGCCGTCTGCGCTGATATCATCAACAGGGATACCGTTGTATGTAACGATCTTGTGTCCCGTTACGGGGTCAAGAACGTCTGTGATGCCGTCAGCTTCCTTCAGAGTTCCGAATGCAGGTGAGGAGTTGTTCGTACCGCCAAAAAGTCTGCGCTCGGCATAATCGGAGTTGAGAGTTTTTATAGCACTGTCAGCATACTGGTCAAGCTCATGTGCGATGATGTCAAGCTGTGTCTGATCGTAAGTGCCGTTGCACGCCTGATCGAGCTTTGTGGAAACATCGATATAGACCTTGTTTGCGACTGTGTAAAGATTCTGCTCGGCAGCCTCGTAAAGACCCTTTGTGAGCTTGAGGTTGGAGTCATACATTGAAAGATCCTGAAGATTCTTGCGGACGGTCATAGCCTTGCTCGCATTTATCGCATTGTCGGAGGCTCTGAAATAGTCCATCTGCGATTCGATCTTGAGCATACTTTTGGTGTAGCCCGATAAAAGTCTGCTGCTGTTTTTAAGGTATTTTCTGTCTGCAAAATTCTGCGTTATTCTCATTTTCTATCGTCCTTCCGTTACCTGCCGACAACGCCCATGTCGTTGATTATCTTATCAAGTGCCTCGTCAAGGGTTGTTACCATTCTTGCGATAGCGTTGTACCATTTCTGATAGTTGAGCATATTGATGCCCTCTTCGTTGACGGAAACGCCCATTATCTCATCTCTGGCATCCGAAACGGATTCGAGCATGATGTCGGTCGTTTTGAGTATCTTCGCATTGCCCTCGATCTGTGTGCCGAGGTTGTCGGAGATGTGTGAAACGAACTTTTCAAGCGTCATTTTGAGCGGATCTTTCTTGCCTGTTTCATCGTTGCCATATTCGAGTGAAACATTTTCAAATATTGCAAGACACTTGTGGATAAAATCGTTGTTGAGTTCATCCATATCGTCTTCCGAGCCATCGTCCTTTGTGAACTGTTCCGGCTGTGCAAGAAGACTCGGGAGCTTTCTCCAGGTTTCTGTGACCTTTATATCTGCGGCAGCTGTGCGGAAGTTCTTGCTGCCGTTGTCCTTTTCGTATGTGAAAAGTTCAAGCGGATTTCCGTCAGCGTCCTTGAAATCCTTGTAGATATCGTTGAACGATTTTGTGAGCGTTGCCGTGAACGCATTGAGCATATCACGGTAGTATTCAATGCCCTGAAAATCGTTTGCATATTCGGATTGGAGTTTCAAACCTACATTTATATGAGTGAGCGCATTGCCAAGCTTGCTGCCGCTCGGATATTCGTGTGAGTCGGTGGGGAGGTCGACACTGTCGTTCCTTACCGTATTTTCGATAGCTTCCTCATCTCCGACAGCGTCCCAGGCAGCCTCGTTTCTCGTTCCGTCCGAGATCACGAAGGCGAGGTTTGACGGATCGTCCGGGTCTTTTATGGCTATCTGTGCATAACCGTTTCCGTCAACGGCTGTCTTTCCGCAGAATTTAACGGTAAAATCATCTTCATTGAATTCAGCGCTGCCGTAATTTTCAAGCTTTCTCAAAGCTGAATTGAGATCTGCTCTGCTGGCAGCATTTCCGTTTTTGACTTCGTTAACGTATTTGCTGACTTCCTTGATGATCTCATTTACTTCACTCGGATAGAACTTGATCTCCGAGTCGAACTTCGTAGTATCGGGGGCATTGAAAACGCCTTCGCCGTTGTATACGTCAAGATAGCCTCGGAGCGCACCGCCCTTGAGCTTGTCTGTACCGGTTATATTTATGGCGCTTGCGGTCTTATTGGCATATTCTCTGTTGGTCATGCCCTTATCAGCGGCAAGCTTTTTCCAGAGGTCGGCATTCATAAGTCCGTCATAGCGGTCTTCTTTTTTGATATAAGTGCCTGCGTCCGTGATCTTGAAGCCCATATAAAGCGGATCGGGATCTTCAACGATCATTGCCATCTGTGCATATTCATCATTATGTACAGCGACCTGACCTGCAAAGGTAACAGTGAACGAACCGTTGCTCTCTTCATTGAATGTAACGTCACCGAACGAAGCAAGCTCATCTATAAGGAGGTTCATCTGGTCTTTGAGTTCAAGAGGGCCATAGTCGTTATCGACCTGATAGCTGTTTGCGGTCATCTCCATATAGTTCATCTGAACATAGCTGTTTGTGATCTGCTTGTTGAGGTTAGCCATGCTCTCAAAGATCCTGTTCACACGGTCAACGGAGATATTCGCATCGCTTTTCGTCTGTTCTGATATATCGTCAAGACGGGAATTCATATAGCGGATCTGCTGTGTAACGGATTCAGCCGCACGGAATGTAACGTTCGCAAGCTCTTTTCTGTTTGCCTCGTCTGTAGCAAAGCTCTGAAGAGCTGACTTGAAGTTAGCAAGGTTAGCGGCGAAACCGTATACTTTGGATTCAATGTTGTCGAGAGCGGTCTCGACATCTTTCATAACAACGTCTTTGATATTGTAGTTGTTGTCAAGGGTTGTATAGCTTCTTACCTTTTCATCGATAAGAGCATCTCTGTACTGACCTACACCTACATTGTCAACGCCCTGTCCGGCGAGGCTCACGCCCGTATTGTACAGAAGATTGTAGCCCGTGTTAGCTATGGAGCAAACGTCAAGTCTCTGACGGGAATAACCTGCCGTTTTAACGTTGCTGATGTTGTTGCCTGTTATATCAAGAGCCTTCTGCGCAGAATTGAGTGCTTCTCTCTGCACATACAGTCCCATAAAGCTCGAAGCCATTGTTTTTCCTCCTCAGACTTTATTCATTATCGCCGAATGTGTGGCGTGTTCGGTCTTAACTCCGCCCTTGCCGTCATAGGTGTCCAGCTCGGCGGTCTTTCGTTCAACTCTTTTGAGCCTGCCCGTGATGATGACATTTGCAAGATCGTTGAGTTCCTTTATCTTCATAACGCAGGCGGAAAGCTCCTCGTACTGTCCCTCCAGCCTTTTCCTGCAGGAGATCGGAGCTTTTTCGATTATTTCCTTAAAAGTGAGATCCTTATCCTCTCCGAGGATCTCGATGCGCTTTTTCTCCATTGAATTGGACTTCATTATAAGCGCCTGCTCCTTGGAAAGGCTTCGGCTCAGTTCTTCAATTTTATCATTGTTGATCATATCGAGCTTGCTGTATTCAAAATCGAGCAGTTCCTTGTAATGAACGATATATTCATTAAAGAACCGAACAAGCTTAAAGTAATCCGCAGCCAAATCAATTCACCCTTTCCAAAGTATTCGGGAAAAATTATCCCTCAAATATCGATGCCGCAACGCTTTCGGGGGAAACGCTGTAGCTTCCGTCAGCTATCCTGCTCCTGAGCGAAGCGATCCTGTCTGCCGAAGCCTCGCTGTCGGCGAACTTCTTTGCGGAAGCCTTTGCAGCTCCCACGCCTGCCGCTCTTGCGCCTGCGGACATTTCAAACGTATCGACTCTCTTTGCGGAGGAAACGGATACCTTTTTGCCGTCCTTGACACCCGACTTGTAGCTGTTTTCCATCTTTCTGTATATGCCCATTGCATTACCGAGTTTACCAACTTCCATAAAACAGCCTCCCATCATAATTTACTCGATCATCTGCACCTTATCAAAGGCGCTTTTTATCTCTATTATTTTTATCGGCAGCAACTTTAAAAACTTTAGCGTCTTTTCTCTCATTTAAAATAAATTTAACATTTTACCGCCTGCAAAAAGCCTATACTGCCCCTTACGGAGATATTTTGAAGCAAAATTTGTTCAAACAGCACAAAACATCAGCTGTGCAGCTGCGATTTTTTGTATCAAAGCAAACGCATTTCGGGCTTTCTCTTCTTGTAGACGGCGTAATATTTAAAGCCGCAGCTTTTTAGCAGTTCACCGCAGTGATCGAATCTGTCGCCGAGCGTTTCGGGAGTGTGAGCGTCCGAGCCGAGCGTTATAAGCTCGCCGCCAAGCTCCTTAAATCGCCTTAAAACGTCCGTGTTCGGGTTAGGCTCGTCCATTCCCCGTGAAAAAGCACCGCTGTTGCATTCAAGAGCCTTTCCGTCCGACACAAGCACACGGAGTATCTCATCGATATAGTCCGAATATTTGCGGTAAGAGTAGCTAAGGCCGTGCTTCTGACCGTAGCGGACGATATAATCGAGGTGTCCGAGGCTGTCATAGCATTTTATCCGTTTTATGCGTTCGAGCGTGACCTTGAAATAGCGTTCGTAGGAATCAGTGCCGTGCTTTTCAAAAAACTCGGGAAAATAAGGGTCAATGCCGTCGATAACGTGGTGTGAACCGATGATAAAATCGAGCCAATCATATTTTTTCACAAGTTCATCAAGATATTCGGCAATGTGAAGCTGCAGACCAAGCTCAACGCCTATCGAAATATCGATAATGCCGCTGTATTTCTCTTTCAATTCGCTCATCTTCGCATAATAAGCGTCAAAATCAAGGTTGAAATCAACGTCCGAGACCATATCGTAATCGTGGTGGTCGGTAACGCATATCTCCGTCATTCCGAGCGAGAGCGCACGCTTGATTTGCTCCTCGGGCGGAGTGTCGCTGTCGCCCGAAAAGCTTGTATGAAAATGCTGGTCGGCATAGTATCTATCCATTGAAAAGACCCTTTCGCAGTGAAATTTTCTTTATTATACCATATTTATGTTGGTTTGGCAAATAAAAACTTGCATTTGCTCCAAAAATATGATATACTTATTAATAAATTCAATCAAAAAGGAGCTGCTGTATTATGAGCAAAGTGAAAATTATGACCGACTCCGCAAGCGACATTTCGCTTGAGCAGGCAGAAAAATATGATATTGCCCTCGTTAATTTCTGGATAATCGTAGGTGAACGCAGCCTTCGTGAACACGTTGAATATTCGACCAAGGAATTCTATAAGCTTATGGACGAAGTGGACGAAATGCCCCACACCTCGCAGATACGCGTTGAAGACTATATCGGCGAGTATGAGAAGCAGTATAACGACGGCGTTACCGACCTCATCAATGTCGTTATCGCTTCTATCGGCTCGAATTCGTTCAACAATGCCAATGCCGCAAAGGAAAAGTTCTACGAGCTTCACCCCGAAGCAAAGGATAAAATGAACATCACCGTTATGGACAGCAAGGGTTACACGGGCGTTTACGGACTTCCCGTTATGCAGGCGGCAAAGAAGATACAGAAGGGTGCGTCCGCCGATGAGATCATCGCATACCTCACCGACTGGTTCGACAGCGGCATAATCATCTGCACGGCATATACCCTTAAATATGCGAAGAAATCGGGACGTGTTGGCTGTGCGACCGCATTCGTAGGCGAAATGCTCGGACTGAAGCCTATCATCACATTCACGGACGCAGTTTCTGAGACCGTTGCAAAGATAAGAGGAGAAAAAGCCGTTCTCCCGAAAATGGTAGAGTATGCGACCGAGCATATGATCCCGGGAACAGCTTATGCTATCCTCGACGGCAGCCGCCCCGAGCTTACGGAAGAATTAACAAAGCTTATGAAAAAAGCTGTCGGCTATGACCCCGAGGAGATATGCGAAGTCGGAGCGACTATCTCCTGCCATCTCGGACACGAAGTATCGGGAATCATTGTTAAATGCCCGAACAGAAAGACGTAAGAAAAATTCGGAATTCGGAATGAGGAATTCGGAATTATTTATATTCTGCATATTTGTCACGAAAACCTTAATTCCGTAGGGGCGGATTCCATATCCGCCAGTTGCAAGCCCTTTATTTTAGGCAAAGTTTCTGTATGGGACGTGTTTCCCGTCCCAATTTGCGAAACGATTTTCGGCAGCAATTATTCACAAAGAAAACACCCCTGTTTTCATCGGATAAAACCGTTGAAAACAGGGGTGTTCGTTTATTGTGAAACACATTGCGGCGTGGTACGGGAAATCTGTCCCTACGATCTGCGGCAATTTACGGAGCAAACTAATTACGAATTATCAATACGGTGTAGCTGCGATCTCACCGTCAGCACCGACAGAAACCATGCTGTGCGCATATTCCGTATCGGCTTTGAAAATATTGTCGTTGATAGTTATCCTTGTTCCGGGGTAGATATAACCCTTGCAGCGGACCCAGAGCTGCTGTTTTGTACCCAGATATATATTGATCTCATCGATGCGCTTCTGACTGGTCTTGATCTCAACATTGAGAAGAACACGCTGTCTTACTGCCGTTGCAAGCATCTCTTCCTTGTCATCGGGCAGTTTGCGCAGCTCCTTTTTCTTCTCGTTGAGGAAGTTTACGATCATTGTGAGGTCTTCTATCTTCTTCTGTGCGGCGGCTATCTTCATTTCAAGCTGCGTTTTTTCAGCGGCAAGGATAGCGTTGTCACCGATAGTGATATCGGTCGGGGTGTAGTTTTTTGAGCCGATATTTGACGCCTCGAGCGAATTGAGAATGGTGTATTTTCCTCCGATGATACTTCCGTTGCTGGCTTTCGTGGTGAGCTCGCCCGCACAGTAAACGTCGCAGATAACAAAGTTCTGTGCAGAGATGTTTCCGTCGCAGTTTATGGTGCTTCGCTCGCAGAAAAGTGCGCTCACGTTCCCGTGGCAGGTTATCTTTGCGAAAACGCAGCCCTGCTTTATCGTGATATCTCCGCCTGCCTCAAGAGTTGCGCCGTTGACCTGACCCGAAACAGTGATATTCGTTGCGGACGATACCTTGAAGCCTTCGCAGACATTGCCCTTGACGATAACATCGCCGATAAAGCTTATATTTCCGACTGATGCGTCAACATCACCTTTTATAACGACCGTCGTATCGACTGAGAATGTATTGTTCCTGTAAACAAGCTGACCGTCAACAGCCGCAACGATATGCTGTTCGTCCTCGGTTATTTTTGTATTCATACCGAGAGTAAACTGCGCCTTTTTGCCGGGGTACTGTGCGATCCTTCCTCCCCTGACGTCAATGCCGGGTTCGCCCTCGGTCGGTAGGGTGATATCGGCAATAACATCGCCCGTCCGAATGACCCTGATAAGCCCGAGATCCTTATAGTCAACGAAGCCCTTTTCGTTTTCGGTCGGGGCAGCAGCGACTTTTTTATCAAATTTATATGTTATTGAACCGCTCACACCGTCTATCGGCAGCTGTGCAACGGCGACGCAGAGCCTTTGAGAATATTTCTTTTCGTCTGCGATCATTTTTATAACGTCCTCACGAAGACCGAAAACAACATTGCCCGCCTTCAATGCGGCTTTGATGCCGTCAACGGTCACGCCCTTTCCCGTTCCCGACGGAGGAGTAATGAAAATGAACGCCTCCTTGTTTCCGGTCGAAACCGAAACGTCGTATGTACAATCAACGTTTGCGATGATATCTGCCATGTCTTAACTCCTTTCGTCATTTATCCGATCCGGACTGTGAATGTGAACGCATATTTTTCGTTCGGCATAAGCTTCTTAGCATCAGGCATTTCGGTAAGCTCGGTCACACCGCTCTCATAAACGGGTACGCTCGACCACGGTTCAAGGCAGACGAACTCTGCCGCATTTGTCTTTTCCCCGTCCTCGAACCAGGACGACCAGACTGCGATGCAACCGTTTTTATCATAAGAAAGCGTTACCTTGTGATCGTGAGTCTTGCTTGCAAGAGCCACCCAGGAGGAATTCGGCTTGTTCTTCATGAAAACATCGTTTTTGAAGAGGTCGTGTCTGAGCGGGACCTTGTTTGCGTTGTCAAGAACTACATCATTTTCATTGCGTGCGATGCTTTCATTCTTCTCGAATTCAACATAGTAATCGGTGAAGCTTTCATCATCACCGACAGGGCAGCGGAATGCAGGGTGTCCGCCGAGGAAGAAATACATCGGCTTGTCGTCCTTGTTTTCGGCGGTGTATGTCACTTTGAGAGCATTGCCTTCAAGGGTGTAATTTGCGTAAAGTCCGAATTTGTAGGGGTAAATTCCGAGCGTTTCATCGCTGTAGCCAAGGTAGAATTCAGCGGAGCTTTCCTTTGCATAAAGAAGCTCGAACTCGCTGTCACGGGCGAAGCCGTGGTTGGAAAGAGCATATTCCTTTCCGTCAACGGTGTATTTTTTTGAAGCTGTATTGCAGATAAACGGGAAAAGCACGGGCGCATGACGCTTCCAGACCTTTTCGTCAGCCTGCCAGAGGTACTCCGTATCGTTGCAGTCCTTTACGGAATGAAGCTCTGCGCCGAATGTGTCTATCGTTACCTTTAATATATCGGAAGAAATAGTTGTAAGCATAAAAATTACTCCTTTTTATTCAAAATCTGCGTTCTGATGCTTGCCGTATTCGGCGGCATAATCAACGAAGCTTATGTTCATATCGACATAACCGTCAATGCCGTCCACACTGCCGTCGCTTGCATACTGCCACATCTGAAGCTCGTACGGATAGCTCGGCGGATTATGACCGTCCTTGTATTCAACGTACCAGAAATCATAAGCACTCAGGGTCTGCATATCGTATTTGGTCAGTGCCATTTTCAGATTGCTGTAAAGCATCGCCGTATAACCTCGGTCGGTTATCTCTTGGCAGAAAGCCGCCGCACATTTGTTGAGCGTTTCTGTAGTCGTTCCGAGTGTTCTCGCCTCACTGTCATCGGGCAGCTCCCAATCGAAAACAACGGGATATTTTATCTCGCTGTCCTTTATGAGCTCACAGACATAGACCGCCTCTTCACGGGCCTCGGCTTCGCTTACCGCCTGCGAATAGAAGTACACGCCGACATCAATGCCTGCCGCCTGCGCACCGCTGATATAGCTTTCGGAAAGCTCATCACGATGCATAATGCCCTTTTCATAGCCTCGGTAGCCAATGCGTATCATCGCAAAATCGATACCGTCAGCTGCGACCCTTTCCCAGTCGATGTCGCCCTGATGATAGGAAACGTCAATTCCCGTCTTTGAAACAGCCTCGCCGTTTTCATAATATGTATAGCGGTTGTCCTCGCCGAGTTCAAGGTTTTCCCAGTCAAGAGTATTGAGCGGGACACCATCAAGCGGCTCTGCGGAAAAATCGCCGTAAATATCATCGTGATAAAGCATACTGCCATCGGGATCGGGATATTCGTCAACATTCG
Source organism: uncultured Ruminococcus sp. (assembly GCA_900550695.1). Lineage (GTDB taxonomy): Bacteria > Bacillota > Clostridia > Oscillospirales > Ruminococcaceae > UMGS363. The sequence goes on from URTF01000001.1 coordinate 55,732, forward strand.
TATTCATTGCCGCTATGTAGCTTTCGCTGTCTGCAAGCCGCTGCTCAAGCTCATTGATGTTCTTCCGGAGCTTTGCGACCTTCATGAAAAGCACAGCAATAAGAACAGCAAAGGCGGCAAACAACACAGCAGCAATAAGCCGGACGTTCAGAGGTCTGTTCTTTCTGACGGCCGTTTCCGCCGGGTTTTCAGGCGGTCGGCTGTCTTGGATATTGCTGTCTATCATTTTTTACTTCCTTTTATAAAAAATCATAATTATCTAATATATAAGTATAACACTTTTTATGCTATGTTGCAACAACTAATAACAAATTTTATATAAAATTGACTAATTTTCGCCTTTTTTGATGTTATAATGACAATTTTTTAATGCGTAATGCGTAATGCGTAATGCGTAATTAATGCAATGCAGAGCATTGCATACAAATTAAGAATTGTAAAAAAATGCGTTCACAATTTTTTTCGTGAACGCATTTTTTAATATTCTAACGAAACAGCGAAGCTAATTACGCATTACGCATTACGAATTACGCATTATCAAAGCGCCATCGCCTTTTCAAGCAGTTCATTCTTCTTTTTCCAAAGCTTCGGAGAAAGGTCAACGTAGTATTTGTGCGGATATTCAAAACGCTTAAGCTCGTCCCAGAGCATATCGATCTGTTCTGCGCAGAACTGCTTTATCTGCTCGGCTGACGGTGAAGTATATACGCACTTTCCGTTGTCGAATATGCGCTTCATAAGCTTTTCCGCACGGAAATTCGTCACCATTTTGCGCTTGTAGGTGTGTTCGGGGTCGAAAATTTCGTATGGTCTGCTCTCGTCTATGGTTTCATCTGCGCAGGTGAGAACGTCTGCGATAGCTTTTCCGCTTGAACAGTCATACAAACGCCATACCGTCTTGAAGTCGGGGTTCGTTATCTTTGCAACGTTCTCCGAAACCTTTATCTTCGGGATTATCTCGCCGTCTTTCTCCACTGCGGCAAGCTTGTAAACGCCGCCGAAAACAGGCTCGGAACGCGATGTGATAAGTCTTTCGCCCACGCCGAAGCTGTCGAGCTTTGCACCTTGCAGCAGGAGGTCACGGATAATATATTCATCGAGCGAATTTGAAGCAACTATCTTAACATTCGGGAAGCCCTCATCATCGAGCATCTGACGTGCGCGCTTTGAAAGGTATGTTATGTCGCCGCTGTCGATACGGATTCCCGCAGGCTCTTCACCCCTTGCGCGCATCTCCTTGAACACGGTTATAGCGTTCGGAACGCCCGATTTGAGGACGTTATAGGTGTCAACGAGCAGAGTTGTTCCCTTTGGATAGCACTTCGCATAAGCACGGAAAGCTTCAAGCTCGCTGTCAAACATCTGTATCCACGAGTGAGCCATTGTGCCGAGAGCAGGCGTTCCCATAAGCTTGTCGGAGATCGTGCAGGCTGTTCCGCAGCAGCCGCCTATGTAAGCGGCTCTTGCACCATAAACAGCGCCGTCAAAACCCTGCGCTCTTCGTGAGCCGAACTCCATAACGGGTCTGCCGTCTGCGGCACGGACGATACGGTTCGCCTTTGTTGCGATTAGGCTCTGGTGGTTGATGCAGATAAGGAGCATCGTTTCAACGAACTGCGCCTGAATTGCAGGGCCTCTCACCGTTACAACGGGCTCATACGGGAAGATTGGCGTTCCCTCGGGAATTGCCCAGACGTCGCAGCTGAATCTGAAATGGCGGAGATATTCAAGGAAATCCTCGGAGAAGATACCCTTTCCCCGAAGATAATCGATATCGCTCTCGGAAAAGCTCAGATCGCTCAGGTAGTCGATAGCCTGCTCAAGACCTGCCATTATCGCAAAGCCGCCGTTATCGGGGATATTGCGGAAGAAAAGGTCAAAGTAAGATATAGTTTCGCCCATACCGTTTTCAAAGTAGCCGTTAGCCATTGTAAGCTCATAAAAATCGGTGAGCATTGTTAAATTTCTGTCGTAATTTTCCATATCCATACTTCCTTTATTCTATTGCCGAAACGAAGCGAACGCCGCAGTCCATCATCAGCTTATAAGCCGCAAGATCGGCAAATGCCGCATTATGATAAGGCGCATCGTAGGTTTCGACCGCATTTATCGGAACAATGATGTTCAGCGGCTTGTTTTCCTTGTTGAAAAGCGTTTTTAGCGAAAGGCAGAACTGGAGAACGCATATATCCGTGCAGTCGCCGCAGACGATGAATGTGTCAGCCTGCCTGTGTTCGTCAAGGAAAGCCCTGAAAGCTTCTTCGTGACAGCCGTTGGTCGAATTCTTTTCGATGAGTGTGTAGCCGCCGATGCTTTTCAACTCGTCCACTATCTCGGATTCGCTCGTGCCTTTTACGCAGTGTTCGGGGAAAGAAGTGAACTCCGCACAGCCTTTTTCATGGCAGTCGGCAAAAGCAAAAGCGGCAATGCCTGCGTTTTTACATTCGGAAAGAAGCTTTGCCGACGGTCCGATGATACTTTCAACGCTGTCGGAATGCATTGCGCCCTCACGGATAAAGCCGTTGATAATGTCAACAAGTGCAAGAACGGTCTTGTCCTTATCGAAATCGGAAAGCTTTGCGGCAGTGAGCGAATTTATCCCGTCCGCAAGCTCATTCACATAAGCAGCGGCGGAAGAAACTGCGTTTTTATCAAATTTTTTCATAAAAACAACTCCTATAACGAAGCCGCACAGCTTTAAAATTGTGCGGCAAAAGATCCACTTACTTCTTGATAGTTCCGTTGGAGGGAACGTTTCGTACAGCCTGCTTGGTCTTGCGGACATCGGTGAGAGCCGCCTGAAGTGCGCTCTCCGACTGGGTAAGGATATCATCGATATACTTGTTTGCGGCGTTCTTTACGTCCTTTGCACGAGCCTGAGCCTGATTGAGTATCTCGACCGCCTGTGCCTTTGCAGCCTTGGTTATCTCATCGTTGGAAACGATGATCTTTGCCCGCTCCTCTGCCTTGCGGATTATCTGTTCAGCCTCTTTGTTCGCAGTGTTCACTATGTCTTTTCGGTCACTGACAATGTTCCTTGCATCGTGCAGCTCATTTGGGAGGTTAAGACGAAGATCGTTTATGCAGCCTCTCATTTTTTCAACGTCGATAGTGCCTTTTTTGCTGTTGAACGGGATAGTTCCCGCATCGTCGAGCATATCGTCCATCATATCAAGAATTTCGTCAATAATCATTTTCTTTTTCCTTTCCGAATGATCTCAAATGTGGTCTGACCGCAGATGATATCACTCATGCTGTAATTTTTTCGGAACGAGCCTTTCGGTTATGTCTTTTAAGATACATTCGGGGACGAAGTGGCTTATATCACCGCCGAATGATGCTATCTGCTTTACAACGCTTGAAGAAAGATACATATTCTCCGAGCTTGTTGTGAGAAAGACGGTTTCCGCCTCATCGTAAAGCATCTTGTTTGCAAGCGCCATCTGAAATTCATATTCAAAGTCGGAAACGGCACGCAGACCCTTTATAATTGCTATCGCACCGACCTGCTTTATGTAATCCACAAGCAGTCCGTCCCAGATATCGATAACGACATTTTCAAGGTCAAGTCCGTCAACGACCTTTGTTATAAGCTTTACTCGCTCAACGGAAGAGAACGAGGGACTTTTTACGGCATTGACCGAAACGAGAACTATCACCTTGTCGAAAAGGCGTGACGCTCTGCGGATAATATCTGTATGACCGTTCGTTACGGGGTCAAAGCTTCCCGGATAAACGGCAATTCTTGGTTTACTCATAAATTTTCATCTCCATAGAGATAATACTAATTTTTAATCAAAGTGTAGACAAAAAATCGGCGCAAAATCCATTTAAACCTGTTTTCAACATCAAGCTGTTTTCAACAGCTACGAGATTTTGCTTGATTTTTTGTACACTTTCAGTTTATAAATTAGTATAGGATTATTCGGCATCATCGCCGAAAGGCGTTACAAAAACCGTTACTTCGATCTTTCCGTATTTGTAGGTGCGCTTTTTGATAAGTGCGCCGTAGCTTTCGGGAAGAACAAGACCCGTTTCGTGTTCGCAGACGATTATGCCCCTGTCGGACATCTTCTCCGCAAGCAGAGGAAGTACCTTTTCAAGTATGCCCTTATTATACGGCGGATCGAGGAACGCAAGGTCAAATTTCCTGCGGCAGGTGCGAAGATAACCTATGCTCTCCGTGTTGAGGATATCGGCGGAGTCTGCAAATCCGCAGTTCCTGACGTTCTCGGTCGTGACTTTTATCGAATTGCGGGATTCGTCAACGAATGTACAGCGCTTTGCACCTCTTGAAAGCGCCTCAATGCCGAGCTGACCCGAGCCTGCAAAGAGGTCAAGTATCTCCGAGCCGTTTATATCAAACTGAACGATAGAAAAAATAGCTTCTTTGACCTTATCGGTGGTCGGGCGGACATCGCTGCCATCAAGGGTCATGAGCTTTCTTCCACGTGCTGAACCTGTAATTACTCTCATAAAACTTTCCTTTTCGATGTTTGTTTATGTTTATTCTTTTATATTATAACTCAAAACGCTCCGAATGTCTATACAAAATTTCATTTTTTTGCCGAGAAAACACCGCTTGCCAAAAAAATTTACAAAACCTCTTGACAAAGCATATAAACAGTGCTATAGTGTGTATATAGTGATATATACAGTATATACACATCCTGGAGGTGATATTATCAAAATAACGCTGAACAACACGAGCGACAAACCGATGTATGAGCAGATAAAAGAAGCCGTGCGCAGTGCCATTCTGAGCGGAGAGCTTTCGGAAAACACACTTCTCCCGAGCGTCCGTCAGCTTGCGGCTGACCTTAATGTGAGCGCAATAACGACAAAGCGAGCCTACTCCGACCTCGAACACGAGGGGCTTATCTACACCTCATCGGGAAAGGGTACATTTGTAAAGTCGCCCGACAAAAATATGATAATGGAGCAGTACCGTCAGCGGCGGCTTGCGGAATTCTCACGGAACGCCGAAGCACTTCTCAGCGAGGGCTTCACCGAGGAAGAACTTATTAATGCTATAAAAACGATCAGTGAAAGGAAATGACTTCTATGGACAGCTTAAACATACTCGAAATACGCGATCTGAAGAAAAGCTTTGCGGACGATTTTGTTATCGATATCCCCGAGCTTGATATCCCGTCGGGCGCAATAGTCGGAATGATCGGCGAAAACGGCGCAGGCAAGACCTCCGTTCTCCGCATTATAATGAATATCTACGGCAGAGAAAGCGGAAGCATAAAAGGCTTCGGCGGCATTGACAATGTTTCGGACGAGGCAAAATTCAAGAACCTTGTCGGCTTCGTCCCCGATGAGGACTATCTGAACATCGCCTTAACTCCCGAAAAAACGGCAAAGGCATTTGCGGCAGTGTTCGGCAAATGGGACAGCGGCGTTTTCTCAAAGTATGTGAAAATGTGGCAGATCGACACGAAAAAGAAATGCGGCACACTTTCCAAAGGCACGAAAACAAAGGTGATGCTTGCCCTCGCACTTGCGCACGACCCGAAGCTTCTTATCCTTGACGAACCGACGGCAGGACTTGACCCTGCGGCAAGGCTGGAGATACTCGATATCCTCCGTGAATTCGTTTCGGACGGCGAGCGCTCGGTCATATTCTCGACGCACATCACGGGCGACCTTGACAAGACTGCTGACTACATCGCAATGATGATAGACGGAAAGCTGAACGAGATGCTCTCCGCTGATGAAGCGCAGGAAAAATACGCCGTAGTTTCGGGCGAAAGACCTGCTCCGACGAGATATCTTATCGGGGAAAAGGAAACCTCACTCGGCTATGAAGCACTCGTCCTCCGAAAGGATATCCCCTCGCTCGGCAATGTCAGCGTCCGCACACCGAATTATGAGGATATTCTCGTGCATACGATACTCCAAAACCGTGAGAACCGAAAGTAAGGTGACATTTATGAAATACTTAAAAGCTACAATAGCCGCTTATCGAAGAACGGGTATGAACACCATTCATTATATGATGAATGTGTTTTCGGTCATCGGTCTGATACTGATTATATTCTGCGCTTTCAGCCGTTCCGATAATGCCGCTCATACAATGATGATCTCTATCGGACTTATCGGAATGACCGCTTTCTACTCACGCACGGAAGCGGTAAACAGATACGGAATTTTTTTCGGCGGCAAAAAGTTTGAGTCAAGGGGTCTTATTGTTTTTGACGAACGCCCGCAGAGAACACTTCAGCTTATGCCCTTTTCCCGTGAGGACGCAGTGCGCTCGTTCATAAATTTCGAGCGTTTTACGAACGCGCTCATCATCATTGCGGCAATTGTTTTTGCAGTAAAAGCATTTACGCTTACCCTGTATACATCCGGTGTGATCGTTGGAAGTATATTATTTATAGTTTTAACGGCAGGATTTTATGTGTATGAAAAGGCTTTGCTTACATACGATATGAATATTTTAACGAACAGGCACAGCCTCAATACAGCATTTTATACATTGTTCTTTATAAATGTACTGTGGGTCGAAAAGCTCACCAAAATTGAGTTTGGTATGCCCGTTCTTTCCGTAATATTTGCGGTATTGACATTGGTTTCGTGCATTATATTCATCATCGGCTCGGAAAAGGTACACAAACAGCTCATAGCCGACTGCGGCAGCCGTTCATTCACGGGCGAACCTATCGGAGGTGCGGAATGATGAAAAAATACTATTCCGAGGTTTTTAACGGCTTTTTAAAATTCGTTTTCTGTTTTCTTTTTATAATGGATATCCTTGCACCGATAGCAATGGTTCTTCCGATATACTTCGATGACACGGGAAGAATTATCAATTTATGGGCATCTATCTTTTGCCACGCATCACTTTACACGGCATTTGCGCTGAATTTCGGCTTTAAAGGTCCTTTGCCGTCCGACAAAAAGAGTATGAGCTATTTTACGGAAATGTATAACTCTGTAAACGGCAATCCGACCGATTATTTTATGAGCTGTGTGATACCTGCGAAAAGAAAGGAACTGATCGATCTCCCTGTAAAGCTTATCCTTTCGGCAACAGCCGTGCATTGCCTTTCCCTGCTTGCGATACCGCTTTTTGGCGGAGCGGAAACAGCCAAAGCACACACTATTACAGTTATTTTTGAAACGCTTTTTATAATAATGCTGCCTTTTTGCCTTATGTCGGTCAAAAGGAACTATATCGCCGTAAAGGTAATAATGTCTGTTCTTTCCGCCGCATTGGCAGGTATTCTTTTTGTATCAATGTTCGACGGACTTCCTGCATTCCCGATACTTCCCCTGCCAATAAGAATTGCGATCTCTATAACAGCATTTTTGAGCAATATCCTCTTTTTCCGCTCGACCGTTTACAAGGGCGAGTTTGCGAGAAACGGGGAGAAGATAAGATAAATCTACGACCTGCCGAAGCTTTGAACGGTTTCGAGCAGGTCGCTTTCGGATATGTCCCTCGGCGTTACGATAAGTCCCCTGTCTGCATCAATATCATATCCGTAATATGCGAAAGCAAGCCAAACAAGGTGGGCGCACTGCGTTCCTGCGATGTTCTCACGGTCGGAATATTTCGGAGAAAAAACACCCGTCAGCAGGCGGTACGGCTTTTCGCAGAGAAGCTCTTTCGCCGTGTCTGCGATATCGGAGCGGAGCTGTGCGTCTGCGCCCTTTAACCGCAGGACAAGGAAGTTCGGATAGTGCCGCCACTTTTCGATGTTCTGCAGGCAGGTGTCCTGCCCGATAACGACAGCTTCGAGCGTTTCGCCATTCTCCGCATCGGTGACAATGGCGGCGTGACCGTTTCTCCACGAGAACACGCTTGACGAATGTGTGATAAGAATATCCCCTTTTTCGATGAAATCGAGCGAAAGATTCGGGTACTCAACATATTCCTCGCGCGAAATGACAGAATTGGTGAATTCGATATAGTCCACCTCGGCAAAATACTGCTCCTGATAGGTTTCAAGCGCTTTAAGGGCGGGCATTTTCATTACAGCAGCTTTTCCGAGACCCGTCTGCGCAAAAATAAGCTCGAATTCGCTCCCGGTGAGCGTTTCGGGCGTTTTTCGTTCGATATTTTCAAGGCTTATCCGCTCGGCTTTGGGGTAAATGTGTGCCATAGGCTCGATATAGAGCAGTGATGAGGAATACATTGCCAGCACAAGGCATATCCAGAGCAGCCAGAGCGTTATTTTTCTTCCGTTTTTCATTGTGATTATCTCATTTGCGGTTTATTTGTGATTATTATATCCGTGCTGAGATTTTTTATAAATGAAAAAGGCGCAATTCACATAATAGATTGAACGAATCAGGTTTCGTAAACCTTAAAATGTGAATTGCGCCTTTTTTTGCTAATAATTACGCATTATTTTATTGTGTCTACCTTGAGCATATTGGTTTTGCCCGCAACGCCGAGGGGGATACCTGCGGTGATAACAACAATGTCGTCCTTTTCAACAAGTCCGTGGCTTTTTGCGGCGTCGATAGCGGCGCTGAAAAGTTCATCGGTGCTGCTCTTTTCGTCCATTTTTACGGGAACTACGCCCCAGCTGAGACTCATCTGACGGTGAACGGTATCATCGGGCGTACAGCCGATTATCATACAGGTCGGGCGGTACTTTGAAATGTTCTTTGCGGTCGAACCCGACTTTGTTACAGTGATAACAGCTTTTGCGCCGAGGTCGTGAGCTGTTGTAACTGCGGCGTGGGCAATAGCATTCGTGCTGTCGATACCTTTCTGCATCGGACGCTTGGAAAGACGTGCGATGTAGTTGATATCCTTTTCCGTTGTTTCGGCGATGAGAGCCATTGTCTTTACGGCTTCAACAGGGTGCTTGCCTGCGGCAGTTTCGCCCGAGAGCATAATTGCGGAAGTGCCGTCATAGATAGCGTTAGCAACGTCGGTTATCTCGGCTCTTGTCGGACGGAGGTTGGTTATCATCGATTCGAGCATCTGAGTTGCGGTGATGACCTGCTTTCCGCTCATATAGCCCTTTTCGATGATCTCTTTCTGGATAGCAGGTATCTGCTCGAAAGGTATCTCAACGCCCATATCTCCTCTTGCGACCATGATTCCGTCGGAAACATCGATGATCTCGTCGATGTTGTTCACACCGTCCATATTTTCGATCTTGGAGATTATTCTCGGAGTTGTCCAACCGAGGCTCTTTGTGAACTTTTTAAGGTAATTTATATCTGCGGAAGAGCGGACGAACGAAGCCGCAATGAAGTCGAAGCCCATTTTTGCGCCGAATTCAAGGTCGTTCATATCACGCTCGGAAAGATACGGCATGGAAAGCTCAACGCCGGGAACGTTGATGCCCTTGTTGTTGGAAAGAGTACCGCCGTGAACTACCGTGCAGACGATATCCGTGTCGGTTATCTTTTCTGCTCTGAGTTCAACTGCGCCGTCATTTATAAGGATAGTTGTGCCGACGCTTACGTCCTTCGGCAGGTTTTTGAAGTTGATGTAAGCCTTTTTTGCGGTACATTCGCACTCGATAGTTGTGAGTGTGATAGTATCGCCGTCGTCAACATCGACAGGCTTGTTGTCAACAAACTGTCCGAGTCTTATTTCAGGGCCTTTTGTATCGAGCATTGTGGCAATGGGCAGACCGAGTTCGTTTCTCAAACGTGTTACCTGCTCAAAGCGGCGCTTGTGTATCTCATAATCGCCGTGTGAAAAGTTGAAACGAGCAACATCCATGCCCGAGAGCATCATTTCACGCAAAATGTTGTCGTCGTCCGTAGCAGGACCTACTGTGCAGACTATCTTTGTTTTTCTCATAAACTGACCATACTTGGATTAAGTATGTGTCCTCCTCTCATAACAGCAAAAAGCCTTTGAAAATTCTTTTAAGGAAAATTTAAAACTTTTCCCATTATATATATTAACATATTAATTTATAAAAATCAATACAAAAATTACACATTTTTGAAAAAGTGCAAAATTTCTTAAGAATACGTTTTCTGTAAACCATTACTGTACGAAAGCGGAAAAAACGTCCCGAAAAACCTCGAAAATACTGTCGTTTTGGATATGGAAACAAAAAATAAGGTATGATATAATTAAATTATAGTGCAAAACCGTATTTTTTCAAATGTATCGGAGGTTAATTTTATGTTTAATATAGCTGTCGCACAGTCGGGCGGTCCAACAGCCGCTATAAACTCCTCGCTTTCGGGCGTTTTCTCGGGCGCATCGTCCTGCCGTGATATTGACGGCATCTACGGCTCGATAAACGGCATTGAGGGTGCGATAAACGGAAACTTTATCGACCTGACAAAAATTCTCACCTCGGAATATGACATTGACCTTCTCAAAAAAACGCCGTCAACTATCCTCGGCTCATGCCGCTACAAGCTTAAGGACTACAACGAGGACAGCTCCGATTACGAAAAGATAGCCGAAAACTTCCGCAGCCACGATATAAAAGCGTTCTTCTACATCGGCGGCAACGATTCAATGGACACCGTTATGAAGCTTGACGCTTATTTCAGGGAAACGGGCATCGACATAAAGGTCATCGGCGTTCCCAAAACTATCGACAACGATGTAATGAACACCGACCACACTCCGGGCTTCGGTTCTGCCGCAAAGTATGTCGCTGCGACCTTGCAGGAGATAATCCGTGACAGCCGTGTTTATTCTATCCCGTCCGTGACAATAGTTGAAATTATGGGCAGAGATGCAGGCTGGCTCACGGCTTCGTCCTGCGTACTCCGTGCGAACGGCGAACCTGCTCCGCACCTCATATATCTTCCCGAAGCGCCGTTTTCGACCGATAAATTTCTCGCCGATGTAAAGGAAGCGCAGACACGTTATAAAGCCGTTATCGTAGCTGTTTCCGAGGGTATACGCTGCGAAAACCGTCAGACGGGATTCTCCTCCGAGCTTACGGACGCATTCGGTCACAAATTTCTTTCGGGCGTGGGAAAATATCTCGAAAACATCACCGCTGCAAATGTCGGCTGCAAAGTCCGTTCTATCGAGCTTAACGTTATGCAGAGATGCTCCTCGCACATCGCTTCGCTCACCGATATAAACGAGGCCGCACAGATAGGCAGCGCCGCAGTTGAAGCCGCAATGAACGGCGAGAGCGGCAAGATGATGGTCTTCCACAGAATAAGCAACAATCCGTACCGTGTTGAGATACTTTCCTCCGATATAAAGGGCATCGCAAACAAGGAGAAGAAGTTCCCGACCGAATGGATCTCAAAGGACGGAAACAACGTCACGACAGATGCACTCAACTACTTCCTGCCTCTCATTCAGGGCGAAGTCCACCCCGAGTACAGAAACGGGATCCCCGTACACTTCCGACTTGACCAGTGATAATGAAAATCTGATAAAAAAGACCTGTTTTTCAATATTTCAATGAAAAACAGGTCTTTTGCTTTTTTTGATGCGATTTGAGCTAAAAAATTTCTGTAACCCCTTGAAAAAATCGAATAAATGTGCTATAATTTTAAAAAGAACATTTGTTGCTTTGAAAATCCGATAAAGGAGCGTTTTGCTATGCATCTTCAGGAAAAAACAGTTGAAACAGAGCCGATCTTTGACGGCAGGATCATAAAAGTACGCAAGGATAAGGCAGAGCTTGAAAACGGTGCAATAGTTACCCGTGAGCTTGTTATCCACCCCGGCGGTGTCTGCGTTGTTCCCGTGAACGAAAAGGGTGAGGTCTACCTCGTAAAGCAGTTCCGCTATCCTTTTCAGGAGGTGCTGACGGAGATACCCGCAGGAAAGCTTGAAGTCGGCGAGGATCACCGCAGTGCGGGTCTGCGCGAGCTTAAAGAGGAAGTCGGTGCGGAGTGTGAAAGCTTTGAGTATCTCGGCGTGATGTACCCCTCGGTCGCTTATCTTACCGAAAAGATACATATGTATCTTGCGACCGGACTTTCCTTCGGCGAACAGCATCTTGACGAGGACGAATTCCTTGACGTTGAGAAAATGCCGCTTTCGCAGGCTGTTGAAATGGTCTTGGACGGCAGGATAAAGGACGGAAAGACCCAGAGCGCACTTCTCCTTGCCGCAAGAAAGCTTGGAATATAAGGATCAAATAAAAAAGCCGTCCCCAAGAAAGGGACGGCGGAGGTTACGGTTTTATCAGAGGATAGTGCCTGACTGTTCTGCTTCGAGTTCAGCCTGCATAAGCTCGATATGACGGGTGTAAGCGTCAAGGATCTGACCTTCGATGCTTCCTCTTGCTTCGGGGGAGATGGGGTGAACGATATCACGGAACATTCCGTTTTCGTCACGTCTGCTCGGCATTGCAACGAAAAGACGCTCATCACCCTGAACTACCTTGATGTCGTGGATAGCGAGCATATCATCGATAGTGATGGAGATGATGGCACGGAGTCTGCCCTCGGGAATTATTTTTCTGATTTTGATGTCTGTAATGTTCATAATAGGTTTCTCCTTTTGTGATGATCAAAAGCCTGTGCCGTTTTCCGTCGGCAAGGTCATTGACAAAAATTATGACAGGCAGCCGCTCCGAGATAACGGAGTTGAGCAGGAAGATTATGTATCTATTTTGCTCTATTCATGATGATTTTATACTGCGAATGAAGCCAGAAGCGGACATTCCGGTAAAAAATGATCTGTTTATTGCATATCACAGCTTATAATATAACATATTATAGTTAAGTATTTCTGAATGTTAAATGATTTAGTTGTGAATTTGGATTGATTTTTTGTAAATATTTTTTCTGCGGAAATTTTACTGAAAATGAAACAAAAGCAACATTTAGGCGAAGTATGGAAAAAACGGCTTTTTTTGGAGGGGATAAGAATGAAGCTTTATATAAAACAGCGTTTGTTCAGCTGGACGGACAGCTTTGATATTTACGATGAAAATATGGACAAAAAATATACAGCAAAGGCTGATTTTCTCAGCATTGGACACAGGATACGGGTCTTTGACCGTTTCGGCGGTGAGATCGGCTATATACAGGAAAAGCTTCTTCGTATATTTGCCGAATTTGATGTTCATATCGGCGGAAGATACCTCGGCAGGATAAAGAGAAAGATCACCTTTTTTATTCCTAAGTATGACATTGACTACAACGGCTGGAGCATAGAGGGCGATTTTTTCGGCTGGAATTATAGTGTAAGACAGCCGAACGGTCTTGTTGCCGCCAATATCACAAGGGAGCTTTTTCACCTTACCGATACATACGCTATTGAAATTTTTGACGATTCCGATGAGATAAACGTTCTTATGCTCGTGCTGGCCATCGATGCGGCGAACTGCAGCAAAAATAATTCGTAATTCTGCAGATCGCAATATCCGGCGAGTGCACAATGAAAAACAATGACAAGTAGTTATTGTTTTATGCGATAAAGAGGAATTTAATGGTGAGAAATATATGAAAAAAATTCTTGGTTCATGGAGCGGTATGAGAAAATATCTTGAACATGAAATGCTCGCCGAATCATTGCGTGGCAGGATCAGGTATGGATGCACTGCTTATGTCGGTATGGACGGATGCCATATTTTTGAAGTGTGTATAGATAATATACAAGTGAAGCGATTCTCTTTGGAAACGGTAAATACTTATTTTATTGACAGCGGCTATACAACAAACCCTGTTCCGAGCGGCATCAGTGAGTATTGGGCAGAATTTTGGACATTATTGGATAAATATTCTATTGATAGGCGCACGGAATATACCGATGAAGAATTTTGCGAGGCTTTAAAGATGTACCGCAATCAAAATATACAAAAGAGTGTATTTTCAGAAAATCCCATTGTCAGAATGTTTGCAGTATTTGATAGGAGAATCGGAAAAGCAACACTCAGGAAAATACAAGACACAATTGAAGATCAGCCTGAGTGGCTGCGTCAATTATACTTGTTGAGAATAATGGCAGAAAATTGAATCAATAAACTCCGACGAATTTGACTGCCCAGTATAATTTCACATCAGACAAAAGGAGAAAAGCTTTGGAAAAATACGATAAGTCCGTCCTTGACGGAAAGAAGCATATACATTTTATCGGTATCGGCGGCTCGGGAATGTACCCGTTGGCGCAGATACTTCATTCAAAGGGTTATTATCTTAGCGGCTCGGATAACAACGAAACAGATACGCTTGCGGCGGTAAGAGCAATGGGTATCCCCGTTTTTCTCGGTCAGAGGGCTGAGAATATTGAGGGCGCTGATCTTATCGTCCACACGGCGGCGATAATGGCTGATAATCCCGAGCTTATTGCGGCAAAGGCGAGCGGTGTTCCCGTACTTGAACGAAGCGACCTGCTCGCTATCATCACTGCGCAGTTCGGGAACACGGTCTGCGTGAGCGGTACGCACGGCAAGACGACCACAAGCTCGATGATAACGCAGATTTTGAAGAAAAAGGGCATCGACATCACCGCTGTTATCGGCGGAAAGCTGCCTTTGATACACGGAAGCGGCATTGCAGGAAAGTCCGATATTATGGTCTGCGAAGCCTGCGAGTTTATGGATCATTTTCTGAAGCTTTCGTCCGATGTGAGCGTTATCCTCAACGTTGACGCTGATCATCTTGACTATTTCGGCAGTCTTGAAAACGTGATAAAGTCGTTTCATACATTTGCGGAGCAGACCTCCCGTGCTGTTATCGTCAACGGCAGTGATGAAAATTCGATGAAAGCCGTCAGCGGTCTTGAAAACAAGTGCGAGATAATTACTTTCGGCAAGGACAAAAGCTGCGATTACTACCCCGAAAATATCCGTCACATAAGCGGACTGGAAACGGCTTTCGACCTTATGCACAAGGGCGAAAAGCTTGGTGAGATAATCATTCACGTTCCGGGTGAACACAATGTTCTCAACGCAGTTGCGGCTGCTGCGGCTTCGATATACGAGGGCGCAACGGCGGAGGACGTTCGCATCGGACTTTCCGATTTTCACGGCTCGCAGAGACGTTTTGAGAAGTACGGCGAGGTCGGCGGAGTTACTGTTGTCGATGATTACGGTCATCACCCTGCTGAAATCGCTGTCACACTCAAAGCCGCAAAGGGACTTGGCTACAAGCGGGTATGGGCGGTTCACCAGCCGTTCACATTCTCACGCACGGCAATGCTCACGGACGATTTTGCAAAGGCGCTTTCCATTGCTGACAAGGTAGTGCTTACTTCGATAATGGGTTCAAGGGAAAAGAACACCTATGGCATACACACGAGTGCGCTCGGCGAAAAGATAGACGGCGCAAAGTGGTTCGATGAAGAAGAACACGACAGGAATTTCGAGCTTTGCGCCGAATACGTTGCGGAAAATGCGCAGGTGGGTGACCTTGTTGTAACGCTCGGCTGCGGCGACGTAAACAAACTTGCACGTCTGATACTGAAAAAGTTGGAAGAAAAGGAGCAGTAAAATGAACGATAAGGAAAAAAGAGTTTTTGATTTTGTCAAGGAGAGGGTCGAAAACGGCATCGCTCCGTCAATAAGGGAAATCTGCGCTGCTCTTGATATCCGCTCGACCTCAACGGCGGCGAGATATGTGAACACGCTCGTTGCGGAGGGTTATCTTGAAAAGGTGGACGGCTGCAACAGAGCGATAAAGCTTGCAGGCAGAGGCGCTTCAAAGATACCTCTTGTCGGAACTATAACGGCAGGTCAGCCTATCACGGCGGTTCAGGATATCACCGAATATATCAACTTCCATGAGGAAAAAAGCTACAGCGGTGAGCTTTTCGCACTCAAAGTAAGGGGCGAAAGCATGATAAACGCCGCAATTCTCAACGGTGATATCGTTGTAGTTGAGAAATGCTCGTCCGCACACAACGGCGAGATAGTTGCAGCTCTCGTAAACGGCGAAGAAGCGACCGTAAAGACTTTCTACAAGGAAAACGGACACTATCGTTTACAGCCCGAGAACGACACAATGGATCCTATCATCGTTGATAACTGCGAGATCATCGGCAGAGTTGTTGCCGTAATGAGGTACTTATAATAATGACGGAAAATGACGTGATCTTTGACAGAGATATCGCCCCCGACCGTGCGGAGCGAAAAAAGCTCCGCAGGCTTTACAACAAAGTCGGCGGTGCGATGGTTTTGCAGTATGTTCTGCTGTATGTGATTTATTTTCTGCTCACGGTTCTGCTCACGCCGTTCATCACCGAGGAAACAAACCCCGAAACGGGACTGGAGATAGTCGGCTGGGCGGAAGAGCTTGCGATGTACTTTGCGCCCGTTATCGGGTCGGTGATAATGTTCTTCGCCTTCAATGCCGTGAACAGAGTTGACAGCAGAGCGATGTTCAACACGCGGAACATAACGGTCGGAATGCTGGGACGATGCATACTTACAGCGTTTGCGTTCCATGCCGTGGGAATAGCGCTTGAGTACGGTGTTGACTTCATTCTTTACAGCACAGGATACGAAGTTACTTCGTTCGATTACGAAACGAAAAACGATGCCGCAACTGTCCTGACAGATGTTATATCCTCGGTCATAGCCGCGCCGATAGCGGAGGAAATGTTCTTCCGAGGAGTTGTGCTGAAACAGACTTCAAGGGTGAGCGCGCGGTTCGGGATAGTTTTCTCGGCGCTGATGTTCGGACTTATGCACGGAAATCCTTATCAGTTCGTTATGGCGACGGTTATAGGGTTATATTTCGGGTACATAACGGTAAAAACGGACTCGCTGATACCCTCGATCGTATGTCACATTGCGATAAACGGAATGATGAGCGTGAGCGATGTTATCGGTCTGCTTGGCGAAGAGATCGGAAACATATCATTTTTCGCGGTCTATGCTGTCGAGATACTGCTCGGGTTCCTCGGGATATGGCTGTATAAAAAGAGCGGTGAAAAAGCGACGCTCCCGCCCTACACTGAGTATCACAAAAAGCGCACACTGCCGATATTACTGACCTCGTTCTGGGTGCTTGCTGTAACGGGACTTTATATATATGATATTGTCGGGTCGGTGGAAGCGGCGATCTAATGCGGAATTCGGAATGCGAAATTCGGAATTATTTTGCGCCACATATTGTTGTGAAATGTCCAATTTTCGTAGGGGCGGATTCCATATCCGACTGTTGCAAAACCCATATTTTATAATAAACACCATTTAAAATTTGGAAAAAATCAAGTCGACAATCTCGCATATATAGGATTTCGGCGCAGATTTTTTCTACACTTTGATTATTATATCATTATAAGAGTTTAGCATAAAAAACCGTCTGTTTGTTTTTTTCGTAAACAGACGGTTTTTTGGTATTTAGTCTTCCTTGACGGTGACCTTGTGGTCTTCCTCATATTTATTTATAAACTTTGTGAGCAGCAATGCGATAGTTGAGAGGACTGCTGCGCCTCTGAAATTGATATGATTTCTTTTGCTGCTGACATAGACAGCTTTCGGATTGCCCTTCTTTCCGAGGACGGTAAGCTCCGCAGGAATGCCGTCATCAACGATTATCTTTGTCTGCTTCGGCATAAAAAGTCTTTCAACGATGCCGTAGACAGTGAGGACTATCGAAAGCGCAAGGACCGTATCCCTTGTCGATTTTAATAAATTTGTGATCTCATCGTACATTTTAATACATCTCCTATCAAAGTGATGCTGCGATATTTTTTATTGACTCCGTAACAAGCCGGCGGAAAAGCGGTGCTGCTTTATCGGCGGTTTCCTGAACCTCTACGTGGGAGAGCGGTTTATCGGTCATTCCGCAGGCGAGGTTGGAAACGCAGGAGATACCGACTGTTTTCAGTCCGCAGTGGTTTGCTGCAATGGCTTCGCAGGCGGTCGACATTCCTACTGCGTCTGCGCCGAGCGTTCTCACCATTCTTATTTCCGCAGGTGACTCATAGTTAGGGCCTGTGAGCTGGATATAAACGCCCTCTTGGAGCTTTATTCCTAACGAAGCGGCTGTATCTCTTACCGTTTTGCGGAGATCTCTGTCGTAAATATTGCTCATATCGGGGAATCTCGGACCGAGTTCATCGAGGTTTTCGCCGATGAGCGGTGACGGAGCCATACATATCTGGTCGGAGATGAGCATAAAATCGCCTGCGCTGTAGTCGAAGTTCACGCCGCCCGAGGCGTTCGTGAGGAACAGCACCTTTGCGCCCATAAGCTTCATAAGGCGAACGGGAAGAACGACATCTTCCATTGAATAGCCCTCGTAATAGTGAACTCTGCCCTGCATTACGACAACCTTTACATCGCCGACATAGCCAAAGACGAATCTTCCCTTATGTCCTGCGACAGTAGAAACCGGGAAGCCCTCAATATCCTTATATTCGAGAACTGCTTCCTGCTTTATCGTATCGGCATAGTCGCCAAGACCCGAACCGAGTATCAGCGCTATATCGGGGACAAAGTCGATCTTTGCATTAAAACATTCATAACATTTCTGAAGTCTTTCATAAGCTTTGCTCATTTTGCAGACCCCCTTTTATACCATTTTGGTTTCTCTTGTTGCGGCTCTGACTTCCATTATTCCCGTATCGGCGTGAAAAAATACCGTTCTGCCGTAGTTAAGACCCGTTTCCTCTGCGATTATTTTTATGCGGTATGCGGCAAGCATTTTTTTCACTGCCTCTACATTTCGTTCACCGATATTGAAAACGGCTGAACTGGACGAGAACATCTGCGCACCGCCTGCGATCTTGGCGGTGAGATTTTTCGTGGAAGCGCCTGCGAACGACATTTCCTGAATGAGTTCGGTTATGCCCGTATCGGCGTAGCGGCGGCGGTTTTCGGGTGTCGCCTTGCTCGTTGCGGCTGCGTCCTTACTGAGTGGGAGCATTATATGGGCAAGACCTGCGATCTTCTTCTCCGCATCATAAAGGCATATTCCGACGCACGAACCGAGCGCATAAGTAACGAGAACGTCGTCCCCTTTGCCGACTTTGAGATCGGCGATGCCAACTGTTATTGTTGTTCCCATATCAGATACCCACTCCCAGTTTATTGAACAGATATTCGAGCGAATTCATTTCGGGGACAAGGATCATATTGCTCTTGACTTCGTTGCCGCCGATTATAAAGCTGTCGTCTATGAGCAGTACCTTGTCGCCGACCTGTGCAAAGCTTACCGCAGGAACGCTCAATATTGCACCTGCCATATCGACGGTCATATTCGGGACGGAAATATCTATCGTCATGTTCGTAAGCGAAGCTATTGCATTGATATATGAAGCAGACATAATGTTTCCGATCTCGCTGATAAAGGAAACCTCCATTTCGTTCATATTGGTGATATCCTCGATCGGCATACCGAAAACCGCTTCGGTCATACTGCTTGCGCAGGAGTGCTGGATAACATACAGCATCATTCCCGTGATATCGCCCGTGATATTTACGAGCATACCGATAGCGACATTCTCAGGGCCGCCGAGAAAATTCACCGCATCGTCAAAGTTGAGCAGTCTTACATCGGGGACGCTTATATCTATCGGAACGTTGAGCATTGTCGAAAGTGCGCTTGCGGCATTGCCCGAGCCTATATTTCCTATTTCCTTGAGAACGTCAAGGTGCATACCCTGAAGCTCTTCTATATTTGTGATAGCCATTTAAAATTGTATTCCTTTCGCATTAATTTCGGAGGTTGTTGATGATATCCTCAAGCTGATTATGCGTCTTTACCATAGTTGTATTGAGCTGGAACGCTCTCTGATACTCGATGACCTTTGACATTTCGTTTGCGATATTCGTTGAAGAAGCTTCGAGGTAGCCGTTCTTCTTTACAACGTCCGTATTCGCAACGGCAGCGCCGCTCGACAGGTTCGCTTCAAAATAGTTGTTTCCTATCTGGTCAAGACCGTAAGGGTTCTCAAAGGTATATGTGCCGATCATATTTGTCAATGTAACTGTGTCGATATCCGTTGTGCCGTCGATGAACGGAACTGTGATGCGGTTTCCGTCATAGTCGAGGATAAAGCCGCCCTTTGAATCGACAAGAGTATAAGTGCCGTCATTGTTGTTGGAAAGGTAGAAAGCGCCGTCCTTGGTGTATTTTACCTCGCCCGTGATGCCCTCTTCAATGGCGAAAAATCCCTCGTTGAGTGCGGCGAAGTCAAGCTCTCTGCCCGTATCTCTTACCTGCGACTGTTCAAACATAAGGTCGGTCTTGTCCACTCTTACGCCGTGACCGAACTGGACTTCCTCATTGTCGGTATTTCTTTTTGTATATAAAAGGTCGGCGAAGGAGGGGCGTGAAGCCTTGAAGCCGTAGGTGTTTACGTTTGCGAGGTTGTTCGCTGTGATATCCATTCCGAGCTGATAGCTTATAACGCCCGAAGCGGCTGTATGATAACCGATTTTACTCATGATCTCTGTCCTTTCAGTGGTTTCGTGACAAAATTCTATGAATTACGTTCAGCAAAGTTTATATCTTGGAAAGATCGTTGGCTGCGATCTGGTTCACGCTGTTTATTATCTTCAGAGCCTGAGAGCAAGCGGTGAAAACATTCTGCGAGTCCATAGCCTTGATAAGCTCCTCGGCAACGTCAACATTGGAGCGCTCATAACTGCCCTGACGGACACGGTAATCCTCGCCTGCGGGGATATTGTTTACATCGAAATCGTCATAAGGACGGAACATATTGTCATCGATGCGCTCGATAGCGGTATCGGGCGGAAGATATGTAAGTCCGAGCTGAAAAGTTCGTCCGTCATCGGTGGTGATAAGTCCCGTCGGGGAGATATCGATATCCGCCGTGCCGAGCTGAATGGGGTTGCGGTTCTCGTCAAGGATACGTCCAGATGGACCTACGCAGAGATAACCCTCGGCATCGAGCGAGAACTGACCGTTCCTTGTAAGAAGCGTTTCGCCCGTCTTGCGGTTCTCGATATTATAGTAAATATTGCCGACAAGTGCGCAGTCAAGCCTTGAACCCGTGTCCTCGAACGAAGCCTGCTCGAGGTTTGTATAGGTCTCCTGCAAGGTTCTGTATCGGATAGTGCCCGTTGGGCTTGATTTTCCGTTTATGAGCACCATCTGCTCGGCGAAAGTGGTCGGGATAGCTGTTTCATTTCTGTAGCCTGCCGTTTTGAGGTTAGCCATATTGTTCGTGACAACATTGAGGATACGTTCCTCGTTGATAATGCCGTTTGCGGCGGTATAGTAGCCTCTTAGCATAGATATCCGTCCTTTCTTATTCTTTTTCCATATATTCTGCCAATGAATGTTTCATTTTCACAACTGCCTTTGAATGTATCTGGCAGACCCTTGATTCGGAAACGTCAAGGACGGCTCCGATCTCGGAAAATTTGAGCTTTTCATAGTAATAAAGCGTTATAACGAGCCTTTCCTTGTCGGAAAGCTCGGAAATTGCCTTTGCAAGATAGTGAAGCTTTTCTTCGTGGTGAACGGAAGCTTCGGGCGACCACACGCCGTCGTCGGAAACCTCGTCCGACATATCGAAGCCCGTATTCGTGACAAGCTCCTCGAATGAGAGTGTCTGCGCCGATGCCGCCTTTGCCGAATAGCTTTCAAACTTCGCAAGCGGAAGTCCGAGGCGTTCAGCCATTTCTTCATCGGTAGGTTCACGGTTGAGCTCGGAGTAAAGCTCGGAATAGGCTGTATCGTACTCCTTGGCGAACTTCCGCACGTTTCGGGGAACGATGTCCTGCCGTCTGATATAGTCGATGACTGCGCCCCTCACACGGATAGAGGCATAAGTCTCAAACTTAACGTTTTTGTCGAAACTGAAGCTGTCTATCGCAGACATTAGCGCAATAGTAGCTTCGTTTATGATATCCTCGCTGTCGGCGAATTTCGCATACATATTCCTTGTGGAAACAGCCGCATAGCGAACTATGTTCATATATGAAAGAACGGTCTGATTTCGGAGAGCCTTGTCGCCCGTTGTTTTATACCTGCGGAGAAGTTCGGATTTTTCTTCCGAGGAAAGCTTTTCCGCTTCGTATTTATCGGACATCAATGCTCAACTCCTTTCACACGCCGGCTGTATCGGCAATTGCAACGTTGCCGACTGCCTGTATCTGTACAGAATTGTCGATCTCGCTGTAAGAAAGAACTGTTATGTTCGGTATAAACTGGTCAACAAGCTTTTTGAAGTAGATTCTTACTATCGGCGAAGTGAGGACGATAGGCATCGGGATAATATCCTTTACCTTGTCGATCTGCTCGTTGAGCGAAGCTATGAGAAGCTGTATCGTCTGCGGATCCATTGCAAGATAAGAACCCTGATCGGATTTTTTTACCGAGGCGATGATCTTGTTCTCCGTTTCGGTATCGAGAGTAAGAACTCTTATCTGTCCGCCGTCTGCAAAGCGCCTTGTAATGGTACGTTTCAAAGCCTGACGGACATATTCTGTCGTGATATCAACATCTTTCATAGTGTGCTGATTATCGGCAATGGTTTCAAGTATAGTCTGGAGGTCACGTATCGGAACGCCCTCTTTAAGAAGCAGGCAAAGCACCTTTTGCAGATAAGCCGCCGAAACGATGCTCGGTACGATATCCTCAACAACTGCAGGATTTGTCTGCTTTAATTTGTCGAGCATAGTCTTGACGTCCTGACGGGAAAGAAGCTCATAGGCGTGAGCCTTGATGACTTCGGAAAGATGCGTGATGATAACGGAGGTCGGGTCGATGAGCGTATAGCCTGCGACTTCGGCACGGAGCTTGTTCTGCTCGTTTATCCACTTTGCAGGGATATTGAAAGCAGGCTCTATCGTGTCGATACCGTCAACTTCGTGCGTAACTCCGCCGCTGTCGAGTGCAAGATAATGGTCTACAAGAACCTCCGCCTGAGCGACGATCTCACCCTTTATCTTTATGACATACTGATTGGGGTTGATGTGCTGGTTATCCCTCATTCGCACGGACGGGAAAACCATACCCATATCCATTGCGAACTGCTTTCGGAATATAACGACACGTTCGATCAGCGTTCCGCCCGAAGCCTCGTCCGCAAGAGGAATAAGGCTGTAGCCGAACTCCATTTCGATAGGCTCAACTTCGAGTAGCTTATAAACGTTGTCGATGTCTTTATAATACTCCATTTCGGAGAGGGCTTCCTTGTTTTCGGCTATCTCGCTCTGCTCTGCGCCCTGTTCGAGAGCAAGCTGTGCGTTGTTTCGTCTTAATACATAGCCAAGTGCGAGCAGTCCCGAACCGAGAATGATGAGCTGTATCTTCGGGAATCCCGGAATGAGCATCAGCAGCAGCATTATTGCGCCCGATATCATCAGGACCATAGGCTGTGCCGCAAACTGGTTCTTTACATCGACCGCAAGGTTCTCCTTTGAAGCGGAACGGGTAACGATCATACCCATTGCCGTCGAGATGAGGAGCGAAGGCACCTGCGAGCAAAGACCGTCACCGACGGTAGCCATACTGTATGTCGTGAGAACGTCCGAGAACGCCATTCCGTTATACACAAGACCCATTACCGCACCGCCGAGGAGGTTTACGACTGCCGCAACGATAGAGAACGTTGCATCGCCCTTGATGAACTTTGAAGCACCGTCCATCGCGCCGAAGAAGTCGGATTCACGCTGTATCTTTTCACGGCGTATCTTCGCCTCGGTCTCATTTATTGTACCCGAGTTGAGGTCGGCATCGATAGCCATCTGCTTACCCGGCATAGCGTCGAGGGTAAATCTTGCCGTTACTTCGGCAACTCGCTCCGCACCCTTCGTTACAACGAGCATCTGAACGACCGTTATAAGGACAAATACGATAAATCCGATAACGGGGTTGCCCTTCATAACGAACGAGCCGAACGCCGAAACGATATGTCCTGCGTTGCCTTGGTTCGCAAGGATAAGTCTTGTCGAAGATATATTAAGACCAAGTCGGAAAATGGTCGTGATGAGCAGCAGCGAGGGGAATATAGCAAATTCGAGCGGCTCTTTTATGTACATTGTAATCAGCAGTATCGTAAGCGACAATGCGATATTTACAACGAAAAGCATATCCAGCAGCCATGTCGGCAACGGAATAATGATAAGGAAAACGGCAAGTATCACAAATACCGTTACAATGTTATCGAGATACTTTTTCACAGTCCTGCAACACTCTGCCTTTCTGAAATATATGAATATCTGCTGTTATGCAGATAGGGTCTGCGTATTATTCGGGCAGCTTGCCCTGTAGCTTATATACGAACGAGAGTACCTCGGCTACTGCACGGTAAAACTCAGGCGGTATCTCTCTTCCGACATCGACCGAATCGTAAAGACCCCGTGCGAGCGGTTTGTTTTCCACCATGGCGATATCGTGCTCTTCGGCGATGCCTACTATCTTCATCGCAAGGTTGTCTGCACCCTTTGCAAGCACGACAGGCGCATTGTTTTTGTCCTTGTCATACTTTATCGCAACGGCGAAATGCGTAGGGTTTCTTATGATAACGTCCGAATCGGGAACGGAATCCATCATTCGGCTCATTGCCATCTGGCGCTGTATCTGGCGGCGCTTGCCCTTGACCTGCGGATCGCCTTCGAGGTTTTTGTACTCCTCCTTGACCTCCTGCTTGGTCATTCGCATATCCTTTTCAAACTTAAAATACTGGAAAAGGACATCGACCGCCGCAACGCCGACAAAGACGGCTGCGACCTTGATAACGATAGAAAATATCGTATCGAGCATATACATCATCGAGCTTGCTATCTCCATATCGAAAAGCTTCGCAAACTCGGGTATTCTCTTTTTTACTTCGTCATAAACTATGACGGCGAGGATAAGAAGCTTCAGGATCGACTTTGCAAGCTCAAAAAGCGAACTTACAGAGAACATTTTCTTTATTCCGCTTATCGGATTGAGCTTGTCGAACTTGAATTTTATCGACTCCTTTGAGAAAATGAACTTTGTCTGTGCGCCCGTTGCGATGACCGTAACGAGAACGCCTACTATAAGTGTCGGACCTGCGCATATCAGCAGGACCTTGCCTATTTCTATTGCCAGCTTGGAATAAAACGGCATTCCGTCAATGCGTATCCCGTCCATTCCGCTGCCTGCGAGATTGAACCAGTAGTCAAACGAGCTTTCGCACACGGCGATCATCGTTTTCATAAGGACTTTCAGCAGAGCGAATATAATAAGAATGAAAGCGGCGGTAACAACGTCCTTGCTTTGCATAACGTTGCCCTTTTTACGCTCCTCACGCCGTTTATGTTCGGTCGCCTTTTCGGTTTTCTCGCCTGCGCTTTCAGCCATTTATTCTCCCCCCTCGGGACTATGCAGGTATGAGGGGAAGAACGCCCTCAAGGGTCTCAAGCCAAGTATTCATAAACTTTTCGATAAGATCCGACAGCGGAACAGCCACAAGGAACAGTATCAGGAAGCCGAAGCCCACCTTTAACTGAATATTTATGACCATTATCTGTATCTGCGGAACAGATTTCATCAGAACGCCTACACAGAACTGAAGTATCGTCTGCGAAACTATCAGCGGCATCGCAATTTTCAGCACGAGCGTAAGCACAACGCTGAAATATCCGACTATCGAAATGCCAAGGTCGGGGTTTATGCCCTCAAACCCAAGCGGAATGATATCGAACGACTTTACGAAAAGCTCTATATATGTCAAATGAGCGTTTATCACGAAGAAATAGAGATACATCATAAAGCTGACGAACGAACCCATTATTGACATCTGGAGGTTCGTGCCGGGGTCAAAGACCTTAGCCATGCCAAGACCCGACTGCATATCCATTATTTCGCCGCTCATCTGGACGCTGTAGAAAAACATATCGGTAATAAAACCGAGCACCGCTCCCACGAAGCCCTCTTTCAGCAGCATCGCAAGGTAAACGCCTATCACCGTTCCCGTTTCGACGGGTTCGGGCTGCCGCACCATTATAACTATCATCGTTATAAGTATGCAGCAGACGACCTTTACTATCTGAGGAATGTTTCTTCGCGAAAGTATCGGATTAAAGGCAAAAATGCCGAGAACTCTTGAAAAGACCAAGAGATTTGTTTCAAAATTATCGAACAGGAGGCTGTAAAAATCCATTCTGCCCTCCCGTTTTTAAAGGACTGTCTGGCTGCTGACCTTTGCAATGATATCGAATATCTCATAGAAGAAATCATTCATCGCATTCATCATAAAAGGTGCCATAAGCAGCAGCATAACAGCTATAACAAGCAGCTTCGGCACGAATGAGAGCGTTTGCTCATGCACCTGCGTTGCCGCCTGGAGAATCGAGATCACCAGACCTACTGCCATACTCACAAGGAGGAGCGGACCGCCGAGCTTTATGCAAAGCAGCAGACATTCACGGAAGACCTGTAAAATTATATCCTGCGTCATACCCTGCCTCCGACTATGTTCCGAGCGGATTGAATCCGTTCACGAGCGATGCCGTGAGCAGCGACCAGCCGTCCACAAGCACGAAAAGCAGTATCTTGAACGGTATCGAGATCGTTGTCGGCGGAAGCATCATCATACCCATTGACATCAGCAGCGTTGAAACAACGATATCGACTATCAGGAACGGTATGTAGATAAGGAAACCGATCTCAAAGCCGATCTTTATCTCGCTGAGGATAAATGCAGGCACGACTGTGGTAAAGCTGACTTTTTCGATGAACTCCTCTTCCGTTTCGGCATCTATCTCCGTATCGGAAAGCTCGAGGAAGAAATTCATCGATTCGTTCGATGTGTTTTTGAGCATCCACGTTTTGAGCGGAACGGAGGCTTCTTTCGCAGCCTCGGTTATCGTATATTCGCCGTTCTTGTACGGCACATACGCCACCTCGTTCATCTCGGACAAAACGGGCTTCATAATAAACATCGTCAAAAACAACGCAAGACCTATCATCACCTGATTCGGAGGAGTCTGCTGAACGCCCATCGCATTTCGCAGGAGCGAGAATGAGATGATTATTCTTGTAAAGCAGGTCAGCATCACAAGAATTGACGGTGCGAGCGACAATATCGTTATCAGGAGAATGAGGTCAACTGTGCTGGAATTATTTATGTCAAGCAGATCAAGCAGGCTTTGCGCTTCATCGTCCGTTTTGGGCGTTTCGTAAGGAAGCTCATCGTCCTGCTGCTCCTGAACCTGCGTTTCGGGGTTCTGGAGCGTCTGGGTCTGCTGCGGAACGGAGGTCTCAACGTTCGGTATCGTGGTTTCGATCGATATTTCGGTCGCAGGCGCAGTGGTCGTGACCGTTATCCCGTCCTCTGCGTGTGCATTGAGCGGCGCAAATATGAGCATTGCCGCTATTGCAGCCGCCACTGCGATAAAGACCGTTATCGGCAGAGAAGCCTTGGCATCAGAAATCATTTTTCTCATTGTTTTCCTTACCGTCCTCCCGAGCCGAGCCGTTTTCCGCTGTATTTTTCTTAAAGAAAGCTTTTTTCAAGCTATCCGAGAACGAAACGGAGGAATTTTCCTCTGTTTCCCTCTGCATATCGCTGATATCATCATCATCGATATCGCAGAGCTTTGTGATGCTGTTCGGAGCAACGCCCAGAAGCATACCCTTTTTGCCGACTTTGACAACAAGGAGCTGCTTATCCTGCGCAACGCCGATACAGTCGATTATTTTTATTCCTCGCTCCAAGCCGTTCCAGCCGTTGCTGCGGAATTTTTTATTGAGCCATCTTGTTCCGTAATAAACAAGAAAGATAAGTCCGATCACTCCGAGCAGGGAGCAGATCATCATCAAAACATTTGGCACTGTTGCCGTCCTCTCTTAAAACGATCAGCCAAGAACCTTCTGAACTGTCTGGAGAATTCTGTCCGGCTTGAAAGGCTTTACAATGAAGTCGAGAGCGCCGAGCTTGATAGCTTCGACAACCATTGCTTCCTGACCCATAGCGGAGCACATTACAACCTTTGCGGCAGGGTCGCTTGTTTTGATGTCCTTGAGAGCTTCGATACCGGTCTTGTTAGGCATTGTGATATCCATGATAACGAGGTCGGGGTGCTCTGCGGCATACTTTGTGCAGGCGATCTCACCGTCTGCGGCTTCGATAATATTTGTATAACCGTTCTTTGTGAGAGCGTCCTTGATCATCATTCTCATGAATGCGGCGTCATCAACAAGCATAATTTTCTTATCCATAATTAATTACTCCTTACCTAAATTATCCAAGAATTTGGATCTGATTATTTCAGTTATTCTTACAGCAAAGTTATCGTCGATAACAACAACGTCACCCCTTGCGATAAGGTTTCCGTTTACAACGATATCAACGGGCGCACCTGCCTGTCTTTCAAGCTCGATGATCGTACCCTGTGTAAACTCAAGTATCTCCTTGACCTTTTTGGTCGTTGAGCCGATCTCAACGCTGACGTTGAGCGGAACGCCCATAAGAAGCTTAAGGTTATCGTTCTGTTCCTTATTGAGCGAAGTGTTATTATATGTAGCAAAGCTCTGGAGCTGAACGGGCTGAATGTTCATCTGCGGCTGCTGCGGAGGATAGCCATAGGGCTGCTGAGGATACATATTCGGCATCGGCTGTCCCTGCGGCATCTGACCGTACATACCGTACTGCTGCATATTCGGATCGTAGCCGTACATACCCTGCATATTAGGCTGCATACCCTGCATCGGCTGCTGCGGCATACCGTTCGGCATAGCCTGCTGCTGTACGGTCTGCTGAGGAGCTGTCTGCATTGGCTGCTGAGGCATCGGCTGCGGTGTCGGTGTCGGTGTCGGCTGCGGTGCCGGAGCTGACGTGCTGCCCGCACCGCCGAGAAGTGCTTCGATCTCTGCCTGCGAGAGCGTTGATCCGCTTGATGCAGGTTCGGACGGGGTATCGGCAGCAGGAGCTGCGGATACTGTTTCATCGGCAGCTGCGCTGTAGCCTGCCATCATCTTTTCAGCCATTTCCTTTGCAAGATCTATCGTAAGAACGGAAATGAACTCGGAATTTATAACGCCGTCAATAGTAAGGTTGAACTTGATGCTTACTACGTTTTCAGCGCCGTTGACATCATATAGATCGGAGATGAGTTTCTGACTGTCCTCAACGATAGCTTCGGGAGTTGAAATATCAACGGTCGTATCAATTATTTCCGAAAGAGCCGTCGCAGCCGCACCCATCATCTGGTTCATGACTTCGCAGACGGCGGAAATATTCATTTCATCGAATTTGAAATCGTCCGTGACCTCGAGCGGCAGTCCCATGAGCTGATCGAGAATAAGCTGAACATCGTTCTGTTTGAGAACGAGAACGTTCTGTCCCGAAACGCCCTGTATGTATTTGATCCTGACCATGATCGAAGGCTCAAGTTCCGGAAACGAGAGATCCTTTGCGCTCATGACGGTAACTGTCGGGGTTGTGATCCACACTTTAGCCGAGAGGAGATTGGATACAGCCGTTGCGGCCGAACCCATGGTGATGTTCATTATCTCACCGATGGCGTCTTTCTCGACTTCGCCGAATCCGTCAACAAGTTTTTCATCACTCATTATTGCTCTTACCTCAATTCTTTGTATATATTATCGATTTTAACGGCTTTCTTGTTATTTTTTATGCCAAGCTTGCCGTCAAACCAGAGATTATTCCCGATCTTAACGGTAATATTGCTGTCTATCGGAATATTGAGCGGTATAACGTCACCCTCCTGAAGAGTGAGAACGTCATAAAGATCAAGCGTTGTTTCGCAGAGTACAGCGTCGATCTTAAGGTCGGAGTCCTTGATCGCATCCATAAGCGAGAGCTTTCTCTCGTTCTCACGTTTCGGGTCAAGCTTTTTAGTGCCTCTTGACCATTTATCGCCGAACTTCGCCATTATCGATTCAAGACCCATTGCAGGGATACATATTGAAATAGTATTCTTAACGTCCTTTATCTCGACTTCGAGCATTACGATTATAACTACTTCATCGGGAGAGAACGGCTGAACGACTCGTGAGTTTGTTTCCACCGAAGTGAGCGACGGGTTAACGTCTATGTAGCTTCCCCACGGTTCCTTCAGCAGAGCAGCCATTCGTTTAAGAACGGTCGTCAGGAGTTCGACTTCGATCTCGGTGAAGTCCCTCGACTGGTCGGTATAGCTTCCCGCACCGCCCATAAGTCTGTCCATCATTGTAAAGCTGATAGGGTTTGAAAGCTGGATAATACAGCTCGTTTCAAGTACGTCATCGTCCATGATCCCCATATTGACCATAGACATCATTACATAATCGGGAAGAGCGTTGTTGAACTCGTAATAGAGCTGCTCTTCGGTCTGGATGACCTCCACCTTGCAGTAAACGCGCAGCAGACCTGTCAGATAGGAGGACAGCACACGGGAATAGTTTTCAAAAATGCCGTCAATAGTTTTGAGCTGTTCCTTGGTGAACTTTTTCGGCATTTTAAAGTCATAGGTCTTGACTTTTTTCTCGCTTGACTGCTCCTCGATCTCGTCCAAAGCTTTAGCGCCCTCTTCCGAAAAGCTGTTCAGAAGAGCGTCGATCTGGCTTTGCGACAGTATGTCAGCCATATATTCGGATCATTCCTTTCCGTCAGACTGAAAAGTCGGTCTGTTCATTTATCATTCTGCCGCAGGAACGGCAGCCTTGCTTTCTTTCATTTCGTTGATAGCATCCTCCTTGGAAACATAGGTCTTATCGGGATCGGATCTTCCCGTATCCGCAGGAGTTATGACCTCTGCATCAGCATCGTCAGCAGTGTTTCCGTCAACCATAGACGAGCCTTCCGAACCTGACGGGAGTACAAAGTTCGTACCGAATTCAAGCTGGAGCAGCTCGTTGAGGACATCCGGTTTGGTAAAGTCCATATCATTTCGGATAAAGACGATCTCAACACGGCGGTTCTGACGTCTGCCCTCTTCTGTAGAGTTATCTTCAAGCGGACGGTTCTTTCCGTATCCTGCGGAGGAAAACTTGTCCGAGTCGCAGGCATCAAGGCTTATCATATACTTGATAACGGAATTGGCTCTTCCCGAAGAAAGATCCCATTCGTTCACGTTTGAAGCTGCGCTTGCAGCGGTATGTCCGCTGACCTTTATGGCATAGACGAGTTCGTTTATCGAACGTATGCCGTCGGAAATTATATCAAGGATAAATTTACCTTCATCGAGGAGGACATCGCTGTCACCCGCAAAGAAAATATTATCTCTGAATCGCATATAAACGCCCGTATCGGACATTTCAACGCTCACGCTGTCGGAAAGGTCGTTTGAAACGACCACTTCTTTAAGATACATAAAGAAATCTTCAAAATCGACGATCTGTTCGTCCTCGTTATCGACTTCGGGGATAGTATCGTCATAAACAGCTGTGGGATCGTTGTTCGGGTCGGGTTCGCCGACCACACGGATATCGGTATCGGAAATTTTTCCCTTTGAAAATGCCTCGGCAATATACTGCCACTTGCTTGTATCCATAGATGACATTGAGAACAGAAGAACGAAGAACGTTAAAAGCAGAGTTACCATGTCACCATAGGTGTCCATCCAGCTGCCGCCTTCTTCTTCATTTCCGCCGCGTTTGCGAGCCACAAAAATCACCTCACAGTAAAAAAACGAAAAAATATAACTTTTAGTATTTGAAAATTCTGCAATTCAATGCATTAAAAATAGATTTCAAATAATTATACCACATTTCTTAACAAATTTCCATAGTTTTTTTGCAAAAAAGCAGAATTTTTCAAAATTTCTTTTGTCAAGAATGTCCAAAATTCGACAGACAGCCTGTTATTCAGCCGAAGATGTCTTGCCTGCCTTAGGTTTTGCGGTCGCAGGGAGCATCATGCGGAGTTTTTCTTCAACGTATCTCGGGTTAGCACCTGCTGCGATAGCGAGTGTACCCTCTTCGATGATCTGGAGGCAGAGTATTTCCTGATTGTGGTTGTATTTGCAGAGATTTCCGATAGGTCCGCAGAAAACATGGGCAAGAATACAGCCGTAGAACGTTGTGATAAGGGCAGTGGACATCGAAAGACCGAGCGATGAAGCCGAATCGGAACTCGTTACATCCATTCCCTTAAGCATATTGATAAGACCTATGAGCGTACCTACCATTCCCATCGCAGGAGCAACGGCTGAACCCTTTACCCACATAGCGTAGTTATTTTCATGTCGCTCACACATAAAGTCGATCGAGTCATCGAGCATTGACTTTATCTTGTCCGATTCATTGGCATCGACAATGAGCATAAGCGCAGACTTCATAAACGGGTCTGTGCAGGCATTTGCACTTTCTTCGAGCGCAAGAATACCTTTCATACGTGCAGTCTTACAATGCTCGACCATCTGGGCAATGTAGTCCTCGGGATCGTATTTTTTCGGCATAAATGCGATCTTGAGCATCTTGCCCGTATTTTTAATTACCGAAAACGGATATGTAAAAATGAGTGCGCCGATCGTACCGCCGAGAACGATAGCGACCGAAGCCGGATCCCAGAAGTTCTGCAGACTTCCTCCCGTCATAATTCCCCAAACTATAAGTCCGAGTGCAATAACCAGACCGATCAAACCTGAAATATTCATTTGACAGATATCCTCCTTGATTTCATATCTATTCTAAACGAGCACCGCTCGGATCATTCATTGCCAGCGCCGCTCATACGGCGGAATTCAAACGATTTTTCGATGATCTCATCGAGTTTGTCTTTAAGTATATATCTGTGACCGTTCATCATCGTGACGACGGTATCGGGGGTTTCCTCTGCCGCTTCAATGAATTCTTCATTGAGCATGAGCGGAGTCCCGTTAAGTCTTGTTACCAATATCATATCCTATTCACCTTTATACCTGCGGACGGGCAGCTCTGACGGGCAGAACTGCCGACCGAAGGAAAAATATCATGCGTTAATTATGCCGATGCACCGATCGGTTTATCAACAAAGCCAAGCGGAGTGTGACTCAGACCGCCTGCAGGTGCATCCACCACACCTTGTAAAATGCCCGACTGTCAAAAAACTATATTCGCGAACATAAACCAATTTCCAACAAAAACAAGCGCAGCAAAGCGGAGCGTGACGCGAACTGCCTGCAGGGGCTTCCCTGCGCTTATCGCTTGAGGTTTACGAGTTCTTCGAGCATCGAGTCGGAGGTCGTGATAATTCTTGCGTTAGCCTGGAAACCTCTCTGCGTAACGATCATATCGGAGAATTCCTGCGCAAGGTTAACGTTGGACATTTCGAGCTTGTTGGATGCAATAGTGCCTGCGCCCTGCTCGCCTGCCTTCTTTACCTTGCCCGAACCCGAGGCAGCCGTTTCGGAAAAGCTTGTGTCGCCGTTTTCGGTAAGACCCTCCGGATTGTCGAAAACAGTGATCTCAACACGTGCGATAGCCTTGAGCGTATTGTTATAGGTAGTTGTGATAACACCGTCAGAACCTATAGTGAATGCAGCAAGGTCAGCATATGTGAATTTGCCCGTTACAGCGTAATCGCCGAGAGGATAATCGTCACCGTCATCCTGTCCGTCAGGCTTTGCCGGGGGATCTCCGTCATATTCGGTAACTTCCCACTCGGTATCATTCTTCACAAGATACTGCGGAGTGATAGCGGTCTTGCTGTCCTCGTCGTCGGGATCCTGCATAGTGTACTGGAAAAAGCAAAGGTGCTT
This sequence comes from uncultured Ruminococcus sp., assembly GCA_900550695.1. Classification (GTDB taxonomy): domain Bacteria; phylum Bacillota; class Clostridia; order Oscillospirales; family Ruminococcaceae; genus UMGS363. The sequence continues at coordinate 89,181 of URTF01000001.1, forward strand.
GTCAGCTTCATCGCCGAGTTCCTTTGTAACATAGCTGCCCTTGATATCGCAGAGATAGTAGATCGGCTTTCCGTCAGCATCCTTTGCAACTTCGCCCTGCTTGTAGCCAACAACAACGCCATCCTTTTCAACGGCAACCGGAGCTCTGTTGGTGTAGAGGTATCCGGTCGCAGGGTCGGTGTAAATGCCGTAAGCGTCTGCGATGAGATCATTTACATTGATAGTGTTGTTGTAAGTATAGTCGGTGGAGTTGACCTGACCGTCGCCGTTGGTATCTTCAAGAGTAGTCTTAAGAAGTTCCTGCGCACTCAGGTCGCTGTTTTTGAGAAGGCCCTCAAGAGTGTTTTTTGTACCGAGGACAAATCTGTTGTTGTTGGAAACAAGGTTTCCGAAGCTGTCTATGCCGAAGTTGCCGTTTCTTGTATATGTGATAGAGTCGGGTGAGGCTGTGAGGTCGGGAGCGCCGCCGTCTGCACCTGAGGAGAATGCACCCGTTGCGAAGAAGCCATCGCCGCTGATAGCGAGGTCGAGGGTCCTGTTGGTGGACTGGAACGAGGACTGTGACATATCTCTGTCGATAGATGCAACCTGCGTACCGTAGCCGACTGTGGAAGGATTGTTTCCGGCAAAGCTCTCTGTACCTGCAGCGGCAGTCTTTACGGACTGATAGAAAACGTCGCTGAAGGATGCTCTGGAGGATTTGAAGCCGTAAGTATTAACGTTGGCGATATTGTTACCGATAACGTCCATTTTGGTCTGGTGGGAGGTAAGTCCCGAAACGCCTGAATAAAGAGATCTAACCATTTAATTACACTCCTTAAAGTTGTTTCAAACTATGCGTTATGCCCGTCAGGTCAGTCGGGGCAATCCTGATCTCCGTTAAGGTCCGATCTTTTTCTCGCATAGCAATTGTTTTACATTATAACAGTTGAATCAATATTTGTGAAAATATTTCCCTGCATATCATCTGCAGAAAGGGTCGTGATGACCTTGTTGTTTTTTATGCTGACGATAAAAGCATTTGAGCCGATCATGACGAGTGCGTCATTCGAGCCTTTTTCGCCCGCAAGCTCGACAGCCTTGTTGAGCCGTTCAAGAGTATCGCCGTTTTCGATATCGATCCGGCGTTCGGATATCCTCTCAAGAGCATGCTTGGAAAAGACCACTCCGCTCTGTCCGATCTGTTCAGTGCGCCTTTTTTCGTCAAGCTGACTTTGCAGTTCCTTTGCAAAACCGCCGTCCTCGGGGGAAGTCTTCGGAACATTGTATCCGCCGGCTTTGCCTGTCGTGACCGAGGTAATGCCTCTCGACTGCATCAGTTCGCTGATAAGCACCCTGAAACACCGTCCTTTCGATCATTCGGCAAAGCTTACTCCCATTGCGGCAAGATTCTGCCTGAGCTTTTCAAAGTTTTGAGCTGACTGTGAAGTTGCATAGTAAGCGATCGAAACTTCAAACGGAGTAACGTCATCTCCGACCTGCTGATTGATGATCTGGTCGATAGTATACTTGCCGGAGGTTTCGAGCCAGCCTGAATTGCCATTGTCAAGAAGTATCTCAACACGCTGTTTGCCGTCCTTGAAAGTAACAACTTCGCCAAGTCTGCCGATGCCGCAGTAACCGATCTCGGAGATCTCTCTGCCGCTGATAGTCTTGCCGATAACTCTTGAGGTGTCGATCCTTGAAGTGATAGCTCTGTTGTTGATGAACTTGATATCATACATTCTTGTTCCGAGAGCATCTGCAAGAGCCGCCTGTTCGGGGTATTTGTCTGCATCAAGTCTGTGCGGTTCACAATCGGCGGTCGAAATGCCCGGCTTTGAATCGGAATAAACTTCAAGACCGTATTTCTGGCTGTATCTTGTGCTGTATTCGCCGCTTGAAATAATATTGTAGACCTGCTCATTTGTAAGTGTAGATGCAAGTCTGCCTGTTCTTGATGCGTTTACAACAGAAGAGAAATTGCCTGTCGTGAGCGAAACATCATACTGACCCGATCTGAGGGTCGTTCTTTCGGATGAATTTGAGGTATTTGTCGGTTCGGAATAGGTGCTGCCGTAAAGCGTACCATTAAAAGTATCCGCATTAAGGTCGTTCTGCACCGTGCTGTTGTTTGTATCCGCATAAGTTGGATTCGGCAGGATAAGATCCTGAAGATCCTCATACTGTGCAATGTAAGCCGCCGCATAGTTCGGGATATCGAGCTTTGTTACCGTTACCGTTTCATAACCGTCAAGGTTCGGCTTGAGGTTGTTTATAACGCTCTGCGACTTTGTTTCAGTACCGCTGATAGAATCGATAGTACCCATAAGCTCGCTGAACAGAGCGTCCGACTGAGCCATATAGCTTGCCATCGTTTCAGCTTTCTGAACGGCAGTGTCTGTCGTTGTGCTGTTTGATGCTCCCTCCGTGCCGTTTCCGGTATTATCGGAAGTATCGTCCTTGCCGCTTTCATCAGTACCCTCTGTCTTTTTGAGAGAAACGTCCTTGAGCGGATATTTGTCCTTTCCGTCAACGATAACATAAGCGTTTCCGTCGAGAACAAGAACGTTAGTTACCTTGCCGCTTGCGATCACTTCGCCCTCGGAAGAACCGTTGATATTGACTTCCTGACCGATAAGCTTCGAGAGAAGATTGTAGATATCGGAAGAAGTAACGTTTGAAACTGTCGAAACCTCATACTTGCTGCCGTTTACAACGAGGTAAGGCGTACCGTCCGAAACGACTACGGATTCTACAAGTCCCGTGTCATAATCGTGACCGTCATTGACCGTTACAGCCTTTCCGACAAGGTTTGTCGCATAGCTTATATTGGACTGTGAGGTCATGTTCTTGATGCCTTCAAGCATCGAATAGGACGACATCTGCTGGAGCATATCGGTATCGCTCATAGGGTCGTTGAAGTCCTGATTGGACATCTGAGTTGCGAGTACCTTAAGATAGTCGTCAAAGTTCATATAGGAAGTAGCTTCGTCACCCTTTGTCGTATCAACGACCTTGTTGCTGTACTTTGAGTAAGCACCGCCCGTCGAGTCGATCGAAAGGTTTCCTAAGCTGTTAGCCATAATTTTGCCTCCTTTAAAAGTTTTCTTGCTGCCGTAACTCCGCTTTCCGCTTCGTCATCAGCCTTTGCAATGCCCGAGATACGTCCGCCGTTTGTGCTTTCGCTCTGTGAAGCGTCACCGTTCTGACGGTTAAAGCTCTGGTTCGAGAAGTCAAGTCCCATATAGGAGGCCGCCTCCGAGGGAGCAACAACGTCCACATTCCGAACGTCAACGTTCTGCTTTGCAAAGCTTTCGGTAAGTGCTGCCGTGTTCGCTGCGAGCGCCTTGCCGACTTCTTCATTTGAAGCTGCGAGGACTACGGAAACTGCGCCCGATGTATCGGAAGTTACCTTGACCGCAACTTCGCCGAGGTTTTCGGGTTTAAGAACCACCACAAGCTCCCGGACTGTACCGTTCTGCACATTTTCGCTGACGCTCTGCGTTATCTGACGGACTGCAAAATCCGCAAGCTCTTTGTAGACCTCAACTGTGTCTGTCGGTATCTCGATATCGGCGAAAATATTCGTCTGAACGGGGTTCTGCGCCGTAAGTACAACGTTTGCCGCTGTCTGCTCTGCGCTGTTATCGTCCGAACCTGCAATGACACTTATCTGAGCCGAAACATCGTTTATTCTTGCGAATGCCGCTGTTTTGTGCAGTGCAGCAAATGAGGCGTCTGCCGCTGCCGTGTTCTCCGTGCTGTTATCGCCGTAAAGTGCGAGCTTTAAAGCGTTCTGAAAGCTTTCAAAGGAAGGCAGGTCGTTAAATTCCGTCTTGTTTTCGAGGACGGACACTATCGTTTCCGCTTTCTGCATCGGTGCTGTATCGGAGGAAAGAACTTCCGTCACCGAAGCTGCCTTTGCCGCTGCTTCAAAAGGGATCTCATCAAGGGTTTCCCCGTTCGTGACGGCAGGCATCATATCCATCATAGAAACGACTGCGTTTGCGAGAGCCGTAAGGTCGGTATCATCGCTTTCCGCAAGCTTTTTCATCTCGTCTGCGATCTCATCTGCCGACTTTCCCTCGGAAAGACCCGTTTCAAGCACCGCCGAGATATCCCCGAGCGTGAGTGCAAGTCCCGTTTCTTCGTCCGAAACGAAATCTTCGCCGTCCTGCGAGGTCACGAACTTTATCATATTGGAAAGAATATTGATAACGTCGGTATTTTCGCCGTCGTTCTGCGAAGAGCTGTCCGAAGTGCCGTACATAAGCTTTTCAGCCGCATTTCCGACCGAGAGCATCATTTTCACCGCTGCATCGATAACGCTTTTGTCTGCGTTGGAAACGTCCTGCGCAAGCTCCGAAACAAGCTTTGAAAAGGTGTTTTTGTCATCGTTCGCATCTTCGGTAATGTCAACTTCCTGCGTGATATCGTCAACGGGTGTATTCGATGTTACAGCCGAGCCGAGAATGTCGCCGAAGCTTATTTCCGAAGCCGCGTTTGCATCGACCGAGCCGAAGTCGGGAGCATTTACGCCCATACCGATATTGAGAATGCTGCTTATATCCATAATTTTCACCTCCCTTCAGTGGGGCGGGGAAGCCCCGCTGCAAATTCACGCCACGCTTCGCTGCGCTCCGCACGTTTGCTGTATAAATAAATTTACTGCCGCGGAGATAGTTTTATCGTGTTGCAATTTGTTTAAATCTATTTTCTGTAGGGGACGGGTTTCCCGTCCCGATTTAACGCATTTGCCGAACGGAACGGGAGACCCGTCCCCTACATTGGTTTTATTTTGCCGCAGGGTATCCCTGCCAATACAGTCAAACAGACCGCCCAACAAACCCTATTCGCGACCACGAACCCAATTTCAACGCAAACTAAGCGTAACGAAGTGAAGTGCGGCGCGAACCTGCCGCAGGGCATCCCTGCTATTTGTATGCGCTGTTCATAACGTATTCGGAAATGAACTGCTCTTCCGCTTTCTGCACCTTGAATTTGTATTCTTCAAGCTGCTTTTCTTCAAGCTTTTCGAGCGAGGAAACTTCCTTTGTCGCATCGATAACAACGCCGAGCTGGCGCTGTACCTTTTTCTCCATTTCCTCTATCGAATTTTCAAGCTCCTTTATCTGCATACGGAGCGACTGGTGATAGCTTTTGAACATCGTTATCTGCATAACGGTTATGCCCTTGCCCGAAAGCTCTCTGAACTCGTCCGCCGAGCGTCTGAGCTTGGCTTCGAGCTGCATTTTTTCCTCCTGCATCTGCTGCTGCTGCATTCGCAGGTGAGCGAGATTGTTCTTTTCTCTGTCAAGCACCTGTTTTTTATAACCCATAAGCTTGTTTAGTGAAAATTCAAACCGCTTCAAGAATGATTACCTCCCGGGGAGTTATTTTACAGCTTCTTCGAGCAGCTTCAGCGTTTCGTCAAAAGAGAACGCCTCGTCCGTTTTCTGCTGTAAAAATGCGTTGATCTTGTCTATTTTTCTTATCGCTTCATCGAGCGCAGGATTTGTTCCCTTTTTGTATGCGCCGATCGAAACGAGGTCGTAATTTGCGTTATAGACCGAAAGGAGATTTCGCAGCTTTGCTGCATTGTCCTTATGCTTTTTGTCGGCGATCTCGGACATAAGTCTGGATACCGATTCAAGTATCTCTATCGCAGGATAGTGGTTCTTCGCCGCAACCTTACGGGAGAGAATGATATGACCGTCAATGATACCTCTGACCGTATCGGAGATAGGCTCGTTGGTATCATCGCCCTCAACGAGAACGGTGTAGATGCCCGTTATCGAGCCTTTTTCAAAGTTTCCCGCTCTTTCAAGCAGCTTCGGCATTGTGGTGTAAATTGACGGCGTGTAGCCTCTTGCTATAGGCGCTTCGCCCGTTGCAAGACCTATCTCACGCTGTGCCATAGCATATCGTGTGAGCGAATCCATCATCAGCAGGACGTTTTTGCCCTGATCCTTGAAGTATTCGGCGATCGCCGTGGCGGTCATGGGGCATTTATTTCTCATCATCGAGGGCTGATCGGAGGTCGCAACGACAAGGACTGACCTTGCCATTCCCTTTTCCCCGAGGTCACGCTCGATGAATTCAAGCACTTCTCGTCCACGCTCTCCAACGAGTGCGATAACGTTGATGTCAGCCTCGACTTCTCTCGCTATCATACCGAGGAGCGTTGATTTTCCGACACCCGAGCCTGCGAAGATACCCATACGCTGACCTCTGCCTATTGTGAGCAGACCGTCTATCGCCTTTACGCCGAACGGGATAATGTCATCTATCCTCGGTCGGGTGAGCGGATTTACGGGATTTCCTGCAATGGGGTAGGTATCGGTAGTTTCTATAGGTCCTTTGCCGTCTATCGGTTCGCCGATAGCGTTGATGATCCGTCCGACGAGTGCATCGCCCGTTCTGACTTCAAGCTGTCTGCCCGTGTTGTCAACTATCGATCCGGGGCCTATGCCGTCGATGTCGGTATAAGGCATCAGCACGACCTTTCCCTCGTTGAAGCCGACCGCTTCGCCGTAAATGAACTCGTCCGAGCCTTTGCGAAATATGCGGCAGACATCGCCGATGTTACATTCGGGTCCCGTGGCTTCGACAGTCATACCGATGATCTTTTCAATTTTTCCCATGTGCCTGTAAAGATCGGCGTTTCTGACGTTTTCACGGATAGCGTTAAAGTTCATTCGGGTTATCTCCTCGTCATTCTTCGCCCCTTGTATTCTTCATTATCTCTTTGAGGAATTCAAGCTGGGTCGGAACTGATGCATCGAGTATCTCTTCGCCGTTGTCAAGGATAACAGTGCCGTCCTCGGCATCGGGAAGAATTTCTATTTCAATATCTTTGATATAAGGGATTATCTGTTTGATGAGCTTTGCATCGGTCTTGAGTTCTTTTGAGACCTCACCCTGCGCAAGCGAAATTTTTATATAATCGGAGTTTCGGAAGCTTTTTGCGGCGTTCCCGATAATGCTCTCAATGACCTCGGGGTTGACTTTGAGTTCCTCGCCCGTGATCTTTTCAAGCATTTCGCACATCGTTTCACGCATTTCGTTCTCGTTGTCGAGGAAGTATGCGTCCTTGTGCGAATTTATATCGGAAAGGAGCTGTGCGGAAGCGTCAACATACTTTCTGCACTTTTCGAGCGACTGCTTTTTGCCCTCGTCATAGCCCTCTTTGAAGCCCTCGGCCTTTGCCTTTTCCTTTAAGATAGCGCACTCCTTGTTTGCCTTTTCGATAACGGCAGCAGTGGTTTTTCGGGCATCCTCGGCTATATTTTTCGCTTCAAGCTTTGCGTTTTCGATCAACTCGCACCGTGCGGCTTCTGTTCTTATGCGGTAATCCTCAACAGCCGCTGCGACCTGACGATCGACTGCGGCACGGAATTCCGCTTCTTTAGCGGCAGCTTCCCTTTGTTTCTGCTGTTCAAGCTCTTCACAAGCGGAACGCTGCTGTTCGGCGCTTTCCTCTCCCGGAAGAATGACCGTATTGTCGATCTTGACGGGCTGCGACGCACCAAAGCTGTACGACTGGGGTTTGTATATTTTAAGCAATTATCTCGTCCTCTCCGCCCTTGCCGATAACAAGCTCGCCCTCTTCTTCGAGGTGTCTTATGATGCCAACAATTCTCTGCTGAGCTTCGTCAACGTCACGCATACGAACGTTATGCAGATATTCGATCTCCTGCTGAATGGATTCCTGCATTCTCTGCGGCATATTCGCATAGAGAGCCGCTGCGACCTCGGCATTTGAGCCTTTGATAGCAACAGCAAGATCCTTCGCTTCGACATCTCTGATAAAACGCTGAATGGACATAGAGTCGAGTCCGAGGATATCCTCGAATACGAACATCTTCTTCTTGATTTCTTCAACAAGAGCAGGGTCTTTCGAGGAGAGTTCGTCGAAGATGTGCTTTTCTGTTCCTCTGTCGACCTTGTTGAGGATATCGGCAACGAAGTTTACGCCGCCGACCGTGGTAAGATCCATTGAAACGACTGCGGCAAACTTTCTTTCGAGAGTTTCTTCGATTGAATGAATGGTTTCAGGCGATGCCGATTCCATTTTCGCAATTCTTTCAACAACTTCGACCCTCTTTTCCTTAGGCAGCTCCTGAAGCACGGCGGAAGCCTGTTCGGACTTGACATAAGAAAGTACAAGAGCGATAGTCTGCGGATTTTCGTTCTGAATGATAGCAAGCAGGTTCTTGTAGTCGGATTTTCTGACGAACTCGAACGCTTTCGTCTGCATCGACTTGGAAACACGCTCCATGAGCTTGTTTGCCTGTTCAACGCCATAAGCCTTTTCAAGAATACTTCTTGCATATTCAATGCCGCCCTCGGAGATAACCTTCTGGGTAAGGCAAAGCTCGTAGAATTCGTTAAGAGTCGAATCGACGACATTCGCCTCGAGGTAAGGCAGGCTTGAAATTTCGTATGTGAGCCTTTCGACATCATCATCGGAAAGGCGTTTGTAAACGTAAGCAGCATTCTCCGCACCGATCGATGTAACAACGATAGCTGCCTTCTGCAGGTTTGTAAGTTCTTGGATATCAGGCATTGCTTACTCCTCCGTTTCGTCTTTCATCCAGTTTTTAAGCAGCTGTGCCACAATTTCCGGGCTGTTCTTTGCAAAATCGCTGATCTCTCTGCGGATAGCGACTTCCTTGGTGTCTTCCTCCGCTGTAAGGCTCGGGATATCCGCAGGATTTGCGCCTTCGAGATCCATCGTGAAGGTATCGACGATCGGCTCTCCGTCCGCACCTGCGAGCGCCTCGGAAGCAAGTATCTGCTGCTCGAATTTCGCTCTCTTGTTCTTGGCGTTTCTCGAAGTGATAACAAGCACAACAACAATGATAATAAGAAGTATAAGGAGTATTGCCGCAGCTGCGATGAGCTGATCGAGCGTAAGTCCGAAGAGGTAGACAGGAGCTGTTTCGGTTTCAGCCTGTGTGCCGAATTTCGGGAAGTTCGTGACCGTGACAACGTCCTGAGCAACCGTCGGATTAACTCCGCCTGCATTCGCAACAACGTTCACGAGATCAGCTTTCTGCGCCTCGGATATATAGTCGGTGTAAATAACGGCAGAGATCGAAAGTCCGTCGATCGTATATCCTGCCTTTTCGACCTGCTCTTTATATGTATCGACAAGGTATGTGTTTGAAACGGAATTTTCCGACCAAGCACCCGTGCCGTTCGTATTACCTGTCGGGTAAGTATCGTCAGCGTTCGTTTCAACGCCGACAACGCCGCCGTCTGCAGTCGTTCCACCCGATGCCTCGGAAGCGTCACCATGCTGAAGAACACCCGTATTGCCGTTTCCGTCAGCCGAATAATCGGTGTTCTCGGAAACCTTTTTATCAAAGTTCAGCACTGCATTTACCGCAACGGAAACGCCGTCATCACCATAAACAGGTATAAGAAGTTCAAGCACCTTGTTCTTTATTGAATTTTCAAGATTTGTCTTGAAAGCGAATTTTCTTGTTTCATCGGCAACAACATCTATCTCGTTCTCACCCTCGATCTGCGGTATGCCATAGCCGTCAACGATGCTGATATTCTCATCGGTAAGACCGACACAGCCGTTTCTGACAGTGCTTCTTATACCGACTATCTGTTTGTCCGTAAGCTTGTAGTCGGGGTTAAGATATACCGTGACCGAAGCGGTCGGATCTTGGCGCAGGGAGGAGATGACCGTGTTCTTCTGCTCGGGTATAGATATTGTGACTGTAGCTTTCTGAACGCCCTCGAATGTTCCGACAATAGCGCTCAGACGCTCTTCAAGAGCCATTCGTGCATATTCTCTCTCCTGCGATGAGGTGGTGAACATATCTATGTTGTTTGTATAAAGATTGTAGTTGATGGTACTCTTCGGATAGCCTTTCATAGCCATTTCCATGGTAAGAACGTTTTCCGTTCCGGCAGGTACCATTATCGTGCCGCCGCTTTTGAGCGTGACATCGTAGCCGAGGTCTTGTATCGCAGTGACGATCTCCGAAGCCTCGCTCGCTTCGAGTCCCTCAAAAAGGACGGTATAATCCTTTTTATTCAGGATTATAACAACGATCGCAGCGATAAGGACTATCGCAACGAGTATCGCTATGTACGCTATCTTCCTTTTCTTCTCCTGGGCAGCCCAGAACTGCTTGAACGAAGTTGAAAGCTTTGAAAGCTGTTCCTTCATATCCATTTACGAATTTTCCTTCCCGAATTAAAGATAAAATGGCTTACATTGAGATCTGGAGGACCTGATTGTAAGCATCAACAGCGGCATTCTTTACCGCAACGAAGGTCTCGACAGCTATCGAAGCCTTTGTCATATTGTTATAAATAGTGTGGAGGTCGTCAATTTCGCCCTGCATAAGCTTTACAGCATCGATGTTGGTCTGCTGCTGGGTCTCCTGAACGTCATTGAAAACTTCCCTGAAAACATCGGAGAACTGAGGGGTGCTTTCGGTAATTTCTTTTACCTGCCCGTTCTCGTTGTCAAAAACTGACTGTACGGGTGAGATCGCACCCGAGATAGGAACTATAAACATATCTTTATCTGCCTTTCTTTATATGAAACATGAACATTACAAATTCAAGGTAAATCGGGACGGGAAACCCGTCCCCTACATTTAATATTTTATTGACTATACGTTTTTCAACGCAAATAAGCGTGGCGCGAACCTGCCGCAGGGCTTCCCTGCCTTATTTGCCGTTGAGGGACATTGCCTTTGTGAGCATCGCCTTTACTGCGGAAATGGCGGAAGCATTCGCTTCGTAGCAGCGCTGCGCAGCGAGAAGATCCATCTGCTCCTTGCTGTTGTCAACGTTGCTCTGGTAAATGTATCCGTCCTCGTCCGCAAGCGGATTGTCGGGGTCGTAAACGGGAACGAACGGCGCATCGTCGTCAATTATCTGCGTTACCGTTACGCCCGAGTATCTGTATTTGTTCTTGTGCGAAAGATAATATGTGCCGCGGGAATACTTCGGACCGTCGTCCTCGTTATTGAACTTGTCCAGCTCCTCGCTGAAGGTCTTCTTTTCGGAGAAAACAACAAGCTGACGGCAGTACGGATCTTCGCCGACCGCTGTGTTGTAAGTACCCTGATTGGCGATATTCTGCGAGATGATATCCATTCGGAGCCTTTGCGCCGAAAGTGCAGAACCGCCTATATCGAGTGAATTCAAGAATGACATTTATGTACCTCCAAAGCCGGCGGCATTACTTGGTTATCGCCGTGCGTATCATCGAATAGTTGTTGTTCATCTGATCCATAAGTGCGCTGTACTGATACTGAACATCGGCAAGATCGAGCTGTTCCTTTTCGATATCGACATTGTTGCCGTTCAGAAGCTGGTTGGTGTTGGTCTCATAAGTCGTTGCGACTTTGAGCGAAACCTTTCCGCTTTCGTTATCGGTCGGCGTATGGTAGCTGCACTTGCACATCTCTTCTTTTAGCACAAGTCCGAAGTTTACGGTTTTTGCTTTATAATCCGGTGTGGAAACGTTGGCGATATTGTTTGAGATAACACGCTGTTTATACCACGCCGCATCGAGCGTCTGCTCGGAAAGGGTCTGAAGCTTATTATCAAAAAGTCCCACGATATACCTCCTATGTTGGTCTGATTCGCTGACTGTTCTTTCAAAAAATGGCAGACTACCCCTTTAAAAGGGTATAATACACCATTCATAGTATATACCTTTTTAATAAAAATTTCAAGAGTTATCGCAAAATTTATATCTACAGCGGTAACAATTTTTTATTATTAAATCTATGAATTTTTTCCAAAAGCGACAAAGCGTCCGCTTTTAGTTATAAATTTTTGCTGTTTTATAATCGATATTTTGTATATTTTTAACAATAATGTACCAAAGAGCTTATTATTGTCAGATAATAGAAAAAACACAAAGCACGCACGATATCCGTGTATAGCTTTGTGTTTATATATGTTTCGGAAGAGCACGCCGTGCAATGGCGAGCTTTACCATTTCATTTGTAACGCTGCGGGTGTATTTTTTCTTCATTTCGTCCGCTTTTTTCTTGTCCTGCGGCGTTCTTACCCTGCAGGAGAGGTACGGAACAGCATCAAGAGCGTCCGCCATTGCCTCGGCAAAGCATCTGTCGCAGGTACAGCAGTTGAATCTCTTCAATGCTATCGGCAAAAGCTCGGTTATAAGCTCGGAGCTGACGCAGATCTCGGCAGCTTCGCTCTGTTTCGTCTCAGGCTCGGCTTTTTCGGCGGCTTTCTGCGTGTTCGTGTGCATTTCTATGACAGACTGCTTGAACTCGTTATCGATTATCGGGTTTGTCGCAGTGCTTTTTCCCGTTAAAAGCTTCATGACAGCATCGGTCTTGTGCGTGACCTTTGCTGCGGTGCTGCCTGCCATACAAATTCCTCCTTATCTTTTCTTTTTATCAACAACTATTTCGGGATAAAGCGATTCACAGGCTTTTACATAATCCCTTGCGGCACGGCAGTTCGGCGAATATGTCGTAATTACCTCCTGATGCGCAGGCGCTTCGGCAGCTGCAACGGAAACGGATATCTTCGTATCGAGTACGACCGTTCCGAGCTGTTCTGCAACTATCTCCGCCATTTCCGCAACTTCATCCGCAAGCTGCTGATTTTTAACATATTTTGTAAGGAGTATTCCCCTTATATTGAGCTTTTTATTATAGTATTTCTTGACGGCGAGTATAGTTTCCCGAAGCTGTGCGATCCCTTGGAGCGAAAGTATCTCGGGTGTCATCGGTATAATGAGATCGTCCGCCGCTGTATAGGCATTTATCGTAAGCACCGAAAGCGCAGGCGGCGTGTCGATGATGATATAGTCATACTCGTCACGGACGGTTTTGAGTATCTCCCTTAATATGAACTCACGGTGTTCGACGGGAAGTTCGAGTTCGCTTCCCGAAAGAAGAATATTTGACGTTATAACATCGCAGATGTGCGTAGTTTTTATTGCGCTGCGGATATTGCATACACCCGTCATCACATCGTGGATAGTGTATCCCCTGTCCTCAGTTCCGAGTGAGAACGAAAGGTTTCCCTGCGGATCCATATCTATTGCGAGGACAGTTTTCCCTCTGCTGCGGAAGATGCCTGCAAAAGCGGCGCAGGTCGTCGTCTTGCCGACTCCGCCTTTCTGATTTGTTACAACAATAATTTTTGCCATAGATCAAAAGTCCTTATTCTGACGCTGTTTGAGCTTTTCTCTTTCCGCTATCTGACATTCAAAAATGAAGCGTGCAAGGCGTTCCTCCTGCGACTGGGAGATGTTGAGGAAGTGACAGCCGTAACCGTCAACAACGTCCGTTCCCATAACATTCTGAATGCGAAGCACCTCGGTCAGAAGCTCCATATCTCCGCCGAAAAGCTCGAGCATAAGCTGATCCCCCGGCTCGAAATCGAAGTTCGTTTTCATATAAACGCCGCCGAGATTGATGTTGCAGACGTGGATATTCAGCGGCTTGTCGAAGTTTATAAGCTCCTCATTGCGGATATAGAAGGGCGAGGTCGTTTCAAATTCGGTATTTATCTTGAACGAAGCACGTCTTTCCTCAAGTGCGATTCCGTCACCGACGTGAAAATTCATCTGATACTCGGTGGAAAGGTCTACCGAGGTCTTGTATTTCATTCGCACGCCGTTTATATATTCAAAAACAGCGGTTATGTATTCATCTTTTGGAATAAGAGGAAGCCCCGTACCCTTTATCATAACAAGGTCACGATCCTTGATACGGAAAAAGTCCTTCGGAAAAAACACCGACTTGGTTGCCAGCAGCATTCTGTCCTGACTGTCATAGATAACAACTCTGCCGACCTTATCCTTTTTTATCATAACTCTTCCCCCATTGTCCCTTGACCCGACTGAATGATATATCCGTAAACGTTTAAAAAAGCGCATAAAGATACATTCTTATTTTATCAAAAAATGCTCGGTTTTGCAACTGTTTTTTTGAACGTTGTAGAAATCAACACATTTCGACATATCTTTTTGTTGATTTGCAACAAAGCATAAATAATTTGCCCCGCAGATATTGCATTGAAATGCTGTGCAAAACCTGTCCGATAATCCTTGACTGACCCGCAGCTTTTGTGTATAATTGAATAAAAGAAATTATTGTCTATCGACAGATCGGATTTTATGAGGTTTTAAAATGAAAAGGATCAGACTGACTGCACTTCCTTGTTTATGTGCAGATGTTTTTTACGGTACCGACACGATCAGACCAGGAGGCGAAGCATTGAATTTTGCCGCCCATGCCTCACGGTTCAGGGATATAGATGTTACACTTCTCGGTGTTGTCGGAAAAGATAAATATGCGGAAGTGATAATGGAAGCAATATCAAAGCTCGATATTGATAAAAGTCATATTCGCATCGATGAAAGATATCCGACTGCAAATAATATGACTTATCTTACAGGATCGGGCGACAGGTATTACAAAGATGATTCGTGGAACGGGAAAATTCTCGATAACCTCGTGCTGAATGATACAGAGATCCAAGTCCTGTCAGACTCCGATGTAGTTTTTGTTCATTTCTGGGCATCGTGTTTTCCGCAGGTGATCGAACTGAAAAAAACACTCGGCTTTAAGCTTGCGGTGGATTTTGATGTATACAGAGATTTTTCGGATATGGAACGATACGCTCCGTACGTTGATTTCTTTATGATAAGCGGCTCGGAGGAACTCCTGCCGAGGTTCAGAGAATTATCGGATAAATACCCCTGCCTGTTCAATATGTCACTTGCAGAACATGGAAGCGTTACCTACTTTAACGGACAGGAATTCAGAGTGCAGGCTGTGAAAGTTGAGAACATAATTGACACGACAGGGTGCGGCGACAGCTATCATGCCGGATTTGTCTGCTCATATATGCTCGGAAATGATATTGAAAAGGCAATGAATGTCGGCTCGGAAATCGCAGCGGAAACCTTAAAGCATTATGGCGGCTTCTGAATAAGCAGAACCACAGCCCCGTCTTTATCATACCCAATTCAATAATTACACATTAGCAAAAACCGGATAAGATCACTGACATATCTCTGACCACCTCACCGCAAGGTATTATTTTGTTTAGGTTTTCAGAGAACCCCATAATTGTAAAATAAGGAAATATGACTGTCCGACAAATCGGGATTTATTAAGGAGGATATGGATGAAACTGTTTTTATGTTCGCACTTTTCAAGTGTAGGAAGTTTGATAAAAGAAGAAATTGATAACAAGAAAGTCGCATTTATTCCCACAGCTTCGCTGCGTGAAGGCTATACCGGTTATGTCGGCTCGGCTCGAAAGCTATTCAATAAACTGGGAGCAGCCGTAACGGAAATTGATATTTCAACGGAGGCTTATTTAACGATACAGTCCGTTTTTGAAGATGCGGATGTGATATATTTTACTGGTGGAAATTCTTTCTTCCTTATGGACCAGCTCCGTAAAACGGGAACGGATGAGCTATTGAAGAAGGAATTGGCAAAGGGAAAACTGATGATTGGTGAATCGGCGGGTGCGATTATATGCGCTCCAACTATCCAATATATTGAACAAATGGATGAAAAGCCGGAGGACTACTCACAAGAAGATGATGCAGGGCTTGATT
>URTF01000002.1 GCA_900550695.1 uncultured Ruminococcus sp.
TTGAAAAGGTGGACGAAACTTTTGCTTGGCTTCGCTGTACCGGACAAATCTTAGCTCTGCAAATAATTACGCATTACGAATTACGAATTACGCATTGTTCCCGCTTACCACTTATCTTCCTCGTCCTCTTTCGGCAGGCAGGGTGTGAGCGCCGCTATAGCTACCTCTATCTGCTTATCGTTCGGTTCTTTTGTTGTGATATGCTGCAGCCAAAGTCCCGGTGCGGAGATTATTTTTGTGAAAATATTGTCATATCTTCCCGCAAGCTTTATAAGCTCGTATGCTATCGATGCTTCGGGGATAAGCAGTACAAGCTGCATCAGCAGTCTTATACCGATGTTTTTCCACGGCAGGAACATTCCGACGATTATGCTTATAAGAATTACTATCATTATGAAGCTCGTTCCGCAGCGTGGGTGGAAACGGCACATCGGGCGGATATTTTCCACCGTAAGCTCTTTCTGTGCTTCGTAGCAGGCGATGGTTTTATGCTCTGCACCGTGGTACATAAATGTCGTATGCATTGAGTCCGTGAGCGAGATAACATAGAAATATCCGATAAGCAGCGCAAGCTTTATGATTCCCTCTGCAACTGTTCTTCCCCAGTCGGGAACGCCTGCACTCAGCAGAAGCTTTGATATAAGCATCGGCAGGAATTTGAACAGCAGTACACAAAGCACCATTGCAAGCACTATCGAGATTATCATTATAACGTTGACAAGCTTATCGCCGAATTTTTCTTCGAGCCATTTCTCAAACTTTGAGGGTTCTTCCTCCTCATCGCCTTCGGTCATCTGCTTTTCGGCGGACTTCATTGTACAGCGTATGCCCTCCGCCATGGTTTCGGCGAAGTTGAAGCAGCCTCGGATAAAGGGTGCTTTCTTATACCAAGGTGCTTTCTTGCCGTTTTTTATCTCCCATGTTTCAACGTCTATCGAGCCGTCGGGGAGTCTGCAAGCCATTGCCGCAATGCCGATGCCTCTCATCATAATGCCCTCGATAAGAGCCTGACCGCCTATCTTGGACTTGAATTTTTCTTCCTTATTCTGTTTACTCATTTTAATGTTTTTCCTTTCGGGGGTAATGCGTTTAATTGGCTTTTATCGGGAGGATTATGCGGACTGTCGTACCCTGCCCCTCCTCGCTCAGAATGTCGAGCCTACCGCCGTGCATGGTGACTATTTCGTCAGCAACGGCAAGACCGATGCCCGAACCTCGTCGTGTGTAGTTCGCCTTGTAAAATTTCGTCTTGACCTTCGCAAGGTCTTCCCTGCTTATTCCGCAGCCCGTGTCGGAAACGTCCACAACTATGTGCGTGTTGTCCGCCATTCCTGCCTGAACGGAAACCAGTCCGCCCTTGTCGGAATATTTTATCGCATTGTCGATGATGTTTATGAAAACCTGACGGATACGATTCTTGTCGCCGACGATGAACGGGAGCATATCGGGTTCGTCATATTTCAGCGTAATGCCTGCTTTCTTTGCACTTTCACCGTAGATAAGCACCGCATCTCCAAGCTCCGCAAGAACGTCCATTGTTTCCTTTTGAAGCGAAAACTTGCCGTTCTGCATACGGGAAAAGTCAAGCAGCTCCTCGACCATTCGTGTAAGCCGCTCCGTTTCAAGGTCGATGACCCTCATTCCCTTTGAAACTGCCGCACTGTCCTCGGGCATACTTGCTATCGTTTCCGACCAGCCCTTTATAGCCGTGAGCGGAGTGCGGAGTTCGTGCGAAACGCTCGAAATGAACTCGTTTTTCAGCTTTTCGGAGTTTGCAAGCTCCTTTGCCATATGGTTTATCGTGTCGCAGAGTTCGCCTATCTCATCATCGTTTTTCTTGCGGATACGCACGGAAAAATCGCCCTTTGCGTATCGCCTTGCGGTTGCGCTTATCTGCCGCACGGGGATAACGATCGACTTCACGAAGTACATTCCCGAAAAAAACGTCATTATCAGCACCGCCGCACATATCGCCGCAACAATTAGGAACATAACAAAAAGCTGTCTGTCGATCTTTTTCATCGACGATGCCACCCTTACCGCAGCATAGCCTGCGTCATTGTCGGGGAGAAGTATGCTCAAGGCCATTATCTTTTCGCCGCCGTCCGTTCTTCCGACAAAATAACCCGTTTCACCCGTTGAAACAGCGTCGCTGTAGTCGGTCATGGGGTCTTCGACCGTTGGTATAAAACCGGAAGATGTAAGGGCAACGCTGCCGTTCCTGCCGATTATCATAAGCTCCGTGCGGTTTCTGTCCGCCCAGTTTTCTACGACCGAACGGGTTTCCGCCGTAAAGCTTGTTGAAGGATCGTTGTAGGAATTCCGGAGAATGCTCGACACTGTATTCATCCGAGCGGAAAGATACTGCCGTGCGGAATTATAGTAAAAGCTGTGCAGGAATATCGTACTCGCAAGCGTTACCATAAGCAGAACGACAGCGATTATACCGATATTGTTGAATATCCAGCGGCGGGTTATGTTGTTCCGCCTTGATATTTTTTTGCTTCCCAAAGCGTTTTTCCTCCGAATTATCTTTCAGCGTTTCCTTTCTGATCTCCGGCTGTCCATTTGTAGCCGAACCCCCAGATAGTGGATATGTACCTCGGGTTGGACGGCTCGTCCTCGATCTTCATTCGTATTCTTCTGATATTAACGTCAACGATCTTGTCATCTCCGAAGTAATTCTCGCCCCATATATGGGTGAGGATACTTGAACGGTCGAGCGCAGTTTTCTGATTGTTGAGGAAGTATTCGAGTATCTGATATTCGACCTGCGTAAGCTCTATCGGAACTCCGTTCTTGGAAACGGTCCTGCTCTTCAGGTCAAGCTCGAACGGACCCGAAACAATAGTCGGAGAGTCCTCTTCTTCACGTGCAACGGACATACTTACACGGCGGTAGATAGCATCTATCCTTGCCGTAAGCTCGGACGGGGAGAACGGTTTTGTCATATAGTCGTCCGCACCGAGCATAAGGCCGCTCACCTTGTCCATTTCCTGCGTCTTTGCGGAAAGCATTATAATGCCGAGGGTGCTGCTCTTTTTGCGCAGAGCCTTGCAGACCTGAAAGCCGTCGATCCCCGGCATCATTATATCGAGAAGTGCGATATCGAAGTTTCCTTTTTCCTCATCAAAAACACGAAGAGCCTCCTCGCCGCAGTTTACATCAACAACGTCATATCCTGCACGGTTGAGATTAATAACGACAAAGTCACGGATAACATCTTCATCTTCGCATACGAGAATTCGTTTCATAGCATTTTCCTCCTTATAAGCTCATTGCGTCAAGTCATAATATAGAAATTGTTTGCGACCTCCGCCGCCGTCGGGATCAGCTGCTCGTCCGATGTATCGGGCAGCTTGCAGAAATAATGTATATTATCCCTGCTTTTGAGCCATGTATAGCCGTTTTGTATCTTATCATCGTGATAATCGGAAGTAACTGCGGATATCCGCAGCAATTCGACAGTTGAATTGAGCAGATCGGCGAAATACTTATAAAAAACGATATCACCGTTGTGTTCATCCCTCTTCACCGTCACGAGTCCGTCCCAGCGTCCCGGAAAGACGAAGCAGAACCCTTTTTCAACGTCATAATAGCTTGAATACTTTTTGTTTATCGTAAAATTCGAGTAAACATTCCAGTTGGTCGATAAAAAAGCATCACGCTCATCCTGACTGTATCCCGGAAAGTAGGACTGCGACGGTATCTCAACGATCCCGTCGAGATCGATATCGGCAGAGTAATAGCCCTTGCTGCGCATCGTGTCGCTTATCATCTGGCGTTCGTCGAGATAGAGCGGGTTGCGGAGCGTGTCTGCGGCGATATAGATTATCTCGGTCAAAAGCTGACCGCCCGAAAGCTCGTCAATGAACACTGCAGGCGTGTTTTCCCCGACATTTCCGAGAGCGACTCCGACAAAGTCCGTAGCCTTGTCATTGAGCGCAACAGTATCTTTCTTCACCACCTGCGTTCCCGTATCGGTTATAACGGAAAAATCAGCCTTTCTTCCGATATTTTCATTATTGGAATGGATAATGCAAAGTCCGTCCTGTCCATCGCCGTTAAGGTCGAATGTGAAGAACGAAGAATAGCTGTCCGTGTATGTTTCGCTGACCTTTCCTCCGCTGTAGCTGTAGACCTTAAGGATATTGTCACCGCCCGAAACGCTGTAGCCGACAATGATACTCGTTCGTTCCGCCGAACCGATAGAGCCGACCTGCATACGGTCAATGCCCGTTCCGCTGCCCTCAAGGTCACATACCGACTGCCATCCGCCCTCATCGTCCTTATCAAGAATATTTATCCTTATCTGATCGTGAACGCTGTAAAAAACGACAGCCTCATCATCGCCGTTCCCGTCGATATCCTTTATGACAAAAGCCGAGCGGTAAGCACCCGATCTGGGGTACTGAAGTGTTATATTGCCGCTGATGCTTTTGCGGAGTGCATCATATATATCCTCCTGCTCCTCATAAATAACGGGCGGGGAAAGAAGATTTTCCGCCGAACCGCCGAGCGTACAGCCCGAAAGCATGACCGAAGCGGCGGTCATCAGCATTATTATACTGTTTTTATTCATCAAGGCGGCATTTCCTTTCGCAAAAATGAAAAACGGGGCGTTCAAAGCGGTTCTTCACCGCTAAAAACACCCCATAAAGATCTTATCAGTCGTCAATGGTCTCCATCTTGGAATTACCATCGGTCTGAAGTCCTGTCCAGCGGCGTTTGCCCGTAAGATTGAGCTTGGGCATTACTCTGTAAACGTAGGTGCTCCAGAATACAGCAACTATAGTGGCTGTTACAAAGATTATTCCGACATCTGTCGTATCCGGAATAAGCATACCCTCTCTAACCGTGTAGTCGGTAAGGAAGATCATTGCATATCTCGGAAGAGTTGATACCGCTGCAGTGATCGATGCCGCATAGCCTAAAAGTATCATATAATATCTCGTTCTCTTCTTTTCGTATCCGCAGAAAAATCTTACAACATTGAGGAAGAAAAGCGCCGAGAACACATTCGTCATAAGGATATAGCATTTTTCGGAGTAAGGTCCGATCACCTGATATGTCGTGATAAGCTCAAATGTCTTTATAAGCTTCCAGACAGGGAAAAGTGTGAGGAATGCGCACTGACCCTTTGTTATGCCATCGCCCTTGAAAATGCTCACGCCCGTCGAGATGAACGTAAAGCAGAGAACTATCATGAACGCATAGTCTACCCACTGCATTGCCGTGATGTTTGCAAATGCGCCGATAGGTTCGTCCTCGGTGGACATACTCTTGTTAAGGCTTATCTGTGCCGCAAGCGGTGCGATCGTTTCATATATAAGGAGACCTGCCATAACGAACATTGATGCCGCAGCCTTCGGGGAGATCTTTTTGTTAAGACGCTCCGCCCTTAAGCGCATCGGGTTGATAAGGATACAGGATTTTATCACCTTATCCCTTGATTCGCCGAAGATCATTACGGCGAGAAGGAGTGCAAAACCCACAAGAATGACCGCAAGTGTCAGATTGAATCCCGGATCGATGTATGTGCCTTTCTGAAAATTCATATTGTCCTTGAGCTGAAATGTTCTGCATATCACCGCAAGCACAAGAGTGACCGCATAGATCACCATAGAGAATTTCTTGTCAAGGAAGACTTTTTTCTTTTTATACGGAGTAACCTGTTTTTCGCTCATGTCAACTTCTCCTTTTTTGTTAAATAAATATTCGCCCTCGAATATATGTATTCTCTTATCTGTTTTCGATAGTCGTATAGGATCTTCTCTTTGCGATAGGCTTGTAAGCAGGACGGATTATCCTGTTGCCCGTTGTAAGCTCTTCAATTCTGTGTGCAGCCCAGCCTGCGATCCTTGCAACGGCGAACATCGGCGTGTTGAGTTCAACCGGGATCTTGAGCATACGGTAAACGAGTCCCGAATAAAGGTCAACGTTTGCGCACATTGCCTTGTTATTGCCCTTTATCTCGGCAAAAACCTCGGGCGTAAGGCGCTCAACAGCGTCAAGGAGTATAAATTCCTTTTCATATTCAGTTCCCTTTGCAAGCTTCATTGCGTTCTCTTTGAGAATAACGGCTCTCGGATCGGAAATGGTGTAAACAGCGTGACCCATACCATATATAAGTCCCGTTCCGTCACCTGCTTCCTTGCGGATTATCCTTGCAAGGTAATCCTTGACCTCGCCGTCATTGTCCCAGTGTTCAATATTCGACTTAAAGTCCTCAAGCTGTGCTATGACCTTTGTATTTGCGCCGCCGTGACGGTGACCCTTTAACGAGCCGATAGCGCCCGAATAAGCAGCATATGCATCTGTACCCGAGGACGTGAGCGTTCTGCAGGTAAAGGTCGAGTTGTTTCCGCCGCCGTGCTCTGCATGGATAATGAGCATAAGGTCGAGCAGCTTTGCCTCCTCTTCGGAATAAACACGGTCGGAACGGAGCGTTGAAAGAATGCTCTGCGCCGTACATTCCTCAGGATTGAGCGGGTGCATATAAAGGCTCTCGTGATCGAAAACACGGCGCTTTATCTGATAAGCATCGACCATTGCGGACGGGAGCTTTGCGATAACGGATATCGCACGGTTGAGTTCAGCAGCAAGCGACTGATCCTCGGGGTCAACGTCATAGGAATAGAACGCAAGTGCGCATCGTGCCATCTTGTTCATTATATTCTTTGACGGAGCTTTAAATATCATATCCTCGGAAAATCCCGGAGGAAGCTCTCTGTATTCGGACAGAAGCGCATTGAAGCTGTCAAGCTGAACCTGCGTAGGAAGATCGCCGAAGAGGAGCAGATAGACCGTTTCCTCAAAGCCGAAGCGGTTTTCCTTCTGTATGCCTGCGACTATATCGTTGATGCTGTAGCCTCTGTAGATAAGCTCACCCTCGGCAGGGACTTTTTCGCCCTCGGAAACAACGTAGCCGTGAACATTGCAAATATTTGTGATGCCTGCAACAACGCCCGTCCCGTCGCTGTTTCGCAGACCTCTTTTCACCTGATATTTTTCATATAATTCAGGCGGGATATTGTTATGTTTAAGAAATTCGCCGCATAAACTTGTTATAGCAGCGCTGCCGTTTTGATTTTCTTTTCCAATCATTGTGAAGTGCCCTTTTATAAAGAGCCTCCCCCTTTCCTCAGATGCTTTTATATCGGGTATCCGCCCGTTTCAAAGCATTGCGCACATACTTCGGGTGTCGTCTTTGCTTTGAAAAGTGCATCATTGCACAAAACTATAGGCGCACACTCTGATAAAATATGTACTCTTTTATTTTACAATAGCTTTTAACACTTGTCAAGCTGTTTTTTAAAAAACGGGTCACGAAAAAAAGCTGCTTTGTCTGTTCTTTTTGTCATATTTGCAACAATTTAAAGCATTACCGCTTTATCAAGAAAGGAAATGTTATAATGAAGGATCTGTTCAAAATCGTTCTCATCTTCGCCGCATTTGTGTTCGTTATACCGCTTGTCGGCTTTATCGGACGGGGAAAAAGCGCCGCTCCGCCCGTGCAGACCTCCACCGAAGAAACGCAGACAAGCATATCCGCACCCGAAACTGCTGAAAGCACCGATACCGCCGAGATTTTCACCGTTTTGGATATAACAAGCGGAAAAGTTATGGAAATGCCGATGAAAGACTACCTCATCGGCGCAGTTATGGCGGAAATGCCTGCCGCATACGAAACCGAGGCACTCAAAGCGCAGGCAGTAGCAGCATATACATACGCCCTGCGCCGTGAAAAGCTCGAAAGTGAGAACCCTACGCCCGAGCTGATGGGTGCAGTCATCTCCAACGACAGCACGAAATTCCAAGCCTTTTTCACTCCAGAGCAGGGCAAGGCTTTTTACGGCACTGCCTATGACGAGTACCACCGGAAGATAGAAGCCGCCGTTGATGCCGTCTACCCCGAAGCACTTTTTTACGATGATGAGCCTATCGCAGCAGCGTTCCACTCTATCTCCTGCGGCAAGACCGAGGATTCCGCCGAGGTGTGGGAAGCGTCTTTCCCCTACCTTATTTCCGCAGACAGCGAATGGGACGAAGAAGCACCGACATTTTACAGTGAAAACAAATTCACCGCCGATGAGATAAAAGCCGCTTTTCCCGATTCGGACTTTGACGAAAACAGCACGATATCCGTTGACAGCCTTACGATCGGCGGCTATGCAAAGCGGGTCACTGTCGGTGACAAGACCTACAGCGGTCAGGAGGTGCGTACCGCTCTCGGACTGCGCTCGTCATCATTCACGGTTTCATACAGCACCACTGACAAGGTCTACACCTTTTCGGTAAAAGGCAGCGGTCACGGTGTGGGAATGAGCCAGTACGGCGCAAACTGCCTTGCCAAAGAGGGAAAAACTTATCGGGAGATACTGGAACACTATTACACAGGGGCTGAATTAATGCGTAATTTTTAAATTCGGAAGAATCAAACCGACAATCTCGCAGCTGTTTAATACTAAACACCAATAAAACTATAGACAAAAAAATCTGCGCAAAATCCATATATCAGAGTTTTTGCTTGATTTTTTTGTATAGTTTTTAATTGGTGTTTAGTATAAATATTAATTTTTGTCTATACTTTGATTTAAAAATAGTATTATTTTCCCACGCACAGCAGGTCCTCTTTATAATAAACAAAAAACCTGTTTTCAAAGAATTCGGATCCTTTGAAAACAGGTTTTTGTTTATGAAAGATCATTATTGCGATTCGGGACGGAAAATCCGTTCCCTACAGCTGTATGAGAATTTCCGGCATACAACGATCATGCATTGATCATGCTCTTGCATCGAACAATGCGCCGATATCTCCTGCAAATGCCTTTGCGGAATCGTTCATCATTTCGATCGTTCCCATTGCAAGCTGTGAGCTTACGTCCATGCTCTTTTTGAGTATGCTTACGCCTGCCTGCTGCCGGAACTCTGCCTGCTTCATTGCCATTGCCGTTGAAGCGATAGATGTACTCATATCCATAATATCCGCCTCCTTTTACGGGATCGTATAAAGATCGTTTACTTCATATTCTTGATGTCGTCAAGCAGCGTGTCAAACTGTTCTATATCCTTGAAACAGTTTGCAACAACGTTCTGCGTATTTGAAATATTCTCAACAATAGCCTTTGAACGGCTGTCGATGCTTGTCATTGCGTTCTGGATGCTGTCAGCGGACATCTGGCTCGTTTCGGCAAGGCTTCTGACTTCCTGTGCGATAACGCCGAATCCCTTTCCTGCCTCCTTAGCTCTCGAAGCTTCGATAGAAGCGTTAAAGCCGAGTATCTTTGTGTTAAGGGCAATATCCTGTATCTGCTTGAGCGTATCGTTCGTTTTAACGATCTCTGCGGAAGTACCCTTTGCGATCTCACTGAGGTTTGCATAAGCATCCTTGAGCGAATTGAGCGACTTTTCGGTATGTCTTATAAGTGTGCTTGCCTCGTCTACCTTTTTATAAAGTGCCTGATTAAGGCTTGTAAGTCCCGTATTGTTCTGCTTTGAGATATAAGCATCATAAGCCGACTGGGAAAGAAGTCCTGCGATTATGAAAAGGAAATCGGCAGCAGCTTCGATCTTATCTCTGCTTACGATCTTCACCTTGCGCAGAGCTGCTATGTATTTATCCTCATTGATGCCGAGCTCACGTGCGATACTGCGGAACTTTTCCTCATCGGGCTCTTCTGTGAGCACCTGACCGCCGATGAACGAGCCGATCATTTCACTGCCGAGCATAATGGGCGCAGCGAAATCTACCAGTCCTGCGTGACAGGAATAAGCAACGGACTTCCTTGAAAGAAGAGCGTCCTCTCCGCCTTTTTTATCACATTGACCGCATCTGCGGCAGCCCTCACGGCTTTTTCTTGTAAGATCCATGCAGAATTCGGTAAAATTACTTCCCTTTGTAACAGCATTGCCGTCAGCGTCCGTAGTGAGCGCAGCCATGCCTGTAAGTTTTGCAAATCCGTCCTGAATAGACTGAAGTGTGCTTACGCTTATCAATTCTGTAAGAGCAACTGCCAATTTTATTCCCTCCAACGAAAAAGAAATGAACCGTCAATACAGACATTTCCTTATACTTATAGTTATTATACATATAATACACCCATTTTATAATTTTGTCAAGCGTTTATGATCCATTTTTACAGCAATATGTCCAATTTTCACAAATCACGGATAAAAAATTCTGTATGACAATACAGCGGTCAAAATGTAAATAAATATCATATCTGTTGAAAACTCAATGTTTTTGAGGTATAATGTATTTATAATTTTCCTTTTCGGAGGCATTTGATGTACTACTGCTGCGGTATAACCGACGTCGGAACTGTGAGGGATCACAACGAGGACGCCTTTCTTATCAATAAAATAGTAATGGATCAGGCTATGCTCGAAAGCGAGCTTCATACGCCGTTCGTGACCGCCGTTGCTGACGGCGTAGGCGGCGAAGTCGGGGGCGAAGTCGCTTCAAGGCTTGCGCTTAACCTGCTCTGTGCGCTGAAGCCTGCCGAGAACACAGACTATGAAAAAAAGATACTCGATATCCATTATGCCCTGCGCAAAAACGGCGCCGAAAACAACAATATCAATATGCAGACAACACTCTGTGCGCTTGCAGTCGACAAAAACGGCTCTGCCTGCATAATCAATGTCGGCGATTCAAAGCTTTTCCGATGCCGAGGCGGCAGTATCAGACAGCTCTCACGAGATCAGTCGCTTGTCCAGATGCTCTATGAGCAGGGCGAGATAACCGCCGATGAAAAGCGAACCCACAAGCACCGCAACGTGATTTTCCCCGTCCTCGGGAACATCGTCGAAGACCCGACCGTCGATGTGACGCCCATCGAGGGCGGCATACAGCCGGGCGACCTTATACTGATATGCAGTGACGGACTTTCCGACTATATAACAAAGGGCGATTTTGAAGAAACGCTTGCGCTCCCGATAAAGCTCCCGAAGCGTCTTAAAGCACTTGTAGAGCTTGCCAAAGAGGGCGGCAGCACGGATAATATTACCGTTATCGGTATTTCGGCAATGTGACAAATTAAATTCGGAATGCGGAATGCGGAATTCGGAATTATTTTTGTTCCGCATATTTATCGCAAACAAAATCAATTATCATTCGGAATGGAATATACTTTGAATTTTTCTTTTACGCTTGACAATACTATTTCTGTGTGATATAATATTCACAAGAAATGAGATTGTGAATACTTCCACGTTGTTCACCAAAAGTAAATCCCCACAGAGTTGCCTCTCTGTGGGGATTTTTTGTATATAGTTTTATTGGTGTTTAGTATTATTGCCCAAACGCCCTGTGGCACGGGACAGCGACCCGTCCCCTACAGAAAATCCGCATAATTTCGTGTATTTCCAACGGACGGATACAAAAATCCCCTGCCCCAAAAGGGAACTCACCGTAAAATTGCGGAACAAAATAATTACGAATTACGCATTACGAATTACGCATTGAATTATTGCAGTGACAACCGCAGGCAGATACCACCCCATAACGAACATCGCAAGCGTGACGATGCATACCAACACTTCCGATAGCTTCGGGCGGCGTTTTTCTTTTATGCTTTCGGCAGCGGATAAAAACACGTCCCAAATTATAATTATGTAAGCCGCAATATAAAGGAAAAGCGAGGGCGTTTCTGCGCCGAAATGCGCCGCAGCAGCACCTGCCGCAGCGAGAAGAACAGTTATGACTATCCTCAGAACGAATTTCAGCCGTGAATGTGTTCTTTTCGGCTTTGCTTCGTCATTTCCGCCGCCCATTGCTTCGATATAGCCCTCGACTGCGCTTTTTACAACATTTTCCGAGCCGTTCGGCGAAAGTGTTATCGCAATTTCTTCCCCGTCATATTCCGCACTGCCGACGCCGTTCATATTTCGTGCGAACGCACACGCTCTCTCGGCTATTTCACCGTTCTGAAGCTTTATTTTTATCTCCATAATATTCTCCGAAAAGAAACCCCTGCGCATTGTTCGCAGGGGTCATTTTTATTCACCGGTTGTATTCGATGTATCCGTATCAGCCGTTTCGGGAGCGGTGTAAACGGGCGCACTGCTTGTCGGTTTATCCTCTTTCTCAATCTGTTCGAGAAGAGCGGTTATGTCGATGAGCATCGAGCCGTTCTCACCTGCAACGGTCGGAAGCTTGCCGTCCCATTTGTCTATGTAGCTCATAAGAAGAACTTCGGGCGTTATCTGCTCGGATTTGAGTCTGTAAGCCTCTGCCTCTGCCTGAGCCTCGGCAACGGTCTGCTCGGCTTCGACCTTTACACGCTGTAAGTCCTGCTCGGCTTTGAGGGCGTTCTGCTGAGCCGTCTGCTTTGCTTCGACAGCGGCATTGTATTCCTCGGTGAAGTCGAACGAAATGATGTTGAATATCTGAACATCGATGCCGTAAGAGCCTATCTTTTCTTTAAGCTGTTCGCTCATAAGGTCGCTGACGTTCTGTCGGTTCGTTATAAGCTCCTCCGCTGTAAAACGTGCGGTCACAGCCTTTACGCACTCCTGAACGGCAGGAATGATTATCACCGATTCATAGTCCATACCGATATTTTTATAAACCGATGCGGAATAAGAATTCATCACCTTATAGTTCACCGCAATAGTCGAGCGAACCGTCTGCAAGTCCTTTGAAGCCGATGAACAATCAGCTTCGGCTTTGAGTACACGGTTATCGACAAGGACTATCTTCTGCACGAACGGTATCTTGAAGTGCAGTCCCTCGGTCAGAACGCTGTCCGAAACCTTTCCGAACGTCGTCACAACGCCCGAGTGACCTGCCGTTACCGCCGTGAACGAGTTGAGTATGACTATCACAAGTGCGAGGATAATTATAACTGCCGCAATTATTTTTCCTGCCGAACGTGCAGGTTTAACATTGATGATATTTCCGTCATTATTGCTCATTTGTCAAAAATTCCTTTCGGGTCAAAAATTATTCAATGAAGTTAGTCCTCATTATCCTCGGGAAGATCCTTTTCATCTATCTTCTTGTTGTCAACACCAAGGCTGTAGCTTTCGATATCATCGGGGTCGTCGATGTAATAGCTGTAATCCTCGACCTTTGCCTTTTTCTTTGTCTTGCAGGACTTAACGAGCGCAACAATAGAAACTGCGAGAGCCGCTGCGGAGAGAACTATGCTGACAACTCCGAGAGTTATAGCGATAGCCCTTACCTTTTTTACATTGTACTGAGCAAGCTTTGACTTTGCGTCATAAAGCTTCTCTTTTGTATTGCTGAGTGCAGCCTTAGTGCTGTCCCACTTATCTTCAAACATATCCTTAGCTCCATCGATAAATCTTTTTGTTTCAATAATTTTTTTGATGATCATAAAACTGTCCCTCCAAATTATTACTTATCTTCAAGTGATTTGAGTGCCTTTACTTCGTCACGGTCGACCTTTATCTTGCCGTCACGAATGACCGTTACCTCGGACTTGTCGAATACGACCGACGGATCGTCCGATTTTTCGGGCTTTACTTTCAGCTTGCCCGTGAGAAGATTCACTTCCTCAACATAGCCTTTGAACTTTTCCGTGCTGACATAAGCGCCGACCTTCGGCGTTGTTTTGAGCAAGTCTTCATACGCTTCCTGCTCGTGCTTCAGACAGCACATCAGTCGTCCGCACGTTCCCGAAATTTTCGTCGGGTTGAGCGAAAGCCCCTGCTCCTTTGCCATTTTGATGGAAACAGGCTGAAAATCGCCGAGGAATGATTTACAGCAGAATTCTCTTCCGCATATTCCAAGTCCGCCGAGAAGCTTTGCTTCGTCACGAACACCTATCTGGCGAAGCTCTATCCTCGTTCTGAACACGGACGCAAGGTCTTTTACAAGCTCACGGAAATCAACTCTCGTTTCTGCCGTGAAATAGAAAAGTATCTTGTTGTTGTCGAATGTACATTCAACATCGACAAGCTTCATATCCAGCTTATGCGCTGCGATCTTTTCCTGACATATTCTGAAAGCGTCCTTTTCCTTCTGCTTGTTCTGCTCGACCGCTTTAAGGTCAGCCTCGGTCGCCTTGCGGATAATGTCCTTTAACGGCTTGACGATCCTGCTGTCATCGACCTGCTTGTTTGCAAGTGCGACCTCGCCGCATTCAACGCCCCTCGCCGTTTCAACTATAACCTTTTCGCCGACAGAAAGCTTCTGCTTTCCGGGGGAAAAATAATAAACTTTGCCTGCGCTCTTAAAGCGCACTCCGATAATTTCCGCCATTTTTCGTCCTTTCGTTTTTATTTTCGGAAAAGCCGTTCAAAACATTCCGACCTTCCACAGCCGCTTCCTGCGGCATCAGATGATCTCACCGCAAAGCGCAGACATCGCCAGCGGTACATTTATATTTGCATTGCAGTAATTTATATTCTTTCCGATAATTTCGTGAATATGAAGTGCTTTTTTGAAAGACATTCTTTCCGCAAGCTTTTTTGCGCCGTCCCTGCAGCAGCCGATAAAAACGGCATTCTCGCCGTACAGCCGCACCTCGCAGACATCACGCATCACCTTGTCGAGCATCACAAGGATATCCTTTACTTTGTCACGGTTCTCGCCTATTTCGGCAAGAACTCTGCAAAGCCCGTATTCGTCCGATGAAGCCATACAGGCAACGATCTTCCTGCAAAGCTCGGCGGTTTCAAGCCCCTCGCCGTCAAGACAGCTTTCGCACCGTCCGATACTGCCGTGAAAAGCTTCGACCGCACTCTGTATCTGCTCCTCGGTATAAACGCCCTTTTCACGGAGTGCCGCCGCACATTCCTCATCACTGCATTCGGGTATGCCGAGCGTTATAACTCGTGAAAGTATAGTCGGAAGAAAAGTTCCCTTGCTCTGCGCCGTGAAGATGAAATACGCATAATCGGGCGGTTCTTCTATCAGCTTGAGCAGAAGATTCTGTGTCTGTTCCTGTAAACTTTCACAGTCGGGTATAAGATACACCTTTGCGTCGCAGTCGTTCGGCATAGTGTAAGCATCGTCATACATTTCCCGTATAGAATCCTTGCCGTATATAAGCGTTTTTCCCGTGCGTTCGGGAGTTATGACATCGGGGTGAGTCCCCTCGTCTATCCTTTTGCACTGGCGGCATACTCCGCAGGGGACGCCGTCCCGACTGTTTTCGCAGAGAATAGACTTTGCGATATAAAGTGCGCAGGTCTTTTTCCCAACGCCCTTTTCACCCGTGAGCAAAAAGCCGTGAGCTGTTCGTCCGTGCGTTACCATTGCCTTTATCGGTTCGGTGACGCTCGCTTTCCCGTATAAAGTCTTTACGCTCATACCTTTTCAAAGCGTTCGATATCGGTGACGAAAATTGTTGCGCCGCCGACGGGAACTTCAAGCGGAAAAGATGTTGACTGCATATCAACGCCGCCCATTGTCGAAGCAGGAACATACTGCTTTCTTCTTCTCGAACAATGCTTTATGATGTCGATTATCTCATCGACCTGACCGTCCTCGGAGCAAACGAGGAACGTTGTGTTTCCCGCCATAAGGAATCCGCCCGTTGAAGCGAGCTTTGTAGCGGAAAAGCCGGCTTTTGTAAGATTCGATGAAACAGCATGGCTGTCATCGTTGTTTACGATAGCATATATAAGTTTCATTTCTATCTGTCCTTTCGGTTTTATGCGGTCGGAAAGTCCGATCGTTCCGTGCGAAAAGTCACGGTAATATGTAGTTTGGGTACTCCCTTTTTTATTTTACCACATTTACTTCCGAAATGCTATACATTTTTAAAATTTTTATTGTGTTTTCGTCAAAAACTTCTCCGCAAGCCGCCGCAGGCACACACGGAGGGCAGATAGTTTCCGTCCGTGCGCATATTCTGCCGAGTGCGTCCTCGGTCTTTACGGTTTCCGTTTCGGAGAAGAATGCCGTGCGCATCTCCATTGCTTTTTTGAGCGGAGATATCGAAAATGACGGCGGCATAAGCCTTATCCTCGGCATTATCATATTGCAGAGAGCGCTTTTAACACGTTCAAAGTCACTTTCCGTGTTCTGCGGCGAGAACATCAGCATAACGTGAGTTTCGTCGGCATATTCGGGTTCAATGCGGCTCTCCCTCAGTCTGTCGGCAAGCTCCCGTCCCGTCATTCCGCTCGGGAGCGCATAAATCGTCAGCTTCAGCGGTTCGCTCTCGGCAACGGTCACAAAACCGCTTATGTCCTTTTTAAGCTTTTCAACCCTTTTCACCGTCTGCGAAAGTTCGGTACGGAAATTTTCCGCAAGATATTTATTGCAAAGATCGAGCGACTGCAAAATGAGATAGGACGGACTTGAACTTCCGAACAGTGCCATTGCCTCTTTCATTTTCGCCGCATATTTTTCCGATGAAACGTGAACATACGCACCTCCCGTCAGCACGGGAAGAGTTTTATGCGCCGAATCACAGCAAAGGTCTGCGCCAAGCGCAATAGGGTGAATGTTTTCTTTGAGAAAAGCAAAATGCGCACCGTGAGCATTGTCAACGATGAGCGGCTTCCCGAACGAATGCGCCGCCTCTGCGATCGACTTTACGTCCGAGACCGAGCCGAGATAGTCGGGCGAGGTGATATAAACACAGACCGCATCGGGATTTTCCCCGAGCAGCCTTCTCACGCTCTCCGCAGTTATTTTTCCGCTCACAGCCGAGCCGTCCTCAAATTCGGGATATATCCACACGGGCGAAAGTCCGAGCAGGATACAGGCACTGTGCAAAGCCTTGTGCGAATTGCGGGCGGCGATAATCTTATCCCCCTGCTTTGTGCATACTGCGAGCATCGCCTGTATGCAGAGCGTTGAGCCGCCTGCCGAATAGAACGTTGCATAAGTTCCGAAAAGCTCCGATGCGTTCCGTTCGCTCTCCGCAATTATCCCGTCAGCTTCAAAAAGTGCGTCCGCACCCTTTATTTCCGTTATATCATACGGAAAAGCCGCAGAAATTTCGCTCCCTGCGGCTTTGCTTTTATAGCAATCGTTTCCCTTATGTCCGGGCATATGTCCTCTTACTGTATTGCTTTCGGCATAAGACCTGACAAAATCATATATCGGTGTAGTCATTTCCCTTATTTACCCTTTTTTACGGCTCTGACCTTTTCTTTAGGCGAAAGTCCGTCAAAAATTTTCTTTTTAAGCTTCTGCGCTTCGGCTTCAAGCTCGTTCCTGCCCTTGTATTCGCCGAAATTCGCCGAAAGCTCATTCGCACGGCTGAACATATCGAGTTTCAGCACCGTTTTCACTATGCAAAGGTCAATGAACCTGCAGTCGCTGTCGAGAAGCTTCGCAAGCACAGTCACGGCGTTCTCATACCGCCCGTTCATACATTCATGAAGCGCAAGGCTTCGTTTCATCGTATCGGAGGTATCGTGAAGCACAACGTCATTTTTCTCCTTGTAGATCGTTTCGGCATTTTTATACTTGTTCCGTATAAAATACGCAAATATCACATTGTGGAGCAGATTGGGATAAAGCATCTTATCGAGCTTGCCGAAAAGATCCTCGGCACTGTGTTTTTCGTACAGCGAACAAGCCTCTTCAAGCCTGCCCATTATGATAAGTGCATTTATAAGATAGCTTTGCCCCTTTGCGATATCCTTCGGCTTTTTGAGCGGTTCGATGTCCTTTTTCAGCGCTTCGATATAAGCATCGGTGAAGCCGTTATCCGCCAGGACCGCAGCGGAATTTTTAAAAGGAGAGCCTTTTTTGAAAAGTCCCATTTCGTCCCTGCCTTTTTAAAGGATAGTCTGAACGACCTCGACAGCCTTTATGAGCTGTGTATCGAGGGTGAGTCTGTTTTCTTCCGTGAGCGTTCCAAGGTCAACATCGGACGGAAGAGCGACTTCAAAGTTCGGTTTTACGCCCGTTCCGTTGAAATTGCCGCTGTTCTTCGTTTCGACCGTTGCAACTGTGAGCTTTACAGCCGCACCGCCCGAAAGCTTGTGCGTGTACTGCATAACGCCCTTGCCGGCTGTGGAAGTTCCGACGAGCTGCGCCTTTGATTCATCTCGGAGCGCAAGAGCAAAAAGCTCGCCGCAGGACTCCGTTCCCGAATTCACGATGACCGCCATCGGCATGGATATCTTCTCCGCCTCGGTCGTGTGAACAACATATTCTTCATGGTCGGAGAACTTCGCTTTTACAACATCGCAGTCGCCTATGATGCAGTCAAGGCTGTCGCCAAGCGCAGTCATAAGGTCGCCGCCCGTTCCCCTCACGTCAAAAACGAGTGATTCAGCACCGCTTTCGATAACGAGCGTCAGTGCATTTCGGAGCTGTGCAGCCGTCTTATCGTTGAATGCGGTTATCCTTATATATCCGACATTATCGATAAGTGAGCTTGTAACGGAGATGACCTCTGTTTTTGCCGATGTAAGATCGACCGAGAAAAAGTCGGAAAGTCCGTCGTCGGCAACTCTTTTTATATGAAGCTTCACCTTTGTTCCCTCTGTGCAGGAAAGCAGTCCGGACGCCTCTTCATACCCGTTTTCATACGCAATAACGTCCGTATTGTTAACGGCTGTGATAATGTCCCCTGCCTTGATGCCTGCACTTGCGGCAGGTGAACCGTCCTTGACGGAAACGACCTTTATATATCCGCTCTCCTCACGATCCCAGGTAAACCCAAGACCGACAGTAACGCCTGCATCGCTCTGGAGTATCTGCGCATATTCTTCCGCCGTATAATACACCGCATAGCTGTCGCCGATACCATCAACATATCCATTCATGATCCCGTCTGTAAGGAGCTGTTCGTCAATGTCGCCGAGGTAATTCCCTCTGACGTATTTGTCCATTTCGGAAAGCTTTGTGTAGCTTTCTTCCTTTTCCGAAACATTTTTAACGGTCGCATTAAAGACCTTCATCGAATAGTTGTATGTGATTATGAATGTCGCAGCAGCGATAAGAGCCATAATGCCTATCGCTGCGCCGAGAGATATCTTTCTGTTCATCTTTCTGCACCTTAATTGTTTATGTTTACATAGTTTAGCGGATCTGTCCTCTGACCGTTGATGCGGACTTCAAAGTGGCAGTGGTTTCCGTAAGCATAGCCTGTCGAACCGATATAACCGATGACCTGTCCCTGCTTGACGATATCTCCTGCCTTTACCGCAAGGCTCGAACAATGTCCGTAAAGCGTTGCGATAGAGTTTCCGTGATCAATGACAACATGATAACCGAAGCCGTTGCCGGTGTTGCCTGCAGTGATGACTTCACCTGCCGCCGATGCAACGATAGGTTCGCCGTAGCATCCGGGCTTGCTGATATCGATGCCGCCGTGGAAAGCGGTCCTGCCCTCCTCCTGAATGTATCTGTCGCCGTAAACATCGGTCATATTTCTTACGGACGGAACAGGCCAGATGAAACCCGTATCCTCATAGGAAGTGAACGAACTTACGTCCTGCTCGGTGTATTCCTCACCGTTGGCTTCCGCCTGCTTTTTGCGCTCTTCCTCTTCCTTGCGGCGGCGCTCCTCTTCTTCCTTACGTCTGCGCTCGGCTTCTTCCTGCTTTCTGCGTATCTCTTCCTGAAGCTCCTGCTCAACCCTCTGCTGATCGGCAACGATATCATCGAAACGATCCATGTAGTCCTGAACCATTGCGTCCTGCATAGCCTTTGTTTCTGCGTGGTTGTTATATGTTTCGGA
Organism: uncultured Ruminococcus sp.; assembly: GCA_900550695.1. Taxonomy (GTDB): domain Bacteria; phylum Bacillota; class Clostridia; order Oscillospirales; family Ruminococcaceae; genus UMGS363. The sequence goes on from URTF01000002.1 coordinate 19,629, forward strand.
AAGCTCCTTGTAATATTCCTCTTCTTTCGTTTTGAGTGCCTGCTGTTTAGCGATCTTGTCCTCGTAATCGGCTTTATCGTTTTCAAGGACGGTTATCTTCGACTTTAAGTCCTCGATCATATCATTGTCATGCTTGGCGATCCTTTCCGCAAATTCAAGCCTTGTGAGGATACCGTAAAAATCGGTCGCACCGACAAGGAGCGAAGCATAGCTGTCCGTACCCGAGATATACATACTGCGAAGCCTTTTGCGGAATTTTTCAACTCCCTCATCGACCTCCGCCTGACGTTCCTCAATGCTGACGGAAAGCTCATCAAGCTTATCCTGATAGTTCGCTATCTGCTCATCGATATTGGCGATCTGTTCCTCCTGTATCTTCATTTTTTTGTCGTATTCGGCAAGATATTCTTCGGTTTCCTGCGCCTCGCCCTTGTACTTTGCAAGATCCTTTTCAACATCGCTTCGTTCCTGTGCCAACTCCGCCTGACGTGCCTCAAGCTCAGACTGCGTATCGGCGAAAAGATCTATCGCCGTATCGGACATTGCGCCGACAGCAATACATACTGCCGCAGCGACCGATATAAGTTTTTTGGCAAATGCTCTTTTATCCATAGAAAAGTCCTCCTTCCCCAAGAAATTCAAATACTTATACCTTAACGTATTTCTTCGTACTCATTACAGTTCCGACCGCACTTATCACCGCACCTGCGGCAATATAGCCGACAATGACCTTAAATGCGATATTGCCGACAGGCATAAAACCGCCCGAACCGATAGCCGACCAGAGCGTCTGCTGGCTCATTATCATTTCCATTACCTTTGAATAGCCTGCAAGCGTGATAGCGGAAGCAACTGCGCCCGCAACAACGCCGATGACCATTCCCTCAACGAAGAACGGCGTTTTTACGAATGAATTCGTTGCACCGACATACTTCATTATCTCTATCTCACGTTTTCTCATCTCAACGCTTGCTCTTGAAGCATTGGATATCATGACAAGGCTCACGATAACGAGCGCCGTAAGCACTGTTATGGAGATTATCGAGATAAAACGCTTCAATTCGGTAAGAACATTCACGAAATCGTTCGGTGCTTTGACGGAATAAATGCCGTTGATGCGGTTTATCTCCATAAGCGTACTGCTCATTTTCTCGATATCGGCAACCTTTACACGGTAGGAATCGGGCAGAGGGCTTTCCTCGCCGACATACTGGAAAAGCTCCTCCGAATCAGCCATTTCCGACTTCATCTGTGCGAAAGCCTCGTCCTTGGAAAAGAAAACAACGTCGCTGATATTATCGAGCGAACGAAGCTTGTTTCCCATAGCCGTGATCTCATCTTCGCTTATATCATCGAGGTAGATGATCACCTCGTTCTTGTTCTCGATACCGCCGATGATAGAGTTCACATTGACGATAAAAAGGACGGAAAAACCGACCAACAGAAGCGATACCATAAGTATGCAAAAGCTTGCCACCGACATTATGCGGTTCGTCCAGATATTTTTTATTCCCTGCCCGAACAGGTAATTTACACCACTAAGCTTCATTTGTCTTTCTCCTTTGGAGTATCAGTGTTCAAGGTCGTAGTTCGACTTTATAACATCGTCGAATACAACACGTCCGTCCTGCATGGAAATAATTCTTCCGCCGAATTCCTGTACTATCTCATGCTCGTGAGTTACCATTATAACAGTCGTTCCGCAGTCATTGATAGCCTGCAGAAGCTCAACAATATCATGCTTGAGCGCAGGGTCAAGGTTTCCCGTAGGCTCGTCCGCAATGATGAGCTGTGGGTCATTCACGAGTGCCCTCGCAATAGCCGCTCTCTGCTTTTCGCCGCCCGAAAGCTCGCTCGGCTTGCAGTAGGCCTTGTCCTTTAAGCCGACAAGATCGATAACGTATGGGACTCTGTTTCGTATATATTTATTTGAAGCGTCGATACAGCGAAGCACGAATGCAACGTTGTCATAAACGTTCATACTCTCAATAAGCTTGAAGTCCTGAAAAACGCAGCCGATGGTTCTTCTAAGCCTGTAAGCGTTTCTCTTCTTCATTTTTGTGAGGTTAAAGCCGTTTACCTGAAGTCTGCCCTTGGTGGGCTCGATCTCTTTGAGAAGAAGTCTTATAAACGTACTTTTTCCTGCGCCCGATTTACCGACAACGAACACGAATTCGCCGTCCTTTATTTTAATGCTGACATCATTCAGAGCGTCAACGCCGTTTGAATATGTAACAGATACATTACGAAGTTCAACCAAATTTTGCACCGCCAATCAATTTTTTCATAAGAACAGAAAGGGGCAGAATAAAACTGCCCCCATTTTTGTTTAATTAATGCCGGTCTATTGACCGATTTTTTAGAATTTAACAGGGTTTGCCGAAAGATACTTCTTTACCATAAGAGCGATCTTGAATACGATAGCGTGGTCGAATTCTCTGAGGTCAAGTCCTGTGAGCTTTTTGATCTTTTCAAGTCTGTAAACAAGTGTATTTCTGTGAACGAACAGCTTTCTCGATGTTTCGGAAACGTTCAGATTGTTCTCGAAGAAACGCTGGATAGTGAACAGTGTTTCATGGTCGAGCGACTCGATAGAGCCTTTCTTGAAAACTTCCTGGAGGAAGGTTTCGCAGAGTGTTGTCGGGAGGTGGTAGATAAGTCTTGCGATACCGAGGTTATCGTAGGAAACGATAGACTTGTCCGTATCGAAAACCTTGCCGACTTCAAGTGCTATCTGCGCCTCCTTGAACGAACGTGCAAGATCCTTTATGCCGACAACGACCGTGCCGATACCGACATTCACTCTTGTATAGAATTCGCTCGAAAGCGTATCGGATATAGAGCGTGCAAGCTTTTCAAGATCCTTGGATTCAACGTTGCTCTTAACTTCCTTTACAAGAATGATATCCGATTCCGTGATATTGAGAACGAAATCCTTCGTCTTGTCGGGGAAGAGGTTCTGAATGATATCGAATGCGGAAACATCGTTGGACGAAATGATCCTTATAAGAAGAACAACACGGCTGACATCACTGTTGAAGTGAAGCTCCCTTGCCTTTACAACGATATCTCCGGGGAGGATATTGTCGAGAACAACATTCTTGATGAAGTTGCTGCGGTCATATTTTTCATCGTAATACTGCTTTATGGAAGAAAGGGTGATAGCCATAATGCTTGCATATTTAGCGGCATTATCGTCAGTTCCCTCAACGAAAACTGCATAATCGGGCTTGATGTGAGAGCCGAAAGGCTTATATGTATAACCATCTCTCACAAAAATGTCATGAGAATCACTCAGATCGAGAGAAACAAACTCATTTGTTGTGCCGATCTTGGAAAGGTCGCTGCAGGCAACAATAGCCGCTGTGGAATCAACAACACCGATAGTGCAGTCCATTGTATCCCTCATCTGGTGAATAAGTCCCTGGAACAATCTGTTTGACATAGCCTTGTCTTCCTTTCATACCGATATCACGGATTTAACGAATCAACATAAAAACACATCTGCTCAAATCAAGCATAGATTCTATTTTACTTTATTCTTTCTAACCTTTGATAAAAAGTCCACAAAATTTAATGACAATTATCCCATTAAATTTATTACAAAGTATATTCTATCACATTTTGTGCAAATTTGTGTGAACAAATTATTAATTCCTATAGCTTTTAATAAAAAATTTAGAGATTTCAGCTAAATTAAGTTAAAGTTCAAAAATATTTTTTCTAAATAAGTTGCATAAACCTCAAACCAAAGTTTACGTTAATTCTGTAAGAATTTCGCTTTGTTTAAAGGGTGGCAGGGGTCAAGGGGACAGCGTCCCTTGTCGCACTCCGCAGAGTGCGAAACTCCCCAAACTAACAGTACCAAGCTTGCCCCAATAGCGAAATATCCATAAGCTAAAAGGCGCAATTCACACAAAAAAGGTGAAACAGAACGTGAGAAATCCGTTCCGTAAACCCCAAAAAAGTGAATTGCGCCAATTCTATTTTCCTAAAATAAACTATCCTCGGCGTGAAATGCGCAGAGCGAAGCGATAAGCATTTCACGCCGACATCATTTATACTAAACACCAATTAAAAACTATACAAAAAATCAAGCAAAAATCTGATATATGGATTTTGCGCCGATTTTTTGTCTATAGTTTTATTGGTGTTTAGTATTAGAGATTTCAGCTAAATTTTCCCCACATTTTCGTACAAAAACAAAAAAGGTCACCGAAACTGATTCGATGACCCTGAAATGTATCAAGAAAAGGTTATCTTGTTTCCTCAGCAAAACCGCTTTCAACAAGTTCAACAAGTCCGTCAACAGCTGCTTCTTCGTCAGCGCCGTCAGCGATAACTCTGATCTGTGTGCCGCCTACGATGCCGAGGGAAAGAATGCCGAGAAGTGACTTAGCGTTTACTCTTCTTTCTTCCTTTTCAATCCAGATAGAGGACTTGAATTCGTTTGCCTTCTGAATGAAAAATGTTGCCGGACGAGCGTGAAGACCAACCTGATTCTGAACAATTACATCTTTAACGTACATAATTCTCTCTCCTAACTCATTTCTTTAAGCTGTTCAAATTTTTAAAAAAATCAAAAAGCTCAGGCGATCTTATGTTTATGTTAAACCGCCCTTTTTTCTTTTTATTGTTTATATTATAACCCCGAAATCGCCAATAGTCAACGGCAATTTGTCATAAATATGAGGTTTGATTGAAATTTCTGCTATTTTGGTTAATCGCATCATTCAATGCCGCCGTCGGTTTGTTTATAATCACTAATTTTATTACCTATGAACAAAATTCCACCGAAAATTATAGTTAAATCGTCAAAGACTTGTTAATAAAATATATGCCGCATTACTTCTTTTTGTTCACATCTATAGTTTGTTCATATTTCGCATACATATCGGGCCGTCTTTGTTTGGTTATTTCGACAGACATTTTATGACGGTATTCCGCAATATTTTTGTGGTGTCCCGTCAGAAGAACGGGCGGAACAGCCTCGCCCTCCCATACCTCGGGCTTGGTGTAATGCGGATATTCGAGCAGACCTGCAAAGTGGCTCTCCTCGGTGAAGCACTCCTCGGAGGAAAGCACCCCGGGACACATTCTCGCAACGGCATCTATCATCACCATCGCAGGAAGCTCGCCGCCCGTGAGAACATAGTCGCCGATAGAGATATCCTCGTCAACGATCTTGTCAAGAACACGCTGATCTACGCCCTCGTAATGACCGCAAAGCACGAAAAGCCTCGGCATTTTCGCAAGCTCGACCGCCTTTTGCTGAGTGAAAACAGTGCCTTTCGGGGACATATAAATAACGTAAGGCTTTTCCTCAGCCATTTCCGCAACGGCGTTGTAACAGCGGTAGATAGGGTCAGCCTGCATCACCATTCCCATTCCGCCGCCGTAGGGCGTATCGTCCACTCTGCGGTGCTTATCGAGCGTGTAGTCCCGTATCTGGTGACAGCAGACCTCAATTTTGCCCGCTTTTCTCGCCCTGCCGATGATGCTCTCGGAGAGAACGTTCTCGCACATATCTGGGAAAAGCGTTGCAACGTCAATCCTCATCAAAAAGTCCCTCCAGCTTGTGGATAAGCATTTTACCCTCGGGAATATTAGTTTCGATTATAACATCGGGTATAGCAGGGATAAGACGAACCTTGCCGTCAGCGTCCTTGATATGGTAAACATCGTTCGCACCCGTTTCGGTAACGTCGCAGATCTTGCCGTAGTCAGTGCCGTCGTCATTGTCGAAAACTTCAAGTCCGATAAGATCCTGAACGAAGTAACAGCCATCTTCAAGCTCAACTTCGTTTCTGTCCATATAAAGTATCTTGTTGCGCATCTCCTGTGCCTGCTCCACCGTGTCAACGCCCTTTATCTTCATAAGGACGATGTTCTTGTGTGGGTGCGCCCTCTCGATCTCAACGGGCGTTTTTCCCTTGTCGAAGTAAAGGGTGTCGAACTCGCAGAGGAACTCCCTCGAATCGCACCAAGCCTCAACACGGACTTCGCCTTTAAGACCCTGAACGGCTACAATTTTGCCTATTTCAAGAAATTGTTTCATTTTTTACCTCATTCTTTCTGTTATCATCATTCGCCATATCTTCAAACAGCTTGGCGAAAAGCATTTCATAGTAAGGCGTTTTATAAAGTCCCTTACATTTTTCTATTATCTCAAAAGCTTCCTCTCTTCTGCCCTTTTGTTTCAGAACAACAGCTTTCCAGTAATTTATGATGCTCGCCAGACATTCTGTCGGGATCCGCTCCTTCGGCTTTGCTCCGTTTTTGACATTTTCCAGCGAAGCATCAAGCAGCTTAAGGCTTTCATCAAAGCGTCCTGCATAATAATCATATACCGCAAGTGAAAGCGAAACATAAGCACCGCACACGGGACTGTTCATATATGTGTACATAAAACATGACCCACGGTTATAAATATAAACAGCACGATCACGCTCGCCGAGCATAAGATACGCCATAAGCAGAGCCGAATAGTACGTCTCAGCGTTATACGGACTGACAGAAAACAAGCTTTCGTCTATTTGCGAAAGCAGCTCTGCCGTACTGCCGAACTCGCCGCGGAAATTGTGTATATTTCCGACCATTCCCGCATAACTCATTTTCCAGAGTTTCTTTTCACTTCGGTTGAACAGCTTATACGCTTCCGAAAGAGTTTCATCGGTGTAGCCCTCCGACAATTCAAGCTTGCCGAAATTATTCAGCCTCTTTTTTGTCATCATAAGAAAAATTTTACCGGACACCAAACCTAAAATTATGCCAACAATGTACAATATGACATATCCCTTAAGCGAGACAGCACCTTTGGGCAGGTAATCAGCCAAAGTCACCATCACCATTACCCCTAATGTCGCAAAGCTGAAGTATAACACCGCCTGCTGAAATACAAGCGACCTTTTCGCCATCATCTTATACTGCCAAAAAACATATTCATTGGGTCACGCACACCTATTCCCCCTTATGTCAAAACAAAAAGGAATACCGTGCCGTTCCGAAAAACACGGAGCCAAACACAATATTCCCTCAGCCATAAACTTTATGTTGTGCAGAATATCAGTCGATCTCAACCATGATCTTCTGATTCTGTCTGCCTGCGCCTGCACGCATAACGGTGCGGATAGCCTTGGCAATTCTGCCCTGCTTTCCGATAACACGTCCCATATCATCCTTCGCAACGTGGAGATGATATACGATAACGCCCTCTTCGTTAGGCTCGTCAACATCGATCTGAACAGCGTCCTTGTCCTCAACAAGACCGCTTACGATAGCTAAAAGCAAATCTTTCATATATAAAAACTCCATTCATATTAAATTCGGAGCAAACGGTTATAAAAAAACCACCTGCGGAAGAACGCCGAAGGCTTTTGCCTCAGCGTCCGCACGATGTAAAACAGCAAAGCAAACGTCAAAAATTACTTTACGTTATTCTTGTCGAAAAGCTTCTTAACAACCTCTGTGGGCTGTGCGCCGTTTGCGATCCATTTCTTAGCCTTTTCAGCATCAACGCTGAAAACTGCAGGTTCCTTTGTGGAATCGTAATAACCGATCTCCTCGATGAATCTGCCGTTTCTTGGGTATCTGGAATCAGCAACAACGATTCTGTAGAAAGGGGTCTTCTTAGCACCCATTCTTCTGAGTCTGATTTTAACTGCCATTTATATTCACCTCCGAATTAAAATTTAACTTATATCATAACGCCGAAGCGCTGTGACCGAAATAAATGATAAGACTGCATATTATGCAAACTATACCCACAGCGAGGAATATCCATTTCAGAGCCTTTTTTCTGAAAATGACATCAAGCTCCTCAAACCGCTGTGATCTGTCCATGTCGGGAGCCTTTGCGTACTGCCACAGCATCAGGGTGTGTTCAATCGGCTGCACCGCAAGCACCAGTCCGACAACCATAAGGATAATACTTATGATAACCACTCAACAGTCCCCCCTGTCAACTTATGTCAGACAAATATATCTCAAAGCATTTCTGCATTGAAACCGTAATAAACAACTGCCGCAGCGACTGCGGAAACAACGGAAAACAGATAGGATACCTTTATCGCTGTCTTTGGCTTTGCATCAGCGCTGTCGGCATTATTTCCCTCATCTTTTTCCCGTCTGCATTTCGCAAGATATATCGAAGGCTCTGCCGCAAAGAAAATGCACAGCACAACGAGCATATCAAATGCAAACAATTTCATAAACCAACCTCAAATCGATAATATTCGCAAGCTTTTCAAAGCCAGCCGAACAGCACGGCAAACCCGAACAGCGTAAGCAGCACACCGACAGCTCCTATACGAAGCCGCACGAAATTTCTGCTTTTCCGAGGTCTTGCCGAACGTGCATTTCGGTTCGTCCGGTAATCGATGAACGGTTTCCAGTCTATGACCGCCGCAGCTATGCAGGCAATACCTACCGCCGCAAACAGTATAAAATAGAAAATTTTCATCGCGAAGCTTACTTCATCGGCGGCATACCGCCCATTCCCATCATTCCTTTCGGAATACGGAACTTGTTTTTCTTACCCTTGCCGTTTTTGCCCATAATGCCGAGCTGCTTCATCATCTTCTGCATCTCTTCAAACTGCTTCAACAGTCTGTTGACATCGGCAACGGTATTTCCGCTTCCTGCCGCAATTCTGCGCTTTCTCGGCGGATTTATAAGGGACGGCTTTGCTCTCTCCGCAGGTGTCATCGAAAGGATAATAGCTTCTATGCGCTTTACCTGATTATCGTCAACATCCACATCGTCAAGCTTGCTGCCGACGCCGGGGAGCATACCGAGTATCTGCTTTATAGGACCCATTTTCTGTATCTGCTTCATCTGGTCGAGAAGATCGTTCATATCGAACGAGTTCTCCTTGATGCGTTCAGCCAGCTTCTGGGAGTTTTGTTCATCAAATGTGGACTGCGCTCTTTCGATAAGGGTGAGCATATCGCCCATACCGAGTATTCTCGAAGCCATTCTGTCGGGGTGGAAAGGCTCAAAATCTTCAAGCTTTTCGCCCGTTCCGACGAATTTTATCGGCTTGCCCGTTACCGCAAGTACGGAAAGTGCCGCACCGCCTCTTGTATCGGAGTCAAGCTTCGACATAAGAACGCTGTCGATACCGAGAGCATCATCAAATGCTTTCGCAACATTTACTGCGTCCTGACCTGTCATTGCATCGACAACGAGCATTATCTCGTTCGGCGAGGTTTCAGCCTTTATCGCTTTAAGCTCGTTCATAAGAGCTTCGTCAATGTGAAGTCTACCCGCTGTATCGAGGATAACAACATCGTTTCCGTGATCCTTGGCGTGGCTCACAGCCTCTTTTGCGATAGTCACAGGGTTTATCTGACCCATTTCAAAGACCTTTACGTCAGCCTTTTTGCCGACAACGCAAAGCTGATCGATAGCCGCAGGACGGTAAACGTCACAGGCAACGAGCAGAGGGCGCTTGCCCATATCCTTGAAATACTTAGCCAGTTTAGCCGCATGGGTAGTTTTACCCGAACCCTGAAGTCCGCACATCATAATGATGCAGGGCGGCTTTGACGGGAATTCTATTCTTGCCGTGCCGTCACCCATAAGAGCGACAAGCTCGTCATTAACTATCTTTATTACCTGCTGACCGGGAGTAAGGCTTTGCAGCACATCTTCACCGACAGCTCTATCCGTTACTTTCGCAACGAAATCCTTAACGACCTTGTAGTTTACGTCGGCTTCGAGCAGTGCAAGGCGAACCTCACGCATCGCTTCCTTAACGTCAGCCTCGGTAAGCTTTCCTCGTCCTTTCAGGCGCTTAAAAACGCTGCTGAGTTTTTCGGACAAGCCTTCAAACGCCATACTAACACTCCTTTCGTGTCTTAGAACAAGTCTTTGTTTTCCTCTGCGAGCTGAACAAGGTATTCAGCACGTTTGGTTATAGCCTTCGGAGCGGTCCAATGCACACATTCTTCCTTTATATCTGCGGCAAGCTGACCGACTTCGGTGATTATCTCATAATATTTCTGCGAACGTTCGGCGAGGTGGAATTTATCCTCAAGCTCGAGCATTGTCTGCTCCCCACGCTTGATGCTGTCACGGACGCCCTGTCTTGTGATGTTTTCATGCTCTGCGATCTCGGAGAGTGACAGATCCTCATTGTAATAGAGGTCGATAACGTCTTTCTGCTTATCCGTGAGCATATCTGCGTAATAGTCAAGCAGCACCGAAAACTGTAAATTCTTATCTCCGCTCACGTTTATCACTCCTATCAGATGTAAAGCAAAATTACTTTACATATTATACACTATTTCGTACATTTTGTCAAGGGGTTAGAAGAAATTTAACATTTTTTACTGTTTGGTATATCCGCAAAGCCTTGTTCATATACATTTTGTATATTTCGGACAAACAGAACAAGCTGTAACCTCTCTTCTGCATAACGATATGCAGATTTTATCAAAAAGATTACAGCTTGTATATTTTTATAGGTCACATATTCTGCGCTTCCGCTTCGGGGAGGTAGATATTCATTGTTTCCGCTCCCGTCTTGTTTGCGATATAGATATAGGAATCGCCGCCGCTGTGTACAGTCTTTCGGAAATCGACTGTGCCGTCGATCTCACAGCGGACAAGTCTTTCCCCTGCGAGCGAGTAACATTCAAGCGGTTCTACATCGCTCGTTTCGATGCTTCCGCTCGTGACATAGACCTTTCCGTCCTTTGAGCCGATAGGATTTTCCGAGGAAGCCTTTGCGACAGCGGTTATTGAAGCGCCTCTGAGGCGAATTGCGCCGTCGCCCTCCACGTCACCGATGCAGGTAGCGTTATCGCCCTCGCAGCGGATATTCACAACTCCCGCATTGATAACGGATTCGAGAGTTCCGCCAGTCGTACCGATGCCGACCACATTTTTTCCCCGGACAAGAATATCCGTCCTGCTGCCGTTGATGATAACGGAGCCTTCGCCGTCCTGAAGAACGCCCACGCCGCAGCAGTTGTTGCCCGAGATATTGATATCAAGATTTGCAAGGCTGTCGATGACGGTCTTTCCCCTTCGTGAGCCTATCGCAACAACATCGTCGCCGCCCATATCGACCTTTATGTCGCATTTATTGAGCTTAATGGACGAGCCGCCGTTGAAAGAACCTATCGCAACGATATTCTTTCCGTCGACCGCCATTGCGATATTTCCGCTGTTTGCGGTTATCGTAGATTCCGCACAGCCATCAGCGCCGCCGATACCAACAACGCTGTCGCCTGCGCAGGCTATCTTTATCTTGTTTTCACCGCCGAACAGTATTCTTCCGTAGCGCTGCATATAGTTTCCGCCGATGCCGTAGGAATACACTCTTGTGTTGTTTATCTCAAGGCTTCCGTTTCCGCCGAAGAATATTTCCGAACCGTCAGGGACTCTTATGCCGCCGTTGCGGATAATGTTCCTGCCGACGAGTTCGACATTGACCTGCGTATCACCCGTGAGAACTACCGCACCGCCATTTTCCTCGCTGCAAACAAGATTGAGGTTATCAAAGATAATTCTTGCCGCCGTTTTTCTTCTGTCAATGATGATCTTCATATCGACCTGAACGTCTGCGTTTCCGATGATCTTTGCGGAATCGGACTGTATCTTTATCTCATTGAAGCCTGCAAGGCTCAATTCGACGATATCGGCGGTCTCCTGCTCGGTTATGATGTATGTCTTGCTGATCTTTCCTCTGTGCTTGATATTGAAGGAAATTATGCGGTTCTTTATCTCGGACGGTATCTCGAGCATAAGCACAGCCGTCGGGCGGCATACAACATAGCCCTGGATAAGATCAACACCGAGCGCAATGGCGGTTTCAAGCTCCTCAAATGTTTCGATGCCCTCGCCGAGAACCATTATCTCATGCTGTGCGGCGAAGTTTATCATATTTGCAACGAGGTGCTGCTTCTGCGGATTTTTGTCGATGCCGCTCATGATCGAACGGTCGATCTTTATGCAGTTCGGCTTTACCGCAAGCAGAGTTGAATCGTTGGAATAACCGGTTCCGTAGTCATCGAGAGCGACCTGCGCCTTTTTCTCACGGTAACGCTTGTTGATGACATTGACCGCACTTTCAAAGACAGGGTTCTCCTCCGTAACTTCAACAACGAGCTTGTCAAACAGCATTCCGTACTTGTCAGCAAGGTCATTGTATTCATCATCGCTCAAAAGTGCGTTCGGGATACAGTTTATGAACAGCATCCTGTTGTGGAAGAAATCCTGATTTTCCGAAAGTATCTTCAGCGTTTTCCAGAATGTTATATGCTCAACGCTGTAGAGCATATCCATCTGCTTTGCAATGTCGAGAACGTCAAGCGGCGAAAGCTTTATGCCGTCGACAGCCTGCGGGCGCATGAGTGCCTCGTAGCCGTAGATCTCGCCCGTATGCGCACTGACGATCGGCTGGAAGTGATAGTCGATGCGATCCTCGTCAATAACGGTTTCAAAGACCTGATTTCTGCGGAATTCCTGCGCTTTGAGCGAGTAGTTGTCCGCATTGAAGATAACGGGCTGCTGCGACCTTCTGTTTTCGGCGTCGAATGCGGCGAAGTCTGCCTGTGCGATGAGTGCCGATACGTCGCTGCCGCCCGATGCGAGCGCATAGCCGCAGTAGACCTTTGCGATACTTCCGTTTCCGGGAAAAGCAGCTATCATCTCCCGTATCTCGGCGGTGATCTTTACCGCAAGCTTTTTGCAGCCGTCGTCGTATGTATCGGTTATAAGCACACCGAAATCATTTGTTGAGGTTCTTCCTGCGAAGATATTGTGCGGATTTTCATATCTTTTTACAATAGCCGCAGCTTTTGAGAGCATTTCATCCGTGTTGCGCACTCCTGCAAAGGAAGAAAATTTGTCCGTGCCGCTCACCGTGAAGTGGATAAGTCCGTACATTCCAGTGGTCGAAGAGGCAGTTTCGGCGAGCTTTCCCGTGAACGTTTCCCTTGTCATAAGTCCCGATGTGATGTCGAAATTCTTAAGGCTGTTTATTGTGTTTTTGGCGATCACATAATCCGTGACATCGCTTATCTCCGTAAACTCATATCCGTCGACAGTGTTTGAGGCAACTCTTATCCATTTTTCGGGAATGAGTGACATATAGATATTGTTCTCGTTCGGATATCGTCCCGAGCATATCTCCTTCATTACCTCCTGATATTTATCCCTGCGTATAACGCTGCTGCCGGTCTCTATACCCGTCAGAGCGGCAAAAGCACCGCTTACCGAAGCCAGCCCCGATCTGCTGTCAAAGCTGACGAAAGCCGTATCTTTGAGCAGAGCCAGCTCCCTGTCAGCGATCTTCTTCTCTTTTTTGTTTAATACTGCAGCATAGCCTCCGAGAGCGGCAGAGATAAGTGCAAGCGCAGCGGCAGCATACACAAGCCGGATATCATATTCAGCAAATGCGGCAGCCACAACAGCAGCAGCCGACAGAAACGCCGTCAAAGACCCACACACGGTCAAAGCACATATTCGGTTATGTCCCCATTTATTTATCATTCACTACGTTGCATCGGCGCATCGCCCGATACAGTCCTCCTGACCTGATTCATTTTCACCTTTTCTGCATATATTCATTTTTTGTGTATAATGCAGAAAAGAATTCTATTCTTTATTATTATAAACCATTTCTTTATGTTTTTCAATATACATTTATACCAATTTTTATTTATGTTTTAGTCATTTTAACAAAAATAAAAGTGTATAACCCGATAAAGGTTATACACTTTAACATATTTCGACGAAACGGATTACTGATTGTCTTCGATATACTTAACGATATCGCCGACTGTCTTGATGGTTTCAACAGCTTCATCGGGGATCTCGAGGTCGAATTCTTCCTCAAGGCTCATAACGAGGTCTACAACATCGAGGGAGTCTGCGCCGAGGTCGTCCTGAATGTTAGCGCCTGATGTAACGCTGTCCTCATCAACGTCGAGCTGTTCTACGATCAGTTCCTTTACCTTATCAAATACCATTTTGTTTTCCTCCATAAAATTTATAGTTTCGCTTTCACAGCGATAACAGCATCGCATTTGCTTTGCCGCAAGTGGGGTTATTTACCCATATATAAAGGACTTTGCTGCGGCTTTGCCCCAAGCTGTCCGTTTATATTCTTTGCAGAAAGATCAGAGTTCCTCGAACTCGCCGATTTTTCTAAACTTAGTATATCGTTCATTTAGCAAAACGTCAATATCTATTGCCATTTTTTCTTTCAGCGTTTTCAACAAAAATTCTGAGATATTTTCGGCAGTTTCCTTTGGATCGTTCTGCGCACCGCCGAAAGGCTCGCTTATTATCTCCTCAGCAACGCCGAGTTCGAGCATATCATCAGCCGTTATCTTCATTATTGAAGCGGCTTCACGCTCTCTTCCGCCGTCTTTCCAGAGTATCGATGCGAACCCTCTTGGTGAAATTACCGAATAGATGGAGTTTTCCAGCACAGCAAGCCTGTCGCATACGCCGAGTGCGAGTGCGCCGCCGCTGCCGCCCTCACCGAGTACGATGGAGATAACGGGCGTTCTGAGCGTCATAAATTCCATTATATTTCTTGCGATAGCCTCGCCCTGACCTCTGTTCTCCGCTTCAACTCCGCAGAATGCACCCGGAGTATCGATGAAGCACACAACGGGACGGTGGAACTTCTCCGCCTGCTTTGCCAGTCTGAGAGCCTTTCTGTAGCCCTCGGGGTGCGGCATTGCGAAGTTTGACTCCTTGTTTTCTTCAAGGTTCCTTCCCTTTACCTCGGCAATGACCGTAACGGCAATGCCCTTTATCGAAGCCAGACCGCCGATTATCGCTCTGTCGTCGCCGTAGCAGCGGTCACCGTGAAGCTCGATGAATTCATCGAATATCATCGGGATATAGTCACGGACGGTCGGTCTGTCCTTATCCCTTATAAGGTCGAGCTTTTCGGGAGGCGTAAGCTTATTGTTCATTTCCATTTTTACACTTCCTCCGCAGGCTTATAGCCGTTCAGCTTTAATATGTGCGCAAGCGTTCTGCGCATCGTCTTTCTTTCCGCAATGAGGTCAACAAAGCCGTGTTCGAGCATAAACTCCGAGGTCTGGAAATCATCGGGAAGGCGCTGTTTTATCGTACCCTCGATAACTCTTCTTCCTGCGAAGCCGATAACGACCTTCGGTTCGGCGATGATGATATCACCGAGCGATGCGAACGAAGCCGTAACGCCGCCCGTTGTCGGGTCGGTCATAACTGCGATGTAAAGCTGACCTGCTTCGGCGAGCTTTCCCACTGCGCCGCTCGTCTTTGCCATCTGCATAAGGGAAACGATGCCCTCCTGCATACGTGCGCCGCCCGATGCGGTGAACATTATAACGGGGAGCTTATGCTCTGCGCCGTATTCAAAGGCTCTTGTTATCTTTTCGCCGACAACGCTGCCCATTGACGCCATCATATAGCGTGAGTCCATAATGCCGATAACACAGCGTATGCCTCTTATTTTACATTCTCCCGTGATAACAGCATCACGCAGACCTGTCTTTTTGCGAAGCTCGTCCTGCTTCCTGTCATAATCGGGGAAGCCGATAGGGTTTCTGCTCACCATATCCTTGTCGAATTCGATAAAGCTGCCCTTGTCGGCGGTAAGGTTGAGCCTTTCCTCGGACGATATCCTCGAATGGTAGCCGCACTCAGGGCAGACCTTGAGATTTTTCACAAGCTCATCGGTCATTATCATATTCAGGCAGCGGGGACATTTGAAAGCGAGGTCTTTCGGTATCTCGACCTTGTTCTCGGCTTTATCGTCCTTTTCATCGTCCTTATCGTTTTCAGCCGCTGTATTAACGTTAAATCTGAGCTTTACAACATCAAGTAAATCTTCAAGCACTTTCTGTTTACACTCCTTTGCGGAAAATTTTCGGTATGAATTTATAAACTTTATAAATCTATAAAAACGTTTATTAAGCGTTTGTTTTCATATTTTTAAGCCCTGCCGATTATATTCGACAGAACGATCGCTATAATGAACAGAACAGTAAAAATTTTTCTTGTCCCGACATTCAGCTTTGAACCGAAGCTGCTGTTTAGAATAAGTCCGACAACTCCGAAGAACGGGGCAAAAAGCGTGAGCATCAGCAGCACGATGAGCGCCGCCAGCATACCACTCTGCTTTTGCGAATTCTGAGAATAAGTCGGGTTTACGGGACTTCTCGTCGGGCGCTGTGCAGGATTATAATTGTACGGGTTCTGCCAGCCCTGTTGATTCTGCTGTGCAGGCTGAACATTCTGCGCAGGAGCATTGTTCTGATTATTCGGCGCATAAGGGTTATTGAACTGCGTCTGCGTCGGGGCAACCTTGATATTCGGTATATTGGGCGCAGAGCGTTCCCTCACGGGTGCGCCGTCCTGCTCGGTATATGGTCGGACTGCTTTCGCCTCGGGCATTTCGTATTTTTCGGGTGCAGGCGCAAAGGCTTCGGGGCGGTCGTCCTCGGGGTCAAGGTTATAGGGTGCTGAAAGCTTATCCTCATCGGGAAGTCTGTAACCGCAGTCGGCACATTCGCCGTGCAAAATTCTTCCGCCGCAGAGCGGACATCTGTGCTGTGCCAGAACGATCACTCCTTACATCACCAATGGCTGTGCCTCATAGTGTCCATCACCCATTCATTCAGACCTATCGGATCCCAGCCCGATACTGTCATTCCCGTACCGATCGCAAGGAACAATATTCCCGTAAATATATATTTTAAATTTACCTTTTCAGGATCAACGGCAACAAAGTGCCGTCTTCCTCCGCCGCCCTTTGCGATATAGTAAAAGCCGATAAATATTGCCGAAACAGGCACAATTGCTATCAGAAGTGCTTTCCACCAGTGCCTTTTCACCTCGTCAACAAAGCCTTGTACAAATATTTCATAGGCTTTCGGCGGTTCTTCACAGGTTTCCTCGGGCGTATATGAAATATGGGTATAATTTGTCGGCGGAGGAAGTCTTTTTTCCTCTTTTTCGGGTTTGGGGTCGTATTTTTTCGCATTTGCATACGGATCAGGCTTCGGTGCAAGCTCTTGGCTCACGCTTTCAGCCGAGGGAACGCTTATGCTGTCCATTGCCCAATCGGGCGTATCGGAACTGTTTACGGGCGCAGCGATATCATTTCCGTTCGGCATTTTATATCCGCAGGAAAGACATACGCCGTCCCCGAGCGTTCCTCCGCATACAGGACAATTCTGCACAGCAATTCCCCCCTATGTCATTTACTTGCTCATTTTTCTTCCGAGGTAGCCGATATCATATTTTCCCGATTCAAAAACGGGGTCACGGATAAGACTCAGCTGGAAGTCTATATTCGTATCAACGCCCTCAACGATGAATTCGGAGAGCGCCCATTTCATCTTTGCGATAGCTTCTTCTCTTGTCGGTGCATGGACGATGAGCTTTGCTATCATGCTGTCATAGTAAGGCGGTATCGTGTAACCCTGATAAGCCGCGCTGTCAACACGTATTCCGGGGCCGCCGGGGGTATAAAGCGATGATATCTTTCCGGGGCAGGGGCGGAAGTCGTGTTCAGGGGATTCAGCATTTATTCTGCACTCAATGGAGTGACCTCTGAACTCGATATCTTCCTGCTTATAGGGCAGCTCCTCACCTGCGGCGATCTTCATCTGTGCTTTTACAAGGTCGATGCCCGTAATTGCTTCTGTGATCGGGTGTTCTACCTGGATTCGTGTGTTCATCTCCATAAAGTAGAAGTCGCCGTTCCTGTCAACGAGGAATTCTATCGTTCCTGCGTTGAAATATTTGCAGACCTTTGCCGCAGAAACAGCCGCCGCACCCATTTTTGCACGGAGTTCGGGCGTCATTATCGTTGACGGAGTTTCTTCAAGCACCTTCTGGTTTCTTCTCTGCATCGAGCAGTCACGCTCGCCGAGGTGAACGACATTTCCATGCTTGTCGGCAAGTATCTGGAACTCGATATGCTTCGGGTCAACGATGAATTTCTCCATGTATATGCTGTCATCGCCGAAGAAATTCAGCGCTTCCTGCTTTGCCGTAAGTATAGCGTTTTCGAGATCCTCCATACGCTCAACAAGGCGTATGCCTCTGCCGCCGCCGCCTGCGGAGGCCTTTACCATGAGCGGAAAGCCTATCTCCTCCGAGGCAAGGCGCTTTGCTTCTTCCATTGTGGGAACAGCGCCGTCCGAACCGGGGATAACGGGAACTCCCGCAGCTTTCATAGCCTTTTTCGCAGCAGCCTTATCGCCGAGCATTTCGATAGACTCGGGTGATGGACCGATAAAATTTATTCCGCATTTGCCGCAGTTGCGTGCGAATGCCGCATTTTCCGAAAGGAAGCCGAAGCCGGGGTGGATAGCGTCTGCGCCCGTTATCTCGCAGGCAGCGAAAATGGACTTCTCGTTAAGGTAGCTGTCCTTTGATGCCGCAGGACCTATGCAGACCGCCTCATCGGCTATTCTCGCATGGAGAGCCGACTTATCCGCTGTGGAATAGACCGCCACCGTCTTTATGCCGAGTTCACGGCAGGCACGGATTATTCTTACAGCTATCTCACCTCTGTTGGCGATAAGAACTTTTTTAAACATAGCACGAAAATCCTTTCAAGGATCAAAATTTATTTTATAGCAAAAGATATCTCTGCGGAAACAGCCTTTTCGCCGTTTACCGTTGCAATGCACTTGCCTACGCCGACAGGACCTTTTACCTTGATTATCTCAACTTCGATGCGAAGCGTATCACCCGGAACTACCTGACGGCGGAACTTTGCTTCCTTTATGCCGCCGAAAAATCCGATCTTGCCCTTGTTTTCGGGAAGTCCGAGAAGAGCAACAGCACCTGCCTGAGCGCACATTTCGAGCATGAGAACGCCCGGAACAACTGGATATTCTGGGAAGTGTCCCTTGAACCAGAATTCATCGGGGGACATATATTTTGTGGCAACGACTCTTTTGCCGTATTCGATCTCTTCGATAGTGTCGATGAGCATAAACGGATCTCTGTGGGGGATTATCTCCATTATCTGCTCTTTATTCATAACAGCCATAAGCTTTCTCCCTTATTCAATTATCATAACGGGCTGATCGTAGTCAACAGCATCGCCGTTCTTGACGAGTATCTGCTTTACAACGCCGTCATATTCGCTCGTGATCTCGTTCATGAGCTTCATCGATTCGATTATCATAAGAACGTCGCCCTTCTTAACGTGCTTGCCTACCTCTGCAAAAGGCGGCTTGCTCGGGTCGGGAGCGGCATAGAAAGTTCCGACGATAGGAGCTTTTACGACATTTCCGCATACAGCGTTCTGCGCTTCAACAGTCGGTGCTGCGCCTGCTGCTGCGGCATTCATCGTCACGGGCATCATATCGTGCTGGAAAGGAGGCATACCCATCGGCATCGGAGGAGGACATCTTCTGCCCTTTACCGTGATAACATTGTCGCCGTTTGCGATAGTTACCTCTTCAAGCTCCTTGTTATTCACAATATCAGCAAGCTTCTCGACAGCTTCGAGAGCTTCTTTGCTCAATAATTTTTCACTCATTGTATTTTTCTCCTTAGTCGGTGTATTTCTTCAGGCAGATCGTTGCATTGTGTCCGCCGAAGCCGAGAGAATTGGAAAGCGCACCCTTGATGTCAACATTTCTGTTGCCGTCAACTGCGTAGTCAAGGTCACATTCCGGGTCGGGTGTTGTAAATCCGATAGTCTTGTGAACGAAGCCTTCCTTGACGGAAAGAGCCGTAACGATAGCTTCGACCGCACCTGCCGCACCGAGGAGATGTCCCGTCATCGACTTTGTGGAGTTGATAACGGTCTTTCTTGCAGCGTCCTCGCCGAGAGCGAGCTTTACAGCTGTTGTTTCGTACTTATCGTTAAGTCCCGTGGAAGTGCCGTGAGCGTTGATATAGTTTACTTCATCGGCTTTAAGTCCTGCTTCTTCGTAAGCGTGTTTCATAGCATAAGCGGCAGCTTCGCCCGTCGGTGACGGACTTGTCATGTGGTAAGCATCGCCCGTTGCGCCGTAGCCTGCGATCTCGCAGATAATGTTTGCGCCTCTTGCCTTTGCGTGTTCAAGCTCTTCAAGAACGAGCATACCCGAACCCTCGCCGAGAACAAATCCCTGACGGTTGAGGTCGAACGGTGTCGAAGCCTTGTCAAGCTCTGTTGCTCTTGAAAGAGCGTGCATATTGTTGAAGCCCGAGAGCGCAAAGCGTGAGATGCATGCCTCCGTACCGCCGCAGAGAGCAGCGTCAAGATAGCCGTCCTTGATCTTGCGGAAGGCTTCGCCTATAGCGTGTGTTGCGGAGGAGCAGGCTGTGGTCGTGCAGAAGTTGTCGCCCTTGAAGCCTGTGCGCATCGCAACTGTACCTGCTGCCATATTTCCTATCATCATCGGGATAAAGAAAACGGAGACCTTGTCGGGCTTTGCATTGAACTTTGTAACCTCTTCTTCCGTGAGGTTAAGTCCGCCGATGCCAACGCCGACAATAACGCCGACCTTGAACGGGTCAAGATCCTTAAGGTCTGTTCCCGCATTTTCGAGTGCTTCCATAGCGGAGCAGACTGCGAACTGCGTGAAGCGATCCATTCTCTTTGCTTCTTTTTTATCGATATATTTTGAGCTGTCAAAATCCTTTACAGCACCGACGATCTTAACGTCAAAGTCGCTTACATCGAACTGATCGATATATGACAGACCGTTTTTGTTAGCCTTTATATTTGCCCAGTATTCCTCAACGTTCTTTCCGAGAGGGTTTACTGTGCCCATTCCTGTGATCACAACTCTTCTCATTAAAACACTCCTTTTCTGCCATGGTTTCTTACATCATAAGTCCGCCCGAGATCTCGATTATCTGTCCCGTAACATAGGAAGCATCGTCCGATGCGAGGAAGGATACAACACCTGCGATCTCTTCGACCTCGCCGTAACGCTTCATTGCGATCTGTTCGAGCATCTTGTTGCGCTGTTCCTCGGTGAGCTTGTCTGTCATAGGGGTCTTGATGAAGCCGGGGGCAACTGCATTTACGTTTACTCCCCTTGAACCGAGTTCCTTAGCGGCTGTCTTTGTCATTGCGATAACTGCGCCCTTTGAAGCGGAGTAGTTGATCTGTCCGGGGTTGCCGTAAAGACCCGCAACGGAAGCAAGGTTGATTATCTTGCCCGATCTCTGGCGCATCATAACGTTTCCTGCGAACTTTGTCATATTGAAAACGCTCTTCTGGTTTACTGCGATAACAAGGTCATACTGTTCTTCGGGCATTCTTGCCATAAGTCCGTCCCTTGTGATACCTGCATTGTTTACAAGGCAGTCGATAGTGCCGAAGCGTTCCTTTACCGACTTTACCATAGCTTCGCACTGCGCATGGCTGGAAACATCGCAGATATACTTTTCACATTCAACGCCGAGTGCCTTTATCTTGTCCATAATATCGTTGTTTTCAAACATTGCCTCGCTGATATCGTTGAGAGCGATGTTGTAGCCGTCTTTTGCAAGGCGAAGTGCGATAGCGGCACCGATGCCTCTTGCCGAACCTGTGATGATAGCTGTTTTTGCCATAAATTATGACCCTGCCTTTCTGTTGCTTATAAAATCTTATATAAATAAGTATAGATCAATAATCGAAAATTACTGCTGCGCTTGTAAGACCTGCTCCGAAGCCTACAAAGCAAACTCTGTCGCCCTTTTTGATCTTGCCCGAGCGAACAGCCTCGTCAAAAGCTGTCGGGATAGATGCGCTGGAGGTGTTTCCGTGCTGATCGAGGGTAACGATGAACTTTTCCATCGGTGCGCCGAGGTTCTTGGCGGCTGTTTCGATGATCCTTACGTTAGCCTGATGAGGAACGAACCAGTCGACAGTCGTTACATCAAGACCTATCTTGTCGGCAGCGTTCTGAGCCGCTGTCGGGAGAGCCTTTGTAGCGAACTTGTAAACTTCCTTGCCGTCCTGGAAAAGGAACTCGTTCGTGCTTGTGAAATCCTCGCCGTAATCATCGGCATCGGTCGTACGGAACGGGTGTCTGCCGAAAAGATGCTTTGCATAGAGGAACTTTGCGCCGCTTCCGTCCGAGCCGATAAAGCTTGTGAAAAGCTTATCCGAACGCTCAATTACAGCTGCGCCTGCACCGTCGCCGAAAAGCACGCAGGTAGCACGATCGGTGAAATCCACAAAGCGTGAAAGTATCTCGGAGGATACAACGAGTACATATTTAAGTTCATCATCGGTCTGAAGATATCTTCTTGCCGCATCAACAGCGTAAGCAAATCCCGAGCAAGCCGCACCGAGGTCGAAAGCGGCAGCGTTCACTGCGCCGACAGCGTTCTGCACAAGGCTTGCGAGTGACGGTGTATAGAAATCGGGGGTGACAGTCGTTCCGATAACAAGTCCTATCTCCGACGGGTCGATACCTGCCGATTCGATAGCTTTCTTAGCGGCATTTGCGCCCATCTCCCAAGCGGACTCGCCGTCCGTGAGGAAACGGTTCTTTATACCTGTTCTTGTGGATATCCATTCATCGTTCGTTTCAACGATCTTCGACATATCATCATTCGATACCTTTACCGAGGGGGAATAGGAGCCTGTTCCGAGAATATTGATTCCAAACAAAATTTTTACCTCCGTATTGAATTTTTATAAAATTTATGTTATACTGGATATATGATCGGGTGAAAAATGTTGTTTTAGTGCATTTTGCATAGGAAATCCGCCCCTAAATCATAATCATTCACTGTATATTGTAATATTTTTCTCCCCCTTTGTCAAGCTAAATCACTAATTTTTAAAAATAAATAAAAGGAGTACTATCTTTATGGGCAATTCTTCAAAAACAGTATTTTTATTTTCGGGTCAGGGTTCGCAGTATCAGGGCATGGGCAAAGAGCTTTGCGACGCTTACCCCGAGATAAAGTCTATGTATGACGAAGCAAGCGGGATACTCGGCTTCGACCTTGCCGACAAGTCATGGAACGCACCCGAGGAAGAGCTTGCGCAGACAGTTATTTCACAGCCTGCCATTATGATGACCTCCCTCGCCGCACTCGAATGTATGAAGAAGAACGGCATTGAGTTCTCCGCAGTCGCAGGACACTCCCTCGGCGAATATGCCGCAATGGTAGCTTCGGGCGTTCTTTCGTTCAAAGACGGCTTTAAAGTGATAAAGGCAAGAGCCGCCGCAATGCAGAAAGCAGCCGAAAACCAGCACGGCGTAATGTGCGCAGTTATGGGTCAGACCCCCGAGGATATCGAAAAGATCTGCTCCTCCGTTGACGGCTATGTTACCCCCGTAAACTACAACTCCGCAGTTCAGACCGTTATCGCAGGCGAACCCGAGGCTGTCGATGCCGCTATCGCAAAGTTTGCCGAAATTGGCGCAAAGACGATAAAGCTCAAGGTTTCCGCCGCTTTCCACTCCAAGCTCATGCAGCCTGCCGCTGATGAATTTGAAGCTGAACTCAAAAAGATGAACGTAACTTTCAACAAGCCGAACGTTACATTCTTCTCCAACCTCTACGGCGCAGAGATGCCCGATTTCGACAATATGCCCGAAAAGCTTGCAAAGCACATCGTTTCACCGGTAAGATTCACCTCCGAACTTGCGCTCATGCAGCAGCAGGGTTATGAAAACTTTGTGGAACTCGGACCGAACAAGGTTCTCACGGGTCTTGTTAAAAAGACTCTCAAAGACGTTAATGCTGTTAATGTTGAAAACGCAAAGACACTTGAAAAAGCGCTTGAATCAATGCGTAATTCGTAATGCGTAATGCGTAATTTTTAATTCGGAATTAGGAACTTAAATTAATTCGGAATGCGGAATTCGGAATTAATGTATTTCTGTCAATGTTATGAATTGCGTTTTGTTCGGAACGAAAAACGATTTAATTAGGAATTATTATATCTCCTTATTATGAAGATGCATTATATTTCCGTAGGGGACGGGTCTCCCGTCCCGTTAACAGGGGGGATATTTAACCGTTTGGGTAAACAGAAAACCCGTCCCCTGCGGTGCTGCAACAAATTCACAGTGCATAAATAATTCCGAATTCCGAATTAAAACGAAAGGGTGGGTGGTACGATGTTGAAAAATAGGCATTTTATCGCAGTTCTTCTCCTTTCGGCGCTGCTGTGCGGATGTTCGGCGAAAAATTCGGGGCAGAATGTTTCCGAAACCTCAGCTTTGACCGAGAACACGTCATTGCAGACGGCGATATCGGACGAAACTCCCGATGAAACTTCGGCTCGGACGGAAACTGCATCGCAAACGGATATCTCTGCCGAAAATTCCGAAACTGCGGCTGAAACGACGTCCGAAACCGAGCCAAGATCGGCAGAACAGCTTGCGCTTGAAGCTCTCATAGACGAACGTGCAGGCGGAAAAGAAGCCGCAGAAATATGTTTTTCCATATTCGATGACTTTGACGGTGACGGTACAGACGAACTTTTTGCTGTTTACGGCAAAGACAGGTTCGGCACTCTATGGTATGCGAATGCAAACGAAGCATGGAATATTTATCCTGCGAATGAAGAATGGGGAGAATTCCGCACTGCAGAGGTCGGCGGCGATACCCTTATACTTACCGAACGCCTTTATGCCACGGACAATGTTACATACTGTTTTCGTGTTGAAAACGGCAGTCCGATAGGTATAGATACCTTTAATGCAGGTTCACTCACCCAAACGAACGGAGCTGAATTCACGGGCATAAAAAGCACTTATGATTTCTGCACCGACGGTACGGGGCACACATGGAAGCCTTACTGGTTTTACTATGAAAACGGTGAATTCAGAGAGCATTTAGGACATTCAATACTGTATGAAAACTTTAAGGACAACTTCGGCGGCGTTTCGGAGGAATTTGCTTATCTTCAGCCATATTTTGATGAAATTATAGCCGAAAACGGCGTTATAACGGACATCATCGTTCGTGACAACGGCATTGTCAACATAAACTACAAAATAATCGAGGACGGCGAGGAATTTTTTGCTTACCGATACTTCCGAACCTTATCCGTCAAGGACGGTGAGGTCACGGACATCACCCCCGAAATAAACGAGGGAAATTACATGGTCTCCGTTACGGGGAACATGCTTGATCTCGTAATGTACTGAATGAAATGCGTAATGCGTAATTCGTAATGCGTAATTATTTTTTCTCTGTAAAATTATCCAACCGATCTTAACGGGACGGGAAACCCACCTCCTGCGAAATTGTATAATATTTAAATTTAATACTATTTGTATAAAAGGAATGATAAAAATGGAAAAATACGCAATTTTAGGTTATCCTCTCAAACACACAATGTCCCCTCCGATACATAAAAAGCTCTTTGAGCTGGAGGGTAAGAGCGGCGTTGAATACGAGATATGCGAATATGCGCCCGAAACGCTCGCTGAAAAGGCTTCATATCTCAACTCGCTCGGCGGATATAATATCACTATCCCGTTCAAAGTTGATATAATAAAGTATATCGACGAGCTTGACGCATCGGCAAAGCGTTACGACTCGGTGAACTGCGTTGTAAACCGTGACGGAAAGAACATCGGCTACAATACCGACTGCTACGGTTTTCTCCGTGCGCTTGAAGCAGGCGGCGCAAAGCTTGGCGGCAGAGTTCTCCAGATAGGCTGCGGCGGCGTTGGCAGAATGATGGCTATTGAGGCTCTTCTCCACGGCGCAGACCTCACGGTCGTTGTTCTCAAAGGCTTTGAGGACACAGCCGAGGCTGTTATTTCCGAGCTTAAAAAGCAGAACTGCGGCGAGGACGTTATCTCACGCTTCAAGTATATCTACGCAGACCGGATCGAGGGTCACTTTGACCTGCTCGTTAATGCAACTCCCGTCGGAATGTTCCCGAAAATTGAGAACTGCCCCGTTCCGGAAGAAGTTATCGCAAACTGCGACTGCGTTTTCGATGCTATATACAACCCCGACAAGACCAAGCTTATGCAGACCGCAGAGGCTCACGGCATAAAGGCTATCGGCGGTATGGCAATGCTCGTATGGCAGGCTGTTGTCGCTCATGAGATATGGAGCGGCGCAAAGTACAATGACAGTGACATCGAATCGCTCATCTGCGATATGAGAGCGGCACTCAAAGCTTGACCCAAACATAAAACAAAGACTTAACGGAAAGGACAGGGGAAATGAACTTAAAGGCAAAGCTTCAAATGTTCGCAAAATCCGTCAGCGTGTGGTTCGGGATATTCCTTATCATCGGCTGCTGCATCGGATTCAGCATAAATATCCTGCTTGGATTTTTCTCGGCTTCGGGAACGGACAAACTGAATATGCGCATCTTCATACCGATCCTTATTGCAGGGGCGGCAATCCTCGCTGTCGGAGCGCATTTTCTGAGTTCGATAATCACAAAGCGCCCCGAAGTGAAAATGCGCCTGCAGCTCGACAAAGCCGCCGCGAAAAACGGCATCGGACGCGAATATATCGAGATACTCAACCTTTCGTGCAGAGGAAATATCCGCACAAAGGTCTGTTCCGAGCTTGCGCTGACGGCGCTTGTCACGGGCAATTTCCGCCGCGCAAAGGAACAGCTCGACCGAGTTGACGCGATAAGCGTTACCGACATCGCAAATTCAACGGGGAACTACTCTGATGCAGCCTATTATTTCTCCTCCTCGATACTCTACTACTGCGGCATAAAAGACTATGAAAGCATGGAAAATACGTATATCCACGCAAAACAATATACCGAGAACCTCACCGCAGACTTTTTCGCAATGTCCGTAAGGGCGCTCGGCGAAATGATGTTCGGAAGCAGGGAAGCCGCCGCAGAATCGCTCCGCACAGCCGAAATGCTCGCCAAAACGCACATAAAATCGAAAATGCCGATGCACCGGGCGCTCAGCGCGGCAATATGCGCCGAAGTGCATTATCAGCTTGGAAAACCCGATAAAGCATTTGACGATATAACCGAAGCGATGAACTATAAGATCTCCACCGAGTTCACCGATTACCTCGTTGCAAGGGGAAGAACGATAAAGGATAACCCCGAACCGAGATCCGACCTGACCGCACCGCTTTTCGGCGAAGCAATGCTAAGTCCTTCCGATTTTGAGTAAAAGTAAAAAGCGCAGTTCACATCAAAAAGGCAAACCGAATTTGATTTCCGCAAGCCTTGTTCGTGGACTGCGCTTTTTGGTTTCCCCCAAACTTTATGCAAAATCTGCACAAACACTTATTTTTATACAATTAATTTGTAAATTTACGGTGTTGACATTGAACTTAAAATAGTGTATTATTATAAAGAGTATTAATGTGTAGGATCGGCTCTATTTTGTTGGCAAATTTTTACACATAACTGTTTTAAAGGGAGTAAAACCAGAAAATGTACTTCGGAAGTGTAAAATTCTTTAAACACCTTATATATACCGTCATTATCCTTGTGCTTGCGGCGATAATCGGCTGCGCCGTGCTTTTCGGCGTGAAGTATTCGATCGTGAAAAAGGAAAATGATGAGCTTGTCAAAGCGGCTTCGGTCGATGATGCCGAGCAGCCCGAGCATCTTTCGCTCGATGAATACTATCTTCACATGGCTGCAGACGGTTACACCGCCGATGATTTGCTTGACTTCCTTGCCAAGAATGAGAGCGGAAAGTTTGACAGCTTTGCCGAGAAATATATTTCCGAAAATCCCGATAAATTTGCGGTAAATTCCGAGAATGTCAGCAGCAATGCAGGCAGCACGGGCGACAGCACCGCAAACGAATATACTCAGCTTTACCCCGACCTTTATGCCGAGCCTGCGGCCGGATTCACCGACGACGAAAAGACCGTTTACCTCACCTTTGATGACGGTCCGTCCGAGAACACTCTCGATATCCTTTCGATACTTGACAAATACGATATAAAAGCGGCATTCTTTATGTCGGGCGGCGAAAGCGAACGCTCCAAGGAGATAATGAAAGCCGTTGCCGATGCAGGTCACACTATCGGCATTCACTCTATTTCACACGATTATGAAAATATTTACTCGAGCGTTGAAAGCTTCCTCGAGGATATGAACAATACATATCAGTGCGTAAGCGAAGCAACGGGCGTTCGTCCGCAGATAATGCGCTTTGCAGGCGGCAGCATCAATAATTATAACCGCCTTATCTATCCGCAGCTCATAGCCGAGGTGACACGCCGCGGCTTCACATACTATGACTGGAACGTGAGCGGCGAGGACGCCACGACCCATGCGACCTGGACGAGCATTTACAACAATGTTCTGAACGGTATCGAAAACAATTCTTCGCACAGAGCCGTTGTGCTTCTCCACGACAGCGCAGACAAGCAGCTCACCGTAAAGACCGTTGAGGATATCATCATCGCACTCCAAAACGACGGCTACACCTTCGGTCAGCTCGACAACACAGTTAAACCCGTTACTTTTTCCTATGTAGATTAATTGCTCTTTTATATATTTGCAGACAAAACAGCGCTGCTTTTTCGGAAGTTAAGAAAGGAATGGTCGTAAAATGAGCCTTAAGGATAATTTTAACCAAGCATTGAGGGAGGTCCTCCACAAGGACGGAATAATCGGAAACAAGCCGTCACCGGAAGAGAAAAAGAAGACCGAGCTTGACAGCTATCTTGAACCTGCACCCAAGAAAAGCTTTGAAGATACAACGCCTGCGGAAAAGCCTGCCGAAACAGCTGCACCTGCTCCCGAATCGGCAGAAACGGTGCAGAAAGAAACAGCATCGGCAGACTACAGTGACCTTGATATCGCCCCTGCCGCAGCAAAGCCTGTTGAAGAACCCAAGCCTGCTCCCGAAGCTCCGAAAGCCGAGAGCGCAAGCCCGTTCGCACAGTATTCGCAGTTCGCACGTCAGAGCGGTGCCGCTTCACGTCAGGAAACCGCACAGAGTACACAGAACAGTGCGTACAGCGGCGCTTACGGTTCGGGTCAGTCATTCGGAAACGCAGGTCAGTCATTCGGCAGCACCAATCAATCGTTCGGCGGTTCAGGTCAGTCGTTCGGCGGCGGTTCAGTTCCTCCGACTCCACCAAGACCTCCACGCTCCTCCTCATTCAGGGGAAATGAACCCGATTCGCCTTACTATGAAACGGAAGAAACAACTATCATTTCCCGAAATACTATCATTGACGGAAATATCCGCTCGTTTGCGAACATAAACATCGACGGAAGCGTTAAGGGCGATGTTACTATCACCAAGAACATCAACGTTACGGGTAAAGTTGTCGGCGATATCGAATGTAACAACTCCGTAATGTCGGGTGCTTCGATGCAGGGAAATATCGTTTCAAAGGGTCAGGTACAGATGGACCGTGACAGCCTTATCCTCGGAGATATCTCCGCACAGTACCTTGACCTTAACGGAAAGATCAAGGGCAACGTTGACGTCGGCGGCAAGGCAGAGTTCAAGACGGACGCTGTTATCCTCGGCAACATCACCGCTTCTACCATAACAGTTCTCGACGGTGCGACCATTCAGGGCTATGTCAACACAACATTCCTCCAGGAAAGCTCATCAAGTATTTTCCCCGAGGCAATTGCTTTATCAGAATAAAACGGAGTTGATCTAATGGAAAACAACGGCAACGACATCTTTGACCCGATAGATACGGATACAGGCACAAACACCGGCGGCTATGTTCCCCGTTTTGAACGGGATCTGCAGAAAATGGGCGGAAATCTCAATGCCCTTGCCGATGCGAAAAAAGCTGAACAGCAGACCGAAAAGGCTGCACCCGTTCAGGAACAGCCTGCCGAAGAACCCGAAGCTAACGAAAACGACGAAGAAATTTACGATAATGTTACCGAAACAGCCGAAAATGATGCGCCGGCTTATTCGGCTTCTCCCTACCACTCCGCCGCTGTTGAAGAGGACAGCTATGACGGGGACGACGGCTACCGCAGAGGAAAAACCGTCGAAGAGCTTATCCGTGAAAACGAGGAGCAGGATCGTGCTGAGGCTGCAAAGGCGAAAAAGCTTGCCGCAGCAGAGGCTTATCATAATCTTGAAGATGTTGAAGTTACTGCGGATATGATAAGCGATATGGGGTATAACTATAAGCAGCAGGAACGTGACGACAAGCGCAAGCAGCAGGAGCTTGACGACCTTGCAAAAGAGATAGGGAACCGTCCCAAGGTCGAGGAAATGTCGGACGAGATCTTCGCCGCCGCTCCGCTGAAAAAGAAAGCGGCTTTCGATTCTCAGGAGGCTCTTGACCGAGATGAAAAGCAGCTCATCAAGGAGCGTTTGCAGAAAGAGATCGATTCCCGTCCAAAGGGCATAAACAAGAAAAACAGCGCCGAGCTTTATAAAAGCCTTATGCATGAGCAAAAGGTAAAGAGGGCAAAAAAAGGTCTGTTTTCGCTTGTGCTTATGGCGATCGGCGGGTTTGCGGCTTCGCTGATAATGTACACAAAGCTCAACCCCGACAACCTCAGTATAATCACTTATGCTTCAATTGGCGGCGTTATTTTTTCGATCCTTATGCTGCTCAAAGCAAGCTTTTTCAGACTTTCCTCCTGCGTATTCTTCTCGGCTGAAACTGTTTATACAGTCTATACCTGCGTAAATTATGCGCTCAACACCGAGAGAAAGCCCGATAACTATTTTGAAACGCTTATATTCTTCATCGTTGTTATCGCTATCTGCGCTATAGTTGCGATACAGCTTGCTACCAACGCAAATATCGAAGCTTACTATACAACGAGCTTTTCAAAGAAGAAAGCCGCTGCGCCTGCCAAAAACGGCGCTCGCAGACAGGGAACAGTTCAGAGAAAGAAATAAAAAACCAAGGCTGTCCGTTATTTTTCGGGCAGCCTTTTTGCAGGGATGCCCCTGCAGACAATTCACGCCACGCTCCGCTTTGCTGCGCTCGTTTTTGTGTAAAAAAAGTAATTTCCACGAATTTAGTTTATTCAGTCGCCGTACATTATATTTGTGGTAATGAACCGTTATTTGGAGGAAATTTATGAACAGAAAAGAAATGATAAAAAACTACATCGCATCAAAGCGTGACGAAATGGTCGCCGACCTTGCGGAGCTTATAAGAATACCCTCCGTTATGTCCGAGCCGTCCGAGGGCTGTCCTTTCGGCGAAAACAACGTTAAGGCTCTCCGCAAAGCAGAGGAGATCTGCCGAAAGTACGGTTTTGTCACGCATAACTGCGACAACTATGCGATCTCCGCAGACCTGCTCGGCAACGGCGAAAAGCACCTCGGCATACTTTGTCACCTTGATGTCGTTCCCGAGGGAAACGGCTGGACGAAGCCTCCGTTCGAGCTTACAGCCGAGGACGGAAAGCTTTTCGGACGGGGTGCGATAGACGACAAAGGCCCTGCAATAGCGGCACTTTATGCTATGCGGTGTGTAAAGGAGCTTGGCTTTACGATCGACAGGAACGTTCGCCTTATCCTCGGCAGCAACGAGGAAAACGGCTCTGCCGATATGGAATATTACCGGAAAAAGGAGAGCTTCCCTCCGCTGCTTTTCACGCCCGACGGCTCTTATCCGCTCATAAACATCGAAAAGGGTATGATGCGCATAAGGCTTTCGCATAAGTGCGAAAAGATAGTTTCGATAAGCGGCGGCGCAATGGTGAACGCTGTTCCCGAGGCTGCAAAGGCGCAGGTGAAAATTCCTGCCGAAACGCTCCGCAAGGCGGCTGATAAGCTTGCACCCGAAGTAAAATTTGATATGACCGAAGAAAACGGACTTACCAACATTTCCGCTCACGGCAGGAGCGCACATGCTTCGATACCTGAGTTGGGAGTAAACGCTCTGACCGCACTTTTAAGGCTTCTTGCAGAATGTGATATCGATGAAGCAAAGGCTTTTGCCAAGCTTTTCCCGTTCGGCGAAACGGACGGCGCAGGCTGCGGAATAAAATGCTCGGACGAGGTATCGGGCGCAGCTACAACTGTTTTGAGCATGGCTGAAATTTCGGGTGGGAAGCTTGTCTGCACGCAGGATATCCGATTCCCCGTCTGCGAAAGCTGCGAGGGCATACTTTCAAAGCTTGAAAATGCGGCAAAGGCTGTCGGCATAAGCGCTGAACCCATTATGCAGAGCGAACCTCACCACGTTTCGGCGGAAAGCGGATTCGTAAAAACGCTTCTTAACGTTTATGAAAGCGTCACGGGCGAAAAGGGCGAGCCTATTGCTATCGGCGGCGGAACTTATGTCCACGAAACCGAGAACGGCGTTGCATTCGGTGCAGAATTTCCCGGCGATGAGAACAATATGCACGGCGCAGACGAGTTCATCAGGGAGGAAAGCCTGCTTCTGAATACTGAGATCTACGCAAATGCGATCATTGCCCTTTGTGGAAAGGAAGAGTAAAATGTACAAATACGAAACCCACTGCCACACCTCCGAGGCGAGCGGCTGCGGAATGTCAACGGGTGCGGAGATGGCGCAGAAATACAAGGACGAGGGTTATGACGGAATTTTCGTCACCGACCATTTTTTCAACGGCAACTCCGCCGTTCCGAGAGACCTCTCGTGGAAAGAACGCATCGGGCTTTACTGCAAGGGCTATGAAAACGCCAAGGCGCACGGCGACAGGATAGGTCTGGACGTATTTTTCGGTGTTGAATACACCTTTTACGGCGCGGATTTTCTCATTTACGGCGCAGACAAGCAGTGGCTCATCGAAAACGGAAACATTCTCGATGTGAATTACGAGATAACGGACGTTCTCAACTACTGCCGAAGCTGCGGATTTTTCGTTGTGCAGGCACACCCGTTCCGTGATGTTGACTATATCAAGCGTTTCACACTCTGTCCGCACAACGTTGATGCTGTCGAGGTAATAAACGCTTCTCACTTCAACAAGGACTTCAACAAGCGTGCAAAGACCTACGCCGAGTGGTACGATCTCCCCGAAACGGCAGGTTCTGACTCCCACAGCACGACCGAGAGATATTTCGGCGGCGGAATCCTTACGGAAACGCCGATAAAGTCTTATCTTGACTACAAAAATGCGGTTCTGAGCAGGAAGATAACGCTTCTGGAGGGAAACATTAAGTAAAATTCGGAATTAGGAATTCGGAATGCGGAATTATTTTCGATTCGGGAGTTTATACTAAACACCATTCATATCTCGTCGGTGCTAAACGCTCGTCGCTTTGCTCCTCACGTTTATTTGCCGAGGATAGTTGTTCCGAACATAAAGAATAAGCGCAATTCACATTTTATAGGTTTACAGACCGATTTATCACGTTCTGTTTAACTTTTTGAATGTGAATTGCGCTTTTTAACTTATAGATATTTTGCTATTGCGGCAATAATTGGTGCTGTTAGTTTAAGGTATTTCGCCGTCTGCGGACGGCAACAAGGGTGGCTCCTCGCCCCCTTGACCCCTTGCGAGCTGTGCTCAGCTCGACCAGCGTTTTCTATTCTTTCACGACCACATAATCAAGGCTTTCTCCTGCAATTTTGTCAAAAATAAGCAGTTGTTCATCACTTGCGCCTTTATCATAGATCAAGACAAGCGTTTCTTCCGAATAT
The DNA here is from genome assembly GCA_900550695.1 of uncultured Ruminococcus sp. Taxonomy (GTDB): domain Bacteria; phylum Bacillota; class Clostridia; order Oscillospirales; family Ruminococcaceae; genus UMGS363. The sequence goes on from URTF01000002.1 coordinate 53,091, forward strand.
TCTTCCGCTTTGGTGAGGATATTCCGTGCGATAAGCTCAATATTCTGTGTTTCTTTGCTTATCGGCAATATCATTAGGTGCAGAGTAATGCTTTTTTGCGAGCGTTCCGATATAACGCCGAGAATGAACAGCACTGTTGCCCCGATACAAAGAAATAATGCATACAAAAGCTGAATTTTTTCCATAAAAAATCCCCCCCTATCAAGGAATCGCTGATATATCAGCTTTTTCCTTATTATATGATAGGAGGGGAAAATTTGTTATTTTAGTTGTTAGCGTTCTTCTTTGCTTCGATATCAGCAAGAGCGTCCTTTCTTGAAAGGTTGATCCTGCCCTGATTATCGATCTCCATTACCTTAACAACGATCTCGTCGCCGATAGAAACAACATCTTCTACCTTTTCAACTCTCTGCTTGTCGAGCTTGGAGATATGAACAAGTCCGTCCTTGCCGGGAGCAATCTCAACGAATGCGCCGAAGTTCATAATACGAACTACTTTGCCCTTGTAGATAGCGCCGACTTCGGGGTCATTTGCGATAGTGTTTACGATCTGGATAGCCTTCTTAACGCCGTCCATATCAACACCGCTTACAAATACGTTGCCCTCGTCATTGATGTCGATCTTTACGCCGCAGTCAGCGGAGATCTTCTGAATGACCTTACCGCCCTGACCGATAACTTCTCTGATCTTGTCAACCGGAACTTTGGTCTGGAGCATCTTAGGAGCATACTTGCCGACCGTCGGACGGGGTTCAGCTATAGCCTTGAGCATAATTTCATCAAGGATATAATCTCTTGCCTTGTGTGTCTTAGCGAAAGCTTCTTCGATGATAGCAGGTGTAAGACCATCGACCTTGATATCGACCTGAATAGCTGTGATACCCTTGTGAGTACCGCCAACCTTGAAGTCCATATCGCCGAAGAAGTCCTCAAGACCCTGGATATCTACCATTGTCATAAAGCTGCCGTCATCTCTTGTTATAAGACCGCAGGAAATACCTGCAACGGGAGCTTTGATAGGAACGCCTGCGTCCATAAGTGCGAGTGTGGAACCGCAGATAGAACCCTGCGATGTTGAGCCGTTGGAAGAAAGGACTTCGGAAACAAGGCGCATTGCATACGGGAATTCTTCAACGGAAGGAAGTACGGGAACGAGTGCTCTTTCAGCGAGCGCACCGTGACCGATCTCACGGCGTCCCGGTCCTCTTGAAGGCTTTGTTTCGCCAACGGAGTAGGACGGGAAGTTGTAGTGGTGCATATAACGCTTGCTGTCTTCTTCATCAAGACCATCGATCTTCTGTGAATCGCTGATAGGTCCGAGTGTTGCGATCGTGAGTACCTGTGTCTGACCTCTTGTGAAGAGTCCCGAACCGTGTACTCTTGGAAGAACGCCTACTTCGGAAGCGAGAGGACGTATCTCATCGATACCTCTGCCGTCAACACGCTTGCCCTCATAGAGCCAGTTGCGGACGATCTTCTTCTGGAGCTTGTAGATGCACTCATCGATCATAGCGATCTTGTCGGGATAAGCTTCATCAAACTTAGCGTGGATAGCGTCCTTGATAGGATTAAGTCTTTCCTCGCGGATATTTTTATCATCTGTGTCAAGAGCAACCTTAACGTCCTCAGCAGCCATTTCTTCGATAGCGTCAAAGAGGTCGTGGTCAACTTCCATTGACTCGAATTCAAACTTCTTCTTGCCGATCTGAGCCTTGATATCGTTGATGAAAGCAACGATCTTCTTGATCTCTTCGTGACCTGTGAGGATAGCCTTGAGCATAACATCATCGGGAACTTCGTTTGCGCCTGCTTCGATCATAACGATCTTCTCGGCTGTGCCTGCAACTGTGAGGTTGAGGTCTGTCTTTGCTCTCTGTTCGAGTGTAGGATTGAGTACGATCTCACCGTCAACAAGACCAACGGAGATGCCGCCGATAGGTCCGTTCCAAGGAATATCGGAAATAGAGATAGCAACGGAAGTAGCGATCATTCCGCAGATCTCAGGGGAATAATCGGGGTCAACAGCGAGAACTGTCATAACAACGGAAACATCGTTTCTCATATCCTTGGGGAAGAGCGGTCTGATAGGTCTGTCGACTACTCTTGAAGTAAGGATAGCCTTATCGGAAGGCTTGCCCTCTCTCTTTGTGAAAGAGCCGGGAATTCTGCCTACGGAGTAAAGACGCTCCTCATAGTCAACGGAAAGGGGGAAGAAATCTACGCCCTCTCTTGGCTTGGGGCTTGCGGTAACGTTAGCCATAACGACTGTTTCGCCGTATGTTACCCAGCATGAACCGTTGGAAAGCTCACAGGTCTTGCCTGTTTCGACTTTGAGTTCTCTGCCTGCGAATGTTGTTGTGAAGACTCTGTAATTATCAAAAGTCTTGAGTTTGGACATTGCCATTTGAACTGCCTCCTGTTAAATATAATATTTAATTTTCCACCGTCAGCAGCTTTAGCAATAAATTCTGCCCATTCAGCGAACGGGTACAATTTAATGCTAAACAACTGCTTAACGATTTGATTTTCATTAAAACGCACCAAAGGCAGCGTAAAGGACATAGCCTTTACGAACTGCCTTCGGTAAAAAATTACTTACGGATTCCGAGCTTTTCGATAGTAGCACGGTATCTTGTGATATCCTTCTTCATAAGGTAGTTGAGAAGGTTACGTCTGCGGCCAACCATCTTAAGAAGACCTCTTCTGGAGTGGTGGTCGTTCGGATGATCCTTAAGGTGAGCGTTAAGGTCATTGATCCTCTTGGTGAGGATAGCAACCTGAACCTCAGGTGAACCTGTGTCGTGTTCGCTCTTCTTGTTTGCTTCGATTACAGCAGCTTTTTCTTCTTTGCGCATCATAATAAATACACCTCTTTCAAAAATTTGCCCGTAAACATAGAATACGGCAGGTACGATTCTCCGGCGGAGCGTTACCCGTATTCCAAGTAGACGGAAATACACTGTACACACATAGCACAGCAAAAAGTATTATACCATATTATTTTTCATTTGTAAAGGGTTTTGACAAATTTTTTCGTCATATCAGGAAATTTTCTTGTTGCCCTTTGATTTGGAGCCGCCCGACTTTTCCTTGGACGAAGCTACAGGAGCTTCCTTTCCGCCCATATCGGTGAAAATAGCGTCCTCTTCATCAAGCGGTTCGAGGTAAGCATATTCGGGATTGCTCTCTCCTCTTTCCTCATAGTAAGGGTCGATGACATACTTCTGGATAAGCGGATAGGAGTTGAACATTATAAGAAATCCGAGGAAGCTTATCGGCCATATCGGAATGATTATCACCGAAAGCGGGTGAAGAACTATCATCACACCGAGCAAAAGCACAATAAATACTGCAATAAGCAGCGTGATTATGTTCTTTTTAAGTCCAACGCAGGTGAGAAAAAACGAATTCTTGATGATATTCGCAAGGCTGAGATCGGTCGCAACTATCATCGGGAAGATGTAGAAATTCATCATCAGCAGCGTAAGCGCAAAGCTTATCGAGATAACGCAGAGGATAATATAGATGATGCTGCCCGAGCTTTTATACATTGCAGGATATACCTGAAGCGCAGCATAAGCCGAAACAGCAAAAAGTATATCGAGAAGTCCGATCGGTATCGACTGTTTGAGGTTTCCCGAAAAGCCTTTCCAGAAATCATGGAAAATAAATGCGTTCTTTTCAAGTCGGTAGTTGCGCAGAACTCTTGTCATACCCGCGATCGCAGGGCCTATCGTTACAACGGGAATACAGAAAAGCGCCGTCAGCAGATTAAGTTCCAGAAGCTTCCAGAACTTGCGGAAATAAAGCTCAAAAAACTCGAAGAACGGTTTTTTCTTGGGTGCATTTTTCGCAACGCCCGGTCCAGCCTTAGTATAATCGTTTAATCCAAAAAGTGACAAATAAATACAGCTCCTTAATTTTTATATTCCCTGTTAAATACCTAAAAATCCCGACCAAATTCCTGCAAAAAAGTAGGTGACAAGGCTGTCTGCAAGCGACAGCACTCCGAGCGCCGCAAACAGCACAAGAAATTTCGTAAGATAAAGCTTCACCGTGCCTGCGTCCGACTTGTCCAAGCCGAGCAGGCGCTTCGCCGAAAGAAAGGACATCGAAAAGCTTTCCCTCGCCGCAATAAGCACGATAAACGCCGAAAGCACCGCAAACGGCAGTATGAAAACCGTTGAAACGAGCGTACCTTTCAAGCCATAAGCAGCGTTCATATCCGCAAGCATAACGCCTGTCCCAAGTCCGTGAAAAAACGGAACGAGCAGCTCCGCAGGCATCGACACCGACCCGAAGCCGAGCAGCAGACACGCAAGCATCAGCAGGAACGGTCCGGAGAACGAGTTCACAAGCGTTTCGATGAATGTACACCCTGCACGGTTGCGGAAAAACAGCTCCGCCGACCTGCGCAGGATATCATTTTCCGTATTGACACAGCTTGAAACCGCCCCAGTAAGCTCGCCCAGACAGAACAGCAGCATCAGCAGAACTATAGGAAGTCTGCCGCTTGCCCCTGAACTTTTCTGACCGAGCAGAAAAGGCATAACATTTCTTGTCCTTTGCATATACATCTTCCTTTGCTTTGGGGTTCTCTAAAAACCGAAACAAAATACTACTTTGTAGTATTCGCAAATTTTCGTTGGGACTTTGCGCAGCTTCAAGGCAGCGAAACGAAGTGAATACTTGATGTATTTCAAGTTTCGCTAACGCGGAAGATGCGCAAAGTCGTAGAA
>URTF01000003.1 GCA_900550695.1 uncultured Ruminococcus sp.
AGGATATGAAGTTCGGTTTTGAAATGTTCAGCGGTGAGAGATTTTTCAAAAGGTCTATAAAATCTGAAACGGCGAAATCCGAAAAGCAGAAGATTCGGCTTCACCACTATATCCAGTCATTCAAGCCGGGTGAGGTCACTCCCGATGAAGCTCATCAAATCGGAGTAGAATGGGCGGAGAGAGTTTTCGGAAAAAATCGAATGGTGCTGTGTGCAACACATACCGACCGTGGACATATCCACAACCATTTTGCCGTATGTCCTTACGATATGGACGGAAAGCACTGGCACGCCAACAAGGAAAGTCTGCGGAGATGCAAAGCAATATCCGATGAAATTTCTCTTGCTCATGGGCTTGAAATTATCGAACACCCGAAAAAATCATATAATCACAAGTACGGCGAGTACAAAATGCGAAAGGAGAGAAAGTCTTGGAAGCAGAAATTGTGCGATGACATTGACAATGCAATTATGAAAGAGAACGTCAGGAGCATTGACGATCTGCTCAAAGAGCTGATGAAGCAGGGCTATGGCATTCGGCGAGGAAAGTATATTTCCATAAAGGTCAGGCAGAACAGAAAGCCGGTCCGCAGTTATCGGCTTGGTGATGGTTACGCTCTTGAACATTTGCAATTTCGCATTGAGCATAAGAATATGGAGATGCCGATGTCCGAAGCTTTGAAGTATTCGGGCATTCAGAGGGAGTATGCTTTGTGTATCAGGCAGATACAAATTCAGCTTTACCGCCGTCCCGAAGCCGACAGACTTCACTTTGCCACATTCCGAGAGGTCGAAAGGTCAAGCCGTCTGCTGTTATATTTGCGTGATAACAAAATTCATTCGGCAGATGATTTTCGGAAAGCTGTTTCCGATGCGGAAGCAAGACTCAAAAATCTGAAAGCCGAAAAGGACAGCCTTACAAAGAAAATTGCCGATGAGGAAAAGCTCATCGGCGATATTCCGAAGTATCTTGAAATTCTCGGACGCAGACCTTTTCTTCCGAAGGACGCAGTAGAGCTTGCACAGTACAATTATCTGAAAGATGCAGGGATAACCTCGCTTGAAGATGCGGAAAAGCACAGGCTGATGCTTGCCGATATGAAAAGTCGGCTTGAAGATGCTGACGGAAAAATCCGTGAAGCTGTTTCCGAGAAAAAGACCGTTTCCGATTTTTATGCCTTGTATGAAAATCAGATGAAGTCGGATTATCAGGTTTTGCTTGAACAGGCTAAGGCGGAAATGGAGAATATCCGCAGGGAGGAAGAACGGCAGAAAGCTGAAAAAGAAAGGAGTGATTTACGGTCAGAGGATAAAACGCATGATAGGAACAGGTCGGGACTTTCAAGATGATGAAAAAATCACAGCACCCGTTTGAGTGCTGTGATAAGTGAGGTGATTGTTAGGTTGAAATTTGCAGCTTTTTAAAATATTCTGTATTATATACTTCCAATAGATTTTTTACAGCCGTGACATTTGACGGAATTTCTCGATTGTTCCTATTTATCCATATTGCATTTATTCCAATAGATGAAGCTCCCTTAATATCACTGCTTAACGAATCACCAATATGTAATACCTCGTCGGCAGGTATTCTTACACTTTTTAAAGCAAACTCAAATAATTCTCTTCTGGGTTTATATGACTTTGCATCTTCACTTGTAAATACTCCAGTTGGAGTTAAATCATGATAGTTTAGCGCTTGAAGGATATCATCTCTGTCAATATTGGATACAACATAGATAGGGACAGGGCACAATTCAAAGAAATGTTTTGATTCTTCAAAGATAGGTGGCTTTATCCAATGGGCAAACATCAGATTGCTTAATATCTCTGCATTTGTTGATGAATTAAAATGCTGTATAGTTTTTTTCAATGACAGGTATTCCAATTTTCTTTGAGTTTCAAAATTATCACCATATGCATTTGTAAAAGCAGTTTGAAACTCATTCCACCAATATGAGCCTATTTCTGATATGTCATTTACTTTTCCGCTGTTATATATTTCTTGTGACACTCTTTTTATAACTTCACCATCTTCATGTACGATAGTGCCGTAAAAATCTATAAATATTGCTTTTATCATTTTGTGAATATCACCTCGTAAGCTGGTTTGTCGGTCAGTTATTTCATCTGCTGTTAAAAGCATTATACCATATCAAAATAAAAAAATCAAATATAAATCAAAGAAAGGGGAGGATAACCAAAATCAATTTTTCATCTCTTCTTCATGCAGACGGTCAAGCTCGGCATAATATTTGTCAAGAACGGTCTGAAGTTCTTTCAGCGTGTTCATTGCACATCGGAGCTGCCTTTCGAGCTTATCAAGCTGTTTTTCGTCGTGTATATCGAAAATAATGCTGTTTAACACATCAATGCGGGCTGTGAGATCATTCACGGCGATCAGAATATCGGAGCTTTTCGGCTTGCATTTTACTCTGATCTTGTGCGGATCGATACTGCCGCTGCATCGGTCGTCGATATAGCTGCCCACATAGAAGATCGTGAACCTGTAATCGTCGTTTTCAAGCTTCAATGCGGGCATTGTATCGTTCTGCTCCAATGTGTTTTTTATTTCGGATAAAGCCATAATGATATACCATACCTTTCCGGGTGTTAATTTCTCAAAAATGCATCTGTGCTACCTTTTTAATACATCAAAGACAGGCAGGTTGCTACACTTGCCGTTACACTTTCAAGGAAAATTCTACGGGTTATCTCGCCCCTGTTGAATTTGTCCAAGCAAGTTTTGTACCTGTTTTTTATTTCCGTTTCAGCTTCTTCGGTTTCCATATATTCTGCGGGAGTAAAACCGCCGTGACGTGCCTTATAGGTACATTCAGCAAGCGGCGCAAAGCGTTTAAACACGGCTTCCTTAAATTCTTCGAGTGTAGGCGCATTATTGTTTGTATTCATAAAGTTCAGTCCTTTCTGATAGCTCTGTCTGTTTATTGCGGCGGAAGGTAATGCTTTTCACATCATATCCTGCTTTGTTTATCAAGCAAACAGAGAAATTTTATTGTTTAAAACGTGAATGGAGTGGAGTTAAAGCAGGCTGTATGGCTTTATTTTCCGAACGGTGACAGCCTTTTCTCCGCTTGTGAGAAGCATCGCATCGGTGCGGGGCATACACATTATCGTTTCGGGCGTTTTGTATGCTCTGTAACCGATAAATTCCGCTGTTTCAACGTCCTGCGAGCCAAGATAGAGAATGTGATCGCAATTGTTGACGATAGTTGTCGCTTCTGCGTGGCTGTACATACTTTCAAGCTGCGTCATGCTTTGGAGAATAAGGCTTACGGAAATATCCCTTGAGCGGATAACCGAGATGATCTTGTCGAAGTCGGGTATCCTTGTACTTGCCGCAAAATCGTCCATTATTATTCTTACGGGAACCTTCAGCCTGCCGTCGGGATTTGCGTCTGCCTGAGAGCAAAGGAGCTGCAAAGCCTGAGTGTAAAATATGTTCACAAGCATATCGAATGTCCTGTCCGTGTCGCTCACGTTGAGGAAAAGCACGGTTTTATTTCTGCCAAGCTCACGAATGTCAAAAGGCTCGCTGCCCTCAAAGATAACGGATGCTTCTTCAAATCCGAACGGTTCAAGCGCACGGTTAGCAAATTCAATTATGCTGCTCCACATCTTGTCGGCACTTGCCGAAGAACGTATCTGACGGTATTTTTTTGCCGCAAAGCTGTTCGGATTTTTCTCTGCCCATTGGAGGAAAGAAATTTCGCCGTTCGGTGATATAAAGGTCTGATGAAGTCTGCATACAGTCAGCATATTGTGTTAATCGTCATTGATCGCTTCAAGGCAATATGCGATAAGAAAAGCAATGTAAGACGCCGCTGATTTTTCCCAGAACGGCTCATCTCCATCGAGCGTGGGCATTATCGTATTTGCAAGAGAAAGAATATCCTGCTCACGGTATTTTCCGTCTTTGTATTTCCTTATCCCGTCAAGAGGGTTGTAGCCGCAGGAACGAAGAGGGTCAACGAGATCAAGCGTTTTTACATTGTAGCCTTTTGCGATAAGCTCGTCCTTGAAAAGTCTTTCAAGCTGTCCCTTTGTGTCGGAAACAACAAGGCTTCCCGTGATATTCTTTATGTTCGGGATAACATAGCCTCCCGTTTTTCCCGAACCCGATGAACCGATGATAAGATCGTTGTTGTTGAGTCCCGTTTCCTTTGTATCGTTTGAAACTGTGATGCCGTCTGCAAGGATCCTTGTACCGTATATATCGTTCTTTTTCATATTATCAGACTCCCTTCATAATTCCCGTTGCAAGTCCGAATGTGATAGCCTCCTCCGCACTGTAAAAGGTGTCGTCGGAAGTCACATCGTAAATTTCTTCGAGCGGTCTGCCTGTTTTTTCTGCAATTATCTTTGCAAGTGCCTCACGGACTTCATCGAGCTTTTCAAGCTCATGGCGAAGCTCGTGAGATTTCTTTCCGCCGATGCTGCCGCCGCCGAATGACGGATCGTGTATCATAAGCCGAGTGTGGGGGAGCATTTCACGCTTTTTCCCTGCGAGAAAAAGTATCGCTCCCATACTTGCCGCCGTCCCCGTGCAGACCGTCCGAACGGGCGACTTCATAAGGCTGATGAGATCATATACCGCAAGTCCGCTTATGACCTCTCCGCCCGGGCTGTTTATGTACAGGGTTATTTCTTTCCCCGAGTCCTGCCTTTCAAGATACATAAGCTGCTTTATCAGCTCATTTGAGGTTTCGGGGTTCACCTCCTTCGTGAGAAAAATTTCTCTTCGTGAAAGAAGTTCGTCCTCTATTTTTATGCAGTCTGTTCCTCTGACTGTTTCCTTTAAAATATTTGCCATTGTTCATCATTCCTTTCCGGAGCATTACATATTTCGCTGACAGGATCTTTGTATTTGCGTATTATCGATTTAGAGTCAAACATCTTGGGAAATGTGAGTTTTGCACTCTCAAATACAAGGAAGGCAAACTCGTCATAGCTTTCCCGTATCTCTTTTTCAAAATCGGCGATAGGCTGATTTGGTATCCAGCTTCTGCGCTGATGCATAAGGAGCTTTTCCATATATTGCTGTATCGTAGTGCCGTCTTCTATTGGGAAATTCATAGTGTGTTTTACATCACGTCTGAATACTCTGTAAAAGCTGTTTATTTTGCTCTTGGAACGTTCCACCTTTTGAACGGCGTATTGGAGAAAGGCGTTTATGCTGAAATATCGGAAAAGCCTTGCCGTGCAGTTTTCAGTATTCTGCAGCTGCTGTTCAATGCCAAAAAGAAATGCATAGTAACACCGACGGCTAAGTTCAGTCTCCTCGGGCGAATAAATTATCGGATCATCTTTAAGCTCCTTGACAAGTCCGAAAAACTCGCCCACGGTTATTGAGGAGATGACCGTATCATCGGAGGGCATTTCCCAGCATGTCAGCAGGGAAGTTATCTGATTGAGCACATATTTGTATTTTGCTCCGCCCAGCTGAACCATTGGCATTTCGATAAGCTTGGTGAAAATTTTGTCTATCTCGTCATTGCTGTCGATATATCCTTTTTGTGAAGAAGCGGTTGCTTTTTCAAGTGACTGTTTCATAATGTGTCCTCCTCCTTTGTCTGTTTGTATTCGTCGGTGAACCTTACCCCATAAGGACTTTACATGCTTATGGTCATGTCAATGAATGGTCATTGCCCCGAAGCGTCCTGACTTGGCTTCGGTCAAGTTTTGAGTAATGGTTTATTTTATTTTCAAGGTTCTGTATGTATTATATATCTTTCGCAGACTTACCCGTAAATTTTACGGAGTTAACTTATTGACGGGAGAAAAAGTGATGTGTTTAAATAATGGGAGCATATTTTCCGAAATTATCACTGATAGATTTACATATAATTGCAACACCCGAAAATAATGACACATAAAGCAACTCGTGTTATAATGGGAGTAACTGTACAACCGTAAACCACTGCACATTGTCGGGACTTGACAGATGGTGTATAATGATAATATAGAGCAGGCTGACTTACGGCTTATTGCGTAAGTGGGTTATTGGCACTGAAAGGAGCAATTATGGATCGGAAATTACAATTAACAGCTGTGATGCTTTCAGCTGTATTGACCTTTTGCGGCTGCGGTGCGGAAAATGCAGTCTGCGAAAAGGATTATGGCGTGTTTTTGAGTATTGATCCGTCCGATATTGATAAGATAAAAGGGTATCGCACAGTCGTTATTGATGCACAGTATTTTTCGGAAGAGGATATCGCCTGCCTGAAAGAGCAGGGCAGTGAGGTTTACTCTTATCTGAATATAGGCTCGCTCGAAAATTTTCGTGACTACTATGAAAATTTTTCGGGATATACACTTGGCAAATATGAAAACTGGGACGAAGAGGAATGGATAAATGTCGCTTCTTCCGAGTGGCAGACATTTCTTGTTTCGTTGGAGAATGAACTGCTTGAAAAAGGGATCGATGGATTTTTTGCAGACAACTGCGATGTTTACTATAACTATCCGGAAGATGAAATATTTGACGGTCTGACAGTCATTCTGAAACAGCTTATGGCATATGGCAAGCCTGTCATCATCAACGGCGGAGATACATATGTAACTGCGTACCGTGAAAAATACGGCTCGGCAAAGGATATAATGACGGGAGTAGATCAGGAATCTGTTTTCAGCAGAATAGACTTTGAAAACGGCAGCTTTTCGGCGCAGGAAAAAGAGGAACAGGAGTATTTCAAGGGATATGTCGAAGCCTGCAATAAGGACGGAGCAGATGTCTTTCTGCTTGAGTATACGACGGACAGAAGGCTTATTGAGCAGATAGAAGATTACTGTTCGGAAAAAGGATTCCGTTTCTATATTTCCGATTCCGTTGAATTGGGTCGATAAGCGCCGTTCTGAGTATCATATTGCCCGATGCTCTTGCATATATCAACTGTTTGTGATAAAATAGGGAAGGGGTGAGAACAATTGCAAACGGAAATTATTCATTCATCGCCAAGAGGCATGGTCGAGCTTATTGATGATAAAGAAAAATACATACGCAGGACGATATATTCCGAATGTTCGGTTTATGATGCTTTGAAGTCTGCCCGATCTGATTTTATACCGATGATCTGTTCTGTGGAGATCGCAGACGGGAAAACTGTGGTATGCGAAGAGTATATTGACGGAAAAAAGCTTTCGGATATTGACCTGACCGAAAAACAGGCAGAGAATGTAATGATCCGGCTTTGTTCTGCGCTTGAAGATATACATAAGCTTGGTATTGTTCATCGTGACATAAAACCGTCAAATATTATGATCGGCAAAGACGGAAAAATAAAGCTCATTGACTTTGAAGCGGCTCGATTTGTTAAGGAAAACAGTGAAAAGGACACACGCTATCTCGGTACGGAAGGTTTTGCACCGCCCGAACAGTATGGGTTTGCGCAGACAGATTTCCGTACTGATATTTATGCGGCAGGACAGACGATGAAGATACTTCTCGGGAGCTTCTCGGCAAAGCCTGCATACAGAAGGATCATACAGCGATGCACTTTACTTGATCCCGATATGCGTTATCAGAGTGCATCGGAACTGAAAAGGGCGCTTTTAGCTCTTCGCAGAAAGCCTTTTTATATTGCAGTCGGAACGCTTCTTTCGGCTGCGGCAGTTCTTGCACTTGTGATAGGCTCTTGGGCTAAGATCGATCAGGATAATTATGAGTTTGATAATGCTGAAACTGTTACTGCATCGGTACAGACTGATGATCCCGCAGATTTTGAGGATATTATTAATTATGGTACAAGCAGTGATCACGGTGAGAGTACAGATGTGGTGGTATCATACGATGACAACGGTTTTGTGTATCTTACCGATTTCAATGAGGGATACAGACAAAAGCCCGAACATATTCCGGAATATAATAAGGATGATCAGATATTCTTCTGCGAGGACAGAGATGCTGAAATATTTCTTGCGAATGGAAAAGATTTGTTTAATTATTTTGAGAGCTACACGATCTACACCGACATTGACCAAAGCGGCAGAGATGAATGCATAAGTATCATTGTTAATACTAATAACCTGCTTGAGATAAGCATTTTAACACCGAAGGCCAACGATACGATGCAGTATAGATTGGATCTTTGTATGTTCACTTTGCAGGATGAGTTTAATTCTTATGATTTGGGCGAAGAAACAATAGTCCAGATAACATGCTTTGAACTTGATGGTGATAATCTGCTTGCAGTAACTGTCGGTGATAAGAAAAATTATAACTTTACTGGATATTTTACAGTAAAAGATGATGAACCGTATTATCTTGGAAAAGCATGGGGAGAAACCTATGCAAGGGTATACGGCAATTCACTTAATGAATATCTTAAACATAACGGCAGAAATATTTATTACTATGAGGAAGAGAAACTTTCTGCAATAAATGTTTATGAATATAACGTCAACGGCTGGCCGTATTATGACGATTATCTTATGGATATGATTAACAATAACACTACTCCTGAATGGATATATGATTTCACACATTCTGTTCAATAGTTTATATGTGGAGGAAATAATGAGTATTCTGAAAGAGAAATCTACAGACGAGATGATGTCCGAATTGGAAAAAGCCAATGACTATGAGAGCTTTGCGGTGAAAAACAAAAATATATTTATAAAGGGCAGCATATCGGCTTATCTTAATGACCTGCTTGCTCAAAAAGGTGTGATACTGAAAGATGCCGTGAAAAATTCGGGCATTGAAAGAGTTTATGCATACCATATATTTTCGGGGAAGAAGCTTCCTTCGAGGGACAAGCTGCTTGCGATAGCGATAGGAATGAAACTCTCACTCGATGAAACGCAGGCTTTGCTGAAACATTCATGCAGCCGTCCGCTTTATCCCAAAGATGAGCGTGATTCGGTGATAATATATGCTCTGATAAATGGGTTTGATATTGAAAAAGTATCGGATCTGCTTTTTGAGAAGAATTTTGAATTGCTGTAAAAACAGCCGCTCTGCAAGTGAGATAGAGCTTGCGGAGCGGCTGTTTTTGTGTCCATAATGGTACACCATATTCAGAAAATTTAATGTTATAATAAAATATGATAAAGCTATTCGGTATAAAGATCGTCGTCGGTGCATGGGATCTCGCCGTTTTCTGCTTCGTAGCGTTTGATCTCCTTTGTGATGAGGTATTCGATCATATTGGTAAGGGATCGTTTATCCTCGGCGGCGATCAGCTTTATCTTGTAGTGTGTTATCGGGTCGAGGCGCATTGTGAATTGGTTTTTTATTACCGGCATCCTATCATCTCCTTGTTGTATTATGATACCATATTGGTTCAAAAATGTATGGTATCATATTGACACCAAGACGAAATAACAGCATAAAAATACTGATAATACTAAACACCTATATAAAAAAATCATCGCATAATCCATATATGTAAGATTATGCGATGATTTATTTTAGGGGATTAGTATTATTATATACAGAAAAATTGTGCTCGAAAATCCGCAACATTTCTTATGAAGACAGGTTCTTACTTTTTCTCTGTGTTCTCCCCGTAATTGAGCGAAGTCACGGAATCCTTGTAGACTATCTTTCCCTTGACCTGAACCATTCCGACCGTCGTTCTGGGCGAGCGTATTTTCGTAAGAAGTGATTCGACCGCCATTTTTGACATCTGCTCGGTGTTTACCTCGACCGTGGTGATATTCGGGGTGCTTATCGAGCTGTAAACGGAGTTATCAAAGCCCGTGACAGAGATATCCTCGGGAACACGGTAGCCGCTTTCCTTTAGCTGCGAGATAAGGCGGCAGGCTACCTCATCACAGTTGCAGACGAATGCTGTCGGCATTATCATCGGCAGTTCTATCGGTGTGAGCTGTCCCGTTTCGCTGTCACGGTCGGAAATGATAAAATAATCGTGGACGGGTATTTTATGTTCCATAAGCGACTTCGTATAGCCGAGAAATCTGTCCTGAATACTCGATGTGGAGTGGATATTTCCGACAAATGCGATGTTTTTATGCCCGTTTGAGATAAGATAGTTCGTTATTTCATAAGAGCCGTAGAAGCTGTCGCTGATTATACAGCCGTCCGAGGTCAGTTCGTTGTAAAAGTCGAGGAAAACTATCGGTATCTTCGTATCGAGTGCGGTTTTTGTATAACTGTCGGAAACCTGACCGAGAATTATGATGCCGTCGACACGTTGGTGGAAGAAAATATCGGGAAGAACGCCGTTGTCCTCGTTTTTCTTTGTCAGAGTATGAAAAAAGGCGTAATTTCCATGCTTCTGCATCTCGGTGGAAAGACTCCGTATAAATTTAAAGTAGAAGGAATTGTCCGAAACGTATCTTTCGGCAACGATCAGACCGATATTATTGCTTAACGAGCTTTTTTTCGAGGCTGTATTCCTGACCTTGTAGCCCATTTCGTCTGCGGTCTTTTTTACTTGCTCCCTGAGGGTGGTGCTTACGCCTTTCTGACCCGAAAGTGCTTTTGAAACTGCGACCGTGCTTATACCGAGCCGTTCGGCGATGTCGCCCATTGTAACGCTTTTGCCCATGGCTGCCTCCTTACAGATTTTGATACTATTATTTTATCATAGAACTTTGAATTTTGCAATAGATTTTAACTGATTAATTTTTGATATTCTGCTTAAAAATTAATCATGTAATCCATTTTATTAAGCTTGTTATTAAGTTAATTTAACTTGATAATTTAAATATTTATCTGTTATTATATTAAGTAAATATGAATGTTGGCTCATTTTGCTGTTAAGATTTTCAATAAATCGTTTTCTTGATTAGTTCACAATTTATGTGATCCAAATGATAAGGACGGTTTTATGGGCATAATTTTGATTCTTTTTTAAACGGAATATGTCTATTTGTGCAAATTGCTTTAGGTTAACAAAATTAAGTTGTATAAATTGACACTATTGGAAAAATCGATTGACAAACCTGCCCGGTCTGTTATAATAAAAGCACAACAGCGAGTTAGTTAACCGATTAAAAATGCTCATATGGCATCAGGTTATGAACGTCGCTAATAAGAACGTACATTATTTATTTGGAGGAATCAATGATGAATTCACAGATGAAAAAAACAGCAGCCGCTGCAGCAGCAGTATTAATGGCTTGCTCCGTATTCGCAGGCTGCGGTGAAAAGACAACCGATAATACAGACAGCACAACAACAGCTGCAACAACTAAGGCAGCAGACGCAAACGCTGACAACGGTGATACAGCAGCTGATGAAACAACAGCCGCTGCAGCAGAAGCTAACACAGACCTCTCCGGTACTATCAAGGTTCTTCACCACCGTACAGACAGAGATCAGGACGGCACAATGGCAAAGCTCACAGAGGGCTTCAATGCAATTTATCCTAACGTAACAGTTGAATATCAGTCCTTCACAAACTACGTTGACGATATCGCAACAATGCTCCAGTCCGACAACTACGGTGATGCACTTATGACACCGCAGGCTATCAAGCAGGCAGAGCTTCCTAACTTCTTCGAGTCATTCGGTTCTTTCTCCGACCTCGACAGCAAGTACTACTGGCTCAAGGACTATGTTGCTGACGGTCAGGTTTACGCACTTCCTACAGGCGGCACAGCTTCCGGTCTTCTCTACAACAAGAAGGTATGGGCTGATGCAGGCATCACAAGCCTCCCGACAACAACTGATGAATTCATCAACTGCCTCCAGCAGATCGCTGACAACACAGACGCTATCCCTTACTATACAAACTACGCTGCAGGCTGGACGATCGCACAGTGGCAGTCACTCGTTCTCTCCGCTGCTGGCGATGCTGAATACAATGTAAAGCTCCTTTCAGAAAAGAATGAGCTCTTCTCCGACGGAAGCCCTTACGATGCTGTTTACGGCACACTCTTCCGCATCTACTCCAATCCTGCTCTTCACGAAGAAGACCCCTCAACAACTGACTGGGAAGGCTGTAAGCCTGCATTCGCTCAGGGCAAGATCGGTACAATGGTACTCGGTTCCTGGGCGATCTCCCAGTTCCAGGAAGCTGCTGTGACCGCAGGTGAAGATCCTGCAAACGTTGGCTTTATGCCATTCCCTAACTCTGTTAACGGCAAGCTTTACTCCGCTTCTTCCAACGACTATATGATGAGCGTAAACAAGAACTCCGCTAACAAGGACGCTGCAATGGCTTATGTTAAGTGGTTCTGCGATGATTCCGGCTACGCTCAGAATGAAGGCATGATCTCCGGTCTTAAGGGTGCTGCAATGCCTGAAACACTTTCCGCATTTGAAGACCTCGGCGTTGAACTCTTCGTTGAAGCTGCATATCCCGATGACCTCGTTGGCAAGTTCGATGAGATCGCTAAGGATTCCGAAGTTGACCCATGGGGCGACGCTACAACAAACTTCAAGGTAAGAATGGCTGAAGCTGCATTCAAGGGCGAAGGCGAAGATGCTTACAAGAAGATCTGTGACGATGTTAACGCAGCTTGGGACGCTTCCAGAGATAAGATCCTCGGCTAATTACCGGTAATTTTATTTGACCATTTCCTATCCTTCTTAATATTTTTATACCGAGCGGACTTTTCCGTATGGAACGGCGTTTCCCCTATTTTCGCCGTTCCGTATCCTCTCGGTACAATCTCATTACGCAGTCCGTCTTAACATTTTTACAGAACAATGTTTGGCGGCTGTTTTTTTCGGAGGCAGACTATGAAAAGCCAAAACAATCTTTTGCAAAAGAACAGGCTCGGCAGGATCCGATCACAGCAGCTTCTGACGGTAATATTGTTCCTGCTCGTTCCGTCAATTCTTCTTTTCGTTTTTACTTATATCCCTGCACTCAATATGGTGCGCTACAGCTTTGAAAACAGAGATCAGTTCGGTCAGAATGTAACATTCTGCGGATTTGACAACTATAAAACGGTATTCACAACTCCCGAATACTTCGCTTCACTCAAAAACAGCGTTTACTACCTTGTCGGCTCATTTATCCAGCTCGGACTTGCGCTTTTCCTTGCAACGATCCTTTGCTCGAAGATCAGAGGCGCAAGCTTCTTCAAGGGTGCGCTCTTCTTCCCATATATGATAAACACAGTTGCAGTTGCGCTCATCTTCCGCCGCTTCTTCCAGAGAGGTGACGGCGTTACAAACACAGACGGTACGCTCAATACTATTATCACGCTTTTCGGCGGCGATCCTGTTAAATTTCTCTCGACCGAGGGACTTGCAAATGTCTGCCTTGTGTTCGTTTCGATCTGGCGTTATATCGGTCTTGACCTTGTAATGTTCATCGGCGCTATCCAGTCTATTTCCCCCGACATCTACGAAGCGGCTGATCTCGACGGCGCAAACCGTTTTCAGGTATTCCGCTACATCATTGCCCCCGGTATCCGTCCTATCATTCTTCTCCAGATGATACTCGCAGTTAAGGGCGCTATCAGCGTTTACGAAATTCCGTACATCATCACGGGCGGTAAATTCGACACAAGCACATTCGTTATCCAGACCACCGAAACGGCATTCAAGTACCAGAAGGTCGGACTTGCTGCCGCAATGACAATGGTGCTGTTCCTGATAATCATTATTGTGACCATTGTACAGAAGCTCGTTCTGAAGGAGGATAAGTAACTATGGAAACAGCATACAATAACGGCAAAGCAAAGCGCGTGATCTTCGCTATCCTCAAATACGCTGTACTTGTTATCGCCTGCCTTATCGTTTTTATTCCCCTTGTCGTAGTTTTCCTCGGTTCGTTCAAGAACAACACCGAGTTCCTTTCCTCAAATGTTTTTGCACTTCCGCAGAAGCTCGAATGGAACAACTACAAGACCGCTTTTATGGACGGCAACGTTCTCCTCGGACTTAAAAACACGGGTATTATCCTTGTTATCTCCTGCATCGGAACTATCATCACGGGTACAATGACAGCTTATGTTGTTCAGCGTTTCAATACGCTTTTCGGCAAGATAATGAAAGGCGCATTCCTCGTTGCAACTCTTTTCCCGAACATCGCAATGCAGGTAACGGTTTATCGTATCATGAACTCGTTCCACCTTGTCGGACATATGGCTGCACCGATCATTCTTTACATCGGCACGGATATCATCTCGATTTACATCTTCATTCAGTTCCTCAACAATATCTCCTATTCGCTCGATGAAAGTGCAATTATGGACGGCGCAAGCTACTTCACCGTTTATCTCAAAATTATCCTCCCGCTCTTAAAGCCTGCTATCGCAACAGTGCTTACTATCAAAATGATAAGCATCTACAACGACTTTTATACTCCGCAGCTTTATATGCCTTCAGAAAAGCTCGCCGTTGTTTCGACAGCACTCTACCGCTTCATCGGACCTTACGGCGCAAAGTGGGAGATCATTTTCGCAGGTATCGTTATCTGTATAATCCCAACGCTTATCATATTCCTCTGTCTGCAAAAGCAGATATATGCAGGACTTGTAAACGGTTCTGTAAAGGAATAATTTCATACTTCTCCATATTCTCCTAAAGACGGACCGCCCGACAAAAGCTTGTCGGGCGGTTCGTTTTATATTATCGGAAATTGAGTGGATCCGAAGTTTCGGTTTTGTATTATATCAATACTGATTAAAAACAATAAAAAAATCTGCGCAAAAACCCTGATATATGGCTTTTACACAGATTCTTTATTGTTATATATTAAAATCCTGCGCCGAGTCGGAGCGTTTTCTCCATTTCAGCCTTGTCGGGAGCAAATTCCATTGCTGTTTCGTATGAGATCACGCCGCGCTGATAAAGCTTTGCAAGATTGTCCTTGAGAGTACACATTCCGATACGTGTGCCTGACTGCATAACTGTTTCCATCTGAGGTATCTTGTTGGCTCTGATCTGGCTCTTTACTGCGTCTGTGCCGATGAGTATTTCGAGTGCGGCAACTCTGCCGTTTCCGTCAGCTGTCGGAACGAGTGTCTGACAGATAACGCCCTGGAACATATTCGCAAGCTGCGCTCTGACCTGTTCCTGTGCATGTGGAGGGCAGGCGTCAATGATACGGTCGATAGTCTGTGCGGCACTCGAAGTATGGAGTGTACCAAGCACGAGATGTCCCGTTTCTGCGGCAGTCATTGCGAGGGAGATAGTTTCGTAATCTCTCATTTCGCCGACAAGGATAACGTCGGGGTCTTCACGGAGCGCACTGCGAAGAGCCGTGCTGAACGAGGGAACGTCCTTGCCGATCTCACGCTGGTGGATAGTTGCTTTGTCCTGAACGTATTTATACTCGATAGGGTCTTCTATAGTAATGATATGACAAGCTCTGGTTTTGTTGATATGGTCTACCATTGCGGAAAGGGTAGTCGATTTACCCGAACCTGTCGGACCGGTAACAAGGATAAGTCCTCGTTTCTTTTCGGCAAGCTCGCTCAAAACATTCGGCATTTTGAGCGTTTCAAGGGACGGTATCTTGTCGTTGAGAAGTCTTATACAGCAGGCAAGTCTGCCGCTCTGACGGAACACGTTCACTCTCTGTCTTGTTCCGTTGGAGAGTTCAAAGCTGAAGTCGATATCGTTTCCCGTTGTGAGGAGCTGTTCCTGCTCTGCGGTGAGGATAGAGAGGATAGTGCGGTTCACGACAACATCGGAAAGGTCTTTGAACGGTCTGAGTTCGCCGTTTACTCTTACAACGGTAGGTTTGCCGACTGTGAGGTGGATATCGGAAGCACCCATTGTTCTGGCTTCCATTACAAATTCTTCAAATGTCATGATTCTGCCGCTCCTTTACTTTATCTTGAACTGGATTCCGCTTGCCGACAAATAAACCTCATTGGACATATTGGCAAGACGCTGATTTACATTTCCGAGAATTTCTCTGAAAACAGCCTGTTCTCTGTTATTCGGTGTAACGGAGAAACCTGTTTCGAGTGTAATGGTTATCATTGTTCCGTCGATGACCATTATCTGATCGTACATATCCGAAATGTCGGAGATGATCTGTTTTTCGATGTCTTTTTTGAGTTCTTCCGTCATTGTCGAAAGGTCGGGACACATACGGTCGATGACCTGAGAAGAATAAGCCGCAAGGTTGTCGAAGATAACAAACTTGTGATCTGTGATGGTTTCAACGGGAGTGCTTGTGATGCCCGTTTTTATGTCCCATTCAACGTAGTTATGCTTGTTGCTGTATTCGATACGTCCGAGGGTGTCTTTGTCCACTTCGTCAGCTGTGCGAAGATAAAGCACATAATCGCAGGCAGCAAGGTAGGAAACTGCCCAGCGTGATTTACCGCTCGCTGCACCGCCCGTTATAAGAATAGTTTTTGACATTGAAATATTCCTCCGTTTTACAAAATAACTCTGTTTCTGCCGCTTTCTTTAGCCTTATACAGCTTTTCATCGGCAGCCTTGATATTGTCCTCGATCGAGATCGCAGGGTCAAGCTGTGTAACTCCGAAACTCATCGTTACCTTTATTTTCAGCTCCTCAAAGCAGCATACCGATTCCATTATGCATACACGCAGCCTTTCAGCCGCTTCTGCCGCCTGAACTGCATTCGTATCGGGGAGAACAACGATGAACTCCTCGCCGCCCCATCTGTAAACACCGTCACAGATACGTGAGTTTATTCTGAAATGCTCCGCAACGTGCTTTAAAACAGCGTCGCCTGCATTATGTCCGTATGTATCGTTGACCTTTTTGAAAAAGTCGATATCGCATATAAAAAGTGATACTTCTCTTGTCTTTTCGCTGTCCGTGAGTATCTTTTCGTATATCTTTGTATAATCGCTGTAAAAGCCCATTCGGTTTTTGAGTTCGGTGAGCTTATCGTGACGGGAATCGTCAAGGAAGCTGTCCGATTCAAGCGTTATTCCGCAGATAAAAGCAGCGAGAGAAAGGCGTTTTACGTCCTCAACAAGGTCAAAGCCGTTTCCGCCGAGCTTGTTGATAGCCTGATATGCGCCGATGAACTCGCCCTTGCAGTCGGAAATGGGCATTACAAGGATAGATTTTGTGACATAGCCCGTTTTTTTATCAACGTCCGAGTTGAAATCGGGATCGTTGTAAGGATCGTTGGTAACGATAGCACGCTTTTCGGCAAGAGCCTTTCCGACAAGCCCCGTTCCTTCGGGAATGGTTATTCTTCCTGCACCGACTGCCGCCGTTGTCCAGAGCGAGTGGCTGCGCTTATCCCATTTCCAGAAGCTTGCACGGTCAGCGCTGACAAGCGTTCTTCCGAGGTCGGTGAGCAGGCGGTAAATTGCATTGTGATCGTTTTCGGCATCGTTGTCAGCCCGTGACATCTCCCTGTAAAGATCCTGCGTGATGCTGAATATCTGTTCAAGCAGAACATCCGAAGCGATTTTGTCCGATGCATTGAAATTTGTTTCCATTTAGGCAAGATCCTTTCTATCGATAAAGTGTAAAAATGTTACAAAATCGTTAAATCTGGAAACTATTATAACACAATAATTCATTCTTGTAAATAGATATTTTAAAAAAATATAGAAATTTATAAAAAAATAGTGACAAATTTGATTGAATATGATATAATATATTACAAATTTATGTAATTCACGGAGGCGGAAATGAAAAACAGATCAAAGGCACTGACGGCGGCGGAAACACTGCTTATGTTTCTGCTTGTATTCCTTGTGTCATACTATAATATTTTCTATTCTTTCGACAACCTTCTGCGTGACAGGCTGTATCAGCAGCACAGAGGCATCAACAACAAGATAAAGATCCTTGCGATAGATGATAAGACCTTGCAGGAAATAGGACCCTTCGGCACATGGTCAAGGGGAGTTTATGCCGATGTCATCAACAGGCTCGGGGAGTATCCTGCCGTTATCTCGCTCGATATCATGATATTCGGCGATATGGACGCACAGGGCGATGAAGCTTTGAAAGAAGCCTGCGAAAAAAGCGGACGTGTTGTTGCAGGCTCGTACATAAACTATAACACCGCCTATAAAACCGACGAAAACGGCAAGCCTTATATCGATCATTTCAATATCAGTGAAATTGAACAACCTATCATTGCAGATGTTGTTAAGACCGGCTTTGTCAACTCCGCACCCGATGATGACGGGATAGTCCGTTCGGTCCTGCTCTCGGCGGAAAAGGACGGTACTGTATATAAAAGCTTCGCCGCTCAGACCTATTCGGCATACTGTGAATATCTCGGCATTAATGAGAATGTGCCTGCGCTCGACAGCAGCGGCAGAATGTGGATAAACTATGCGGGAAAGCCGTCCGATTATGAGCATATTCCGCTTTGCAGTCTGCTTGACGGCAGTGTCGACCCGAAGATCTTTACCGACTGTATAGTTATGGTCGGAGCTTATGCATCGGGTCTGCAGGATCAGTTTTCCGTGCCGGGCTGCGCCGACCAGATGTTCGGAGTGGAGATACATGCAAATATAATCCAAGGTATGATCGACGGAAAATATCCCGTTCCCGTCGGAAGAGCGTTTTCGGCGCTTGCTGCGGCTGTCATTGCCTGCTGCGTGTATATTCTTTCCCGAAAGCTCAGAATGAAAATTTCAACGCCTGTTGTCATTGTCACGGCGGCAGGCTGTGTAGGCGGCGGGATCGCACTCAACAGTGCAGGAATGATATTCCCGATACTCTATGCGCCGCTTTTCGCTGTTGCAGGATACCTTATAAACGTTATAAGAAAATACGCCGAAGAGGCCGCCGAAAAGCGCAGGATAACAGCCGCATTCAAGAAATATGTTGCTCCGCAGGTCGTTGAGGACATTGCTAAAAAGGGCAATTATCATATCAGGCTCGGTGGGGAAAACCGCAATATCGCTGTGCTTTTCGTCGATATCCGAGGCTTCACGCCGATGTCGGAGAGCCTTGAGCCTGAGCAGGTCGTGGATATACTCAACAGCTATCTCAACCTCACAACGAACTCTATTTTCAGCAACGGCGGTACGCTCGACAAGTTCATAGGTGATGCAACAATGGCGGTTTTCAACGCTCCGTTCGACCTTGATGATTATGTTTACAAAGCTGTCAAGACGGCTTGGGATATTGTCTGCGGAGGAAACGCCATTGAGAGCAAGTTCCGGGAGAAATACGGAAAATCGGTAGCGTTCGGTGTCGGCGTCAACTGCGGACCTGCCGTAGTCGGAAATATCGGCTGTGACTTCCGTATGGATTACACCGCAATAGGCGATACGGTCAACACAGCCGCCCGGCTTGAATCGAACGCAAAGCGGGGGCAGGTGCTTATCAGTGAGAATGTATACCTGCAGGTAAAGGACAGGGTTACTGTCGAACCTATCGGTGAGATCCCGCTCAAAGGCAAGTCCAAGGGCGTCTTTGTATATTCCCTCACGGGTCTGAATGAATCAGCCGAAACTAAAACGGAGGAGCAAAAAGATGCAGCGAAAGTGTAAATTTTTGATAATACCGCAGCTTGGCGCACTGGAGGAGAGTCTTGCCCTTGCGGAAGAGTACGGTCTTGGTTTTGAATATAACGACTTTTTTATTCCGGATATAATGGACGATGAAAAGCTTGCCAATGATATCATAAGAAGGTATAAAGCGCAAAAGCTCCCTGAATACTGTACAATGCACGGCGCTTTTTTTGACGTTATAATTTTCAGCAGTGACAAAAAAATACGGAAAATATCCGAGGAGCGTATTATCCGAAGCCTTGATATTGCACGGGAAATAGGCGCAAAGGGTGTTGTTTTTCACACGAATCTCAACCCCGACCTCACTTCCGAGATCTATATAAAAAGCTGGCTCGATATCAACGAAAGCTTTTGGCGAATGATTTTGCCGAAATATCCCGATCTTGAGATCTATATGGAGAATATGTTTGACCGAACGCCCGATATGCTCTGCGGACTGGCAAAACGGCTTGAGGATATTACGAATTTCGGCGTATGCTTTGATTACGCTCATGCCGCAGTTTACGGCTCGGATATTGACGGCTGGGTAAACTCGGTCGCACCCTATGCAAAGCATATACATATTAATGATAATGACCTTGAAAACGATCTTCATCTTCCGGTCGGTGACGGAAAGATCGACTGGGACTATTTCAAGACTTGCTTTGAAGAAAAGCTTTATTCGGAAAAAACGGTGCTTATTGAAACTTCATCAATAGAAAATCAGCGCCGTTCTGTAAAATTTCTGGAAAAATTAGGTGTTTTATAATACTTTAATGTGTTAACGGTTTGTGCCGGTATTGTGTATTTTATCATCAATAATTGCAAATATTAGATAAATTTTAAGCTTTGTTACAAAAATATTATACAACTGTTGCAATATGATTTGAGATGTGATATAATCCAAGTAGCAAATAAAAAGGCAAAGCCGATGAAAATCGGCGGCGCAAAGCACGAACCTAACCTTCAAATATCAATTCGGGAAGTATGGTCGTCGGGCTGCATTTGCAGGGGTGACCCCGGAATGCAGCTTGATGTCATACTTCTTTTTTGTTGATATTATGAGCATACGAAAAATATTGCGGAGGCGATGATTATGAGTTTAAAAAGTACATTGGCGGCAATGACGCTGAAAGCGAAGGTCGTTATTGTCTGTGCAGCGGTCGCAGTTACGGGCGGAGCTGCTGCGGGTGTTGGCATTGCGATGACACGCGAGGAAACATACAGAGTTCTTAAGGTGTTTGAACTGACGGGAACGGCAATAGTTGAAAGAGACGGCTCGGGTGAGCTGGACGCTTACACAGGAATGAATCTTGAGAGCGGTGATACGCTTACCGTTAATGACGGAAGTTCGATAAGGATATCGCTTGACGATGACAAGTACATTCTGCTTGACGAGGGAACGGTCATGGAACTGAATGCGACCGGCACAGCTTCTGACAGCAGAACAGCTATCGACCTTAAGCAGGGTACGATCCTCAACGAGATAACCGAACCGCTTTCCGCCAACTCCTCTTATGAGGTAGCAACTCCGAAAGCAACAATGGCAGTCCGTGGAACGAGCTTTACAGTGTCCGTTGAAAAAGATAAAAACGGCGGATATATGATAAGGGAAGATACATTCCACGGAAAAGTCGAAGTCGAGCTTATCGACAGCAAAGGAAATAAAACAGAAAAAAAGGTGCTTATTCCGTCGGGAAAGGGCGTTTCGGTTTATACAGAGCCTGACGAAACAACGGGAAATCCTGCCGAGGTCGATGGTTTTTCAAAGTTTGTGACCGAGGACGGAAATGGCGGTTTCAGCGTTATAAATGATGGCGATGATCCTGCCCGCGGTATCTATTACGGACTTGTTCCCTCGAAAGTAAAAGATGAGCTTTTAAGTTTAAATGACAGGGATATTATGCCGCTTGATGAGGACATACTCGATGGATTGAGAGGAAATAAGCCGACCGAAACTTCTGCCGAAACAACAGCGGCAACGACGTCAGCTACTTCCCAAACGACTGTGACGACCGTTCCCGAAACTTCGGAAACCGAAGAGGAAACAACGCTCACTGCCGCACCGGTGACAAGTACACAGACAACTTCATCAACAACCGGAACGACAACCGAAAAATTCGTTCCCTCAACAAGACCGACCTCAAATTCGACCACGACAGTAACAACAACGGAGAAAACAACGAAAAAGACTGCGAAAACAACAACGACCGCAGCGACCGAGAAAACAACGGAAACAGCGGACGTAACAACGGCGGAAACCACCGTGACCACAACGGAAGAAACAACGACCGCAACAGCCGAAACGACAACAACGACTACGGCAGCGACGACGGTTCCGACATCGGGCAATGAGTTCATCAAATTGACAACGGGAGAAAGTACGACAACGACCCGCAAAACTGAAAAAACAGCACCGACCGATCCAACTCCGCATCCGACCGATTTTCCGGAACCTTGGAAAACATAAGAAATGAAGAATAAAAAATTACGCCGATACTATGCGATCGGCGTAATTTTTGTTTATTCTATTATTTTTGACACGGGAAGAGTCGGGTCAAAGCTGTCACTGTCCGTACCCCGATCCTCGCCGATAAAGACGAAATCATCGGGCAGGTCACGGGGAGTGCAGCCGGTGTACTGCTTGAAAACACGGTTGAAGCTGCGTATCGTGCCAAAGCCCGCCGCAACTGCCGTTTCACCTGCGGACATACCGCCTTTTGATAGCATTTTAACGGCTTCGCTCACTCGGACGATGTTGAGATACTCCGAAAAGGTCATTCCCGACATTTTGCGGAAATATTTCGAGAAATAAGGCTTGCTGAAGCACATTATCTCCGCCGCTTCATCAAAGGTTATGTCGGCAAAACGCTCGGAAATGAGCCGCAGAAGCTTTTTATATGCGCCGCTTTTAGGAGAGTTTTCCGCAGAAGAGGTTTTTTCATTACGGAAAATTTCGGCGGTCAGAGCGAGCGCAAGTCCCGAGCATATCACCTCGTAATATTTTTCGCCGTTGGATATCTCCTGTCTTATTTTTTCAAAGGTTTCGGAAACGTCATATTTCTTTTCAAGCAAAGGGCAGACGGGTGCAAGCGTTCCGAATTCGGCGGAAATAAGCTGCGAATCTATCTTCATAACGGAGATAACGCTGTCCGATTCGGCTTTGATGTAATGCACAGCTCCGCTTCGTATAAAAACGCAGTATCCCTCGGATAAGCCGTACAAATCGTTGTCCGTCATAACCTCGGCAGAGCCTTTTTCGGCGAAGATAAGCTCGCTTTCGATATGCCAGTGAGGAAGATTCTGCAATCCCTCATAGCGCTGAACCGAAACCTGCGAACGTCCCGAGAGAACGCTTTGTTCATATTTTGCTATCATTTTTGCATCACCCAAGCGATATTATATCACAAAGGTTAATAAATGTCTATAATCAGCAAATAAGCTTCTTGAAAAATTTTCTTCTATAAGCTATAATAAAATAAAATTGATGAGCCGTGCTTCGGCAAAATTTTGAGCGGAGGAAAACAGAAATGAAGAAGTTATATTTTATCACGGGAAGTCAGGATCTTTACGGCGAGGAAACGCTTGCGCAGGCGGCTAAGGATTCGCAGGAAATGGCGGCATTTCTGAGCGAAAAGCTTGAAAATATCGCAGAGGTCGTTTTTCAGCCCGTTGTACGGAACAGCAGTGAAGCCGTAAGCGTCTGCACGAAAGCTTCGTCCGACAGCGACTGTATCGGCGTTATAATGTGGATGCACACTTTTTCTCCTGCGAAAATGTGGATAACAGCACTTAAAGCACTCCGCAAGCCGATGCTCCACCTTCACACACAGCATAACGAAAGACTGCCTTACGACAGCATCGATATGGATTTTATGAACCTCAACCAGTCCGCACACGGCGACAGAGAGTTCGGATTTATCTGCACACGCCTTGGCATAAAGCGCGAGGTCGTTTCGGGCTATTACAAGCACGGCGATGTTGTGGAAAAGGTTCGCCGCTTCGCTCAGGCTGCCGCCGCTGTTGATTTCGGCAGGGGAATGAGAGTTGCGATGTTCGGCAACAATATGCGTGACGTTGCGGTTACGGACGGCGACAGAGTGGAGAGTGAGATAAAGTACGGCTGGAACGTCAACTACTACGGCATCGGCGACCTTTGCAGCATCATCTCCGAAATTACCGATGAAGAAGTCGATGCAAAAATGACTGAATATGCCGAGAAGTACGAAATGAACACCGACAACATTTCAGCTGTAAGAGTTCAGGCGAAGTACGAAGCCGCTCTTGACAAGTTCCTTGCAAAAGAAAACATTTCCGCATTTACCGATACATTCCAAGACCTCAACGGACTTGAACAGCTCCCCGGAATTGCCGCACAGAATATTATGGCAAAGGGAGTTGGCTTCGGTCCTGAGGGTGACTACAAGACAGCCGCTCTTGCCGCAGTTCTTTTCAAGATGGCAGAGGGAAGAAACGGCGCAACGGGCTTCCTCGAGGATTATACTTATGATCTCCCCGAGGGTGAGGAAACTGAGCTTGCTTCACATATGCTCGAAGTTTCGCCCGTGTTCGCCGCTGAAAAGCCTAAGATAGAAGTTCACCCACTCGGCATAGGTGGAAAGGCAGAACCCGCACGTCTTGTTTTTGAGGGAACAACGGGCGAGGGCATTGCAGTTTCAATGATAGATATGGGCGACCGTTTCAGACTTGTCTGCGCAGAGATAACTCTCGTAAAGCAGCCCGAACCAATGCCGAAGCTCCCCGTTGCAAGAGTTATGTGGAAGCTCAAACCCGATTTCGCAACAGGCTCGGCGGCTTGGATATATGCAGGCGGCGCACATCACGCTGTTGTATCGACTGCACTCACGGCTGACGACATTCGTCTTTTCGCAAAGATGACCGACACGGAGCTTGTTGTTATAGATGAAAAAACAGAGCTGAACGCATTTGAACAGCAGCTTGAAATGCTCGATGCGATAGCTTCTTTAAAGAGATAAGGGTGAAATTATGAGATACGAAAAGATCTACCTTGAAGACCATTTCCCGAACCTGCCGAAAGCGAAAGAGAAAACGCAGGTCACGCTTTATATCCCCGAAGTATGGAAAGAAGTTGACACGGAGCAGACCTTTCCCTGCACAGTGATATGCCCCGGCGGAAGCTACTGGTGGTGCTCGGAGCGTGAAGCTGAACCCGTTGCGCTTCGAATGGTCGGAAACGGAATTGCTGCCGCAGTCGTGAACTATGCCTGCGAATACCAGCATTATCCTCTCCAACTGCTTGAAATTTTAGCAGCGATAACCTTTATGCGCCGCAACAGCAAGGAGTTTCATATCGACCCCGAAAAGATCGCAGTAATGGGATTTTCCGCAGGTGGTCACGCCGCTTGCTCGGCAGGACTTTTCTGGCAGGAAAAGCTTGCCGAAGATGCGCTCGGAATTGAACACGGCGAGGACAAGCCGAACGGAATGATACTTTGCTATCCCGTTATAACCTCGGGAAAATACACCCACGAGGGCAGTATGAAGTGTCTGCTCGGTGATGATCCCGACCCGAAACTCCTTGCGAAAATGTCACTCGAAAATCAGGTCACCGAAAACGCTCCGCAGACTTTTATATGGCACACGAGCGAGGACGGAACAGTGCCTCTCGAAAACTCGCTTTTCCTTGCCGAGGCACTTCACAGGCAGGGCAAAAACGTTGAGATGCACATCTATCCAAAGGGCGGTCACGGCTTATCACTCTGCGATGATACCGTGAGCAAAAAGGCTGACCTTTCGGACGACGTAAAATACTGCTCGGAATGGATAGGACACTGCATAAGATGGATAAAGGAGATACTTTGATATGCTTTCACTTGATAAAACAAGCCTTGGCATTGAGCTTGGTTCGACCCGAATAAAGGCTGTTCTCATAGACGAAAATTATGCTCCCGCCGCATCGGGCAGCTATGATTGGGAAAACAAGCTTGAAAACGGCTACTGGACATATTCGCTTGACGATATCCACAACGGTGTAAGAAGCTGCTTCGCCTCACTCGCCGATGACGTGAAGAACAGGTACGGAATTGCACTCACGCACGTCGGAGCAATGGGAGTTTCGGCAATGATGCACGGCTATATGGCTTTCGATGAAAACGACAGGCTGCTCGTTCCGTTCAGAACTTGGCGAAACACCACCACAAAGCAGGCGGCAGAGGAATTGAGCGAAGCGCTCGGCTTCAATATTCCCCAGCGCTGGAGCATCGCACATCTTTATCAGGCTGTACTGAATGGTGAAGCGCACATTCCGCAGACAGCGCACATAACAACTCTCGCAGGCTACATAAATTATCTCCTCACGGGTGAAAGAGCGGTCGGAATTGGTGAAGCTTCGGGAATTTTCCCCGTCAGCAGGACGGATTACAATGCCGAGATGCTCAGAACTGCCGAAAAAAAGCTTTCCTCGCACGGATTTGACAAAAAGCTTGCGGAAGTTCTTCCTCCCGTAAAGCTCGCAGGTGAAAAGGGTGCATTTCTCACCGAAATCGGCGCAAAATTCCTCGACCCGACGGGTACATTCAAATCGGGCGTTCCCGTTTGCCCTCCCGAGGGTGACGCAGGAACGGGAATGGTCGCAGCGAACGCTGTACGTTCGGGAACGGGCAATGTTTCCGCAGGAACTTCGGTATTCTCAATGCTCGTTCTGGAAAAAGACCTCAAAAAAGCCTATCCCGAAATTGATATGGTAACAACGCCCGACGGCGCACCTGCCGCAATGGTGCATTGCAACAACTGCTGCTCCGAACTGGACGCTTGGGTGAAGCTTTTCGGCGAATTTGCTGAGCTTACGGGAAACAAGCTTGACAAGTCGGCACTTTACGAAACGCTTTATAAAAATGCAATGACGGGCGATGCCGACTGCGGCAGAGTTACGGCATTCAACTATCTTTCGGGCGAACCCGTGACGGGCGCAGAGGACGGCAGACCGATGTATTTCCGCCAGCCGAACGGCAGTATGAACCTCGCAAACTTTTTCAGAGCGCAGCTTTATTCGGCGTTCGCTTCGCTTAAAATAGGTATGGATATCCTCTTTGAAAAGGAAAACGCCAAGGCTCGGCAGTTCACGGGTCACGGCGGCATTTTCAAGGTAAAGGGTGCGGCACAGCAAGTCCTTGCCGACGCTCTGAACACCCCCGTTTCCGTAATGACAACGGCAGGTGAGGGCGGCGCATGGGGAATGGCTCTGCTCGCTTCTTATATGGTGAACGGCGGCGGAAAAGCTCTCCCCGACTGGCTTGACAGCGAGGTTTTCACAGGAATGGAAAAGCTCACGCTCACTCCGAATGAGAACGGAACGAACGGTTTCAATGAATTTATAAAGAGATACAAAGCGGCTCTCGGCGCAGAAGATATTCTCGGAAAAATTTGAAAGGAAAGATAAAAATGCTTGAAAAATTAAAGCAGGAAGTGCTTGAAGCAAATCTTATGCTCCCGAAATACGGACTTGTAACATTTACTTGGGGCAACGTTTCGGCGGTCGACAGAGAAAGCGGAATGATAGTTATAAAGCCGTCGGGCGTTGAATATGACACTATGACGGCTGATGATATGGTCGTTGTGGAGCTTGCAACGGGAAAGGTCGCAGAGGGAAAATACAAGCCGTCGAGCGACACTCCGACGCATCTTGAACTCTACCGTGCATATGAAAATATCGGCGGCATCGTTCACACTCACAGCCGCTGGGCAACCTCGTTCGCACAGGCAGGAACGGGCATTATCCCGATGGGAACAACGCAGGGCGACTATTTCTACGGCGAAATCCCCTGCACAAGAGCAATGACTCCCGAGGAGATCGGCGGCGAGTACGAAAAGGAAACGGGAACGGTCATAATCGAAGCTTTTAAGGGCATTGACCCGATGACGATACCTGCCGTTCTTGTGAAGAACCACGGACCGTTCGCTTGGGGCAAGGACGCAAAGGAAGCTGTTCACAACGCTGTCGTGCTTGAAGAAGTCGCATTTATGAATTATCATGCGATGTCGATAAATGCGCAGGCAGGACGTATGCCGCAGGAGCTTCTCGATAAGCACTATCTCCGCAAGCATGGTGCAAATGCCTATTATGGTCAGAATTGACCAAGTCAGAACTGACAATGAGGAAAACGATATGAATTTTTGCGATACATATTCTAATAGGACGCTATTCTGCGACAACTGGGAGTTTTTCAAAGCTCCGTTCGGCTCGGACTATTCCGAAAGCTTCGACTTTAAACGGGTAGATGTTCCGCACGACTGGCTTATCTACGATACGAATAATTTGTACGAAACTTCAACGGGCTGGTACAGAAAGAATTTTTCTTATACGAAAAAAGACGGCGTTCGCACATATATCCGCTTTGACGGCGTTTATACAGACAGCAAGGTCTATGTCAACGGTACGCTCGCAGGCGAATGGAAATACGGCTATTCCGCATTTCAGTTCGACATAACCGACCTTGTGAAGAACGGCGAAAATGTTGTGACCGTCCGTGTCGATCACCGCTCGCCGAATTCAAGGTGGTATTCGGGAGCAGGTATTTTCCGCAGGGTATGGCTCTGCGAAAGCTCCGAGATACGCTTTGGAAATGACGGCATTTACATCTCCGCAAAGCCGAAAAACAACGCTTGGGAGGTCGAAGTTACCTCCGAGATCGTCCGTGAAAAGAGCGTTCCGATAGCAGGCGTAAGGGTGAAAAGCACTATCCTTGACGACAGCGGAAACAGCATTGCAGACTATGAAAGCGATGCCTGCGCAGTCGATATTTCCTGCATACCCGAGGCAGTGAGAGCGGACGGTTCGGCTTATTCGCTCACAACTCAGAGAATGACGGTCGAATCGCCGAAGTTGTGGGATATTGACGAACCTTACCTTTACACAATGGTTTCGGAAATCATCGTAAACGGTGATATAGTTCAGTGTGTAAGTCAGCGTTTCGGCTTGCGAACGATAGAATTCACGACCGATAAAGGCTTCTTCCTCAACGGAAAGCATATAAAGCTTCACGGTTCGTGCGAGCATCACGACAACGGCTGTCTTGGTGCGGTGTCCAACAAAGCGGCGCTCCGCAGACGTTTTGCAAAGCTCCGTGAAATGGGCGTGAATGCGATAAGAACCTCGCACAATATGCCTGCGGAGGAATTTATGGAGCTTGCCGATGAAACGGGTATGCTCATTCTCTCCGAGGGCTTTGATATGTGGGAGCGTTCAAAGACCGACTATGACTATGCGAGATTTTTCGATGAATGGGTAGAAAAGGACGTAGCTTCGTGGGTTCGCCGTGACAGGAACAGACCTTCGATAATAGGCTGGAGCATCGGAAACGAGATCTTTGACACCCACGCTGACGAGAGAGGTCAGGAAGTAACTGCCTGGCTCAAAAGGCTTGTTAAGCTGCACGACCCGAACGGAAACGGTTATGTAACGTTCGGCTCAAACTTTATGCAGTGGGAAAACGGTCAGAAGTGCGGCGATATTTTGAAGCTTGTCGGCTACAATTACGGCGAAAGACTTTACGCCGACCACCACAAGGCTCACCCCGACTGGATGATATATGGCAGTGAAACTGCATCGGTCGTACAGAGCCGTGGAATATATCATTTTCCGCTTTCGCAGACAGTTCTTGCCGATGATGATGAGCAATGCTCTTCGCTCGGAAACAGCTGCACGGGCTGGGGCGCAAAGAACACCGAAGAGTGCATCATAAAAGACCGTGACGCTGAATACTGCGCAGGTCAGTTTATATGGACTGGTTTTGACTACATCGGCGAGCCAACGCCTTACAGCACGAAAAATTCCTACTTCGGTCAGTATGATACGGCAGGCTTCCCGAAGGACAGCGCATACGTTTTCCGTGCCGAATGGACGGACTGTAAAAAATCACCGTTCGTGCATATCTTCCCGTACTGGGACTTCAACGAGGGTATGCCGATAGATGTCAGAGTTTGCTCAAATGCGCCGAAAGTCGAGCTTTTCTACAACGGAGCTTCGCTCGGCGTGACCGAGATAGATCATTCGCACGGACAAAAGCTCACCGCCGATCACGTTATCCCTTATGCAAAGGGCGAGCTTAAAGCGGTCGCTTATGACGAGGACGGAAACATCATCGCCGAGGACGTTCAGCGTTCGTTCGGAGATGCCGCAAGACTTGAAATTTCCGCCGATAAGACCGAGCTTAAAGCGGACGGCTGTGACCTTATCTATCTTGAAATTTCCGCTTTCGATAAGGACGGAAGCTTCTGCGCAAATGCGAATAACCGTGTGAATGTTCGTGTTGAGGGTGCGGCAAGGCTTATGGGTCTTGACAACGGCGACAGCACCGACTATGACCAATACAAAGGCACTTCACGCCGACTTTTCTCGGGCAAAATGCTTGCGGTCATCGGTGCGACCGACAAGGCAGGGGACATAAAGGTAACGATAAGCTCGCCCGAACTTCCCGAAAGCGTTATCGAACTGAAATCGGTCGAGGCTGAATACGAGAACGGCGTTTCTTCAATAGAAAATGTTTCATTTGCCGAAACAGAGTGCGGAAAAACGAACGAAATTCCCGTCAGAAAGCTTGAACTTTGCGCCGAGAGCCTTGAATTTTCCGAGGAAAAGCGCGAGATCACCGTTAATGTCAAGGCTTATCCCGAAAATTCCGATTATGCGGACGATATCGAGTTCAAGGTGACAAATGAAACGGGTATTCCGACAAATATTGCAGAATGTACCGACAACGGGGACGGCACTGTAACGCTAAAAGCAAAAGGCGACGGCTGCTTCTATCTTCGTGCAATGTGCAAAAACGGAACAGAGCACATACACATTCTTTCCGTGCTTAAATTCACGGCGGACGGACTTGGCGATGCTCTCACTTCGCCGTACAGCTTCGTTCACGGCGGGCTTTACACAAGAGCGAGCGAAAATATTTGCAGCGGCGTGAACAAGGGCGTTGGCTTCGCATCGGGCGGAGTGTCCTCATGGGCGGCGTTTGACAATGTTGACTTCGGTTCGGCAGGCTCGGATGAAGTGACCGTTTCGATATGGGCGAACACACTCGACCCTGTTAATGTCCGCTTCTATGACGGCATACCGAACGAGGGCGGAAAGCTCCTCGGCAGCTTCACATATCACAAGCAGCCCGAGTGGATGATATTCAAGGACGAGACCTACAAGCTCCCCGAACGGCTCAAAGGCATACATACCTTCTGCGTTGAAACGGACGGCGGCTATCAGATGAGCGGCTTTAAATTTGAAAAGCCGAACCGTGAATTCGGCGTGAATTATGCGGCTGACTCCGAGCATATCTACGGCGACCGCTTCACAGCCGAGGAAAAAGCCGTTACGAATATCGGAAACAACGTTCTGCTCGACTTCGGCGAGTTCGATTTCACCGATGAAAAACCGACAAAACTTGTTATAAGCGGAAGATCACCGCTGCCGCTCAACAGTATTCACCTTATCACGAACGGCGAAAACGGCGAGAACCGCACCCTCTGCGAATTCAAAACTGACGACAGCGAAAATTATTCCGAAAGGTCATTCGATGTCAGTGGCATAAACGGAAAGCAGACGGTAATGTTTGCTTTCCTCCCGGGCAGCAGCTTTGACTTTGAATATTTCAGATTTATGAGCTGAACGCTTGGAAATCAGCATAAAAATTGAAGTTTACGTCCGCTTTTTACGGCGGGCGTAAACTTTTTTATACTAAACACCAATTAAAAACTATACAAAAAATCAAGCCGACAATCCTGAATATATGTGATTTCGGCGCAGATTTTATCCTGTATTTTATTGGTGTTTAGTATTAGTATTACTATCTTAAAAATAATTAAAAAAGAGGTTGACCGAGGAAGTTTTTTATGGTATAATATAAAAGTTGAAATTAGCGGATGTGGCGGAATTGGCAGACGCGCCAGACTTAGGATCTGGTGTCCCCGACGTGCAGGTTCAAGTCCTGTTATCCGCACCAAACCCAGAAACCTCGCAGCTGCGTCAGTTGCGAGGTTTCTTTATTGCTTTATCGCATAAAATCAAATGCACAAAAGGTCAGTACCACGACACTACCACGACAAAAATAAAAATTAAACAATTTGTCATTTAACCAAATTTGCAGCAGCGGCTGCGCTTTCAAGTGCCTTGTCTGCGGCAAGAACGGCCTGGCCTGCGGCATCACAGCCTTTTTTGACCGCATCTTCCGATTCATTGAGTATATCTGCTGACTTTCGTGCAGATTCCGCACTTTCGGCTGCAAGGCTTCGCACCTCATCGGCAACAACAGCAAATCCCTTGCCGTTTTCGCCTGCACGGGCAGCTTCTATTGCGGCATTGAGTGCGAGCATATTCGTCTGAAAAGCTATATCCTCGATCGCACCGATGATAGATCTTATGCGCTGATTTTTTTCACCGATGATATTTACGGCTTCGGAAAGCTCGGACGATCTTTCACGGCTTTCCTTTATCATTTTTTCTGCTTCGGCAACGGCATTAGCCGCATCCTTTCCCGAAGCTTCGGCTGATGAAAGCTTTTCTTCAAGTGCTTTTATATGCTCTTCAAGCTCGGTTTTTTCATTGTTTGTGCGTTCAAGCTCTGCACCGAGAGCGGCAAGCTGCTTTTCCGTTTCTTCGGAAACCAATGCAGGCTCGGAGCGTTCGGGTACGGACGCTGATATCTCCTGCACGGGGAGGGAAACTTCCTGCACAGGCGAGGGAAGAACGGGGGAATTTTGCACTTTCGGTTCGTTAATTTCAGCGTCCTTTTCTTCGTTCGTCTTGCCGATGAGAACGCAGCATATCGCCGAAGAAGCGGCTGCCAGAACTGCCGCAAGCACTGCGGTCACCGCAATAAAAGGTCGGCTGTCGGTCTTTTCGGGGAAGCTGTAGTCGAACATTTCAAGCGAAAGTTCACCGCACTGCTCACTCGCTTTGTCATATACGGGGGAGTTAAGCTCGGTCGAGATGATAGTTTTGCCGCCGACGGAAAGCTTTGCACCCATATTTTCAAGCGAAGCGAGATATCCGCCGAAATATTCTGCATCACAGCTGCAGACGGTGATATTCCCGTTTGCGGAGTTTGTTACGGCATAGTAAAGTCTGCCCGAAATTTCATCGAAAATGAATCCGTCCGAAACGGAGAGAATTCCTGTTGAGCTGTAATTTTTTCCGCCTGCAAAGCCGATGCTTTCGCCGCTTTTGATAAAGTCAAGAGTTATCCCGATCTCCGAAAGTGCGCTGTTTCGGTCACGGAGTGCATAGCTCTTGAATTCATCGGGTGCATATCGTATAGATGCGAGTTCGGAGGTTTCGTTGGCTGCCGCTTTCATAAGGTCAGCCTTTTCGGATATGTAAAGGGCGCTGCTTTCCGCAGAAGTGTGAACGGACGAAGCCGCATCAGTGCGCTTGTTCAGATTTACACCAAACGTGACTGCACAGACTGCAAGCAGAGCGGTGCAAACCGTAACTGCGGCTGCGGCTTTTATCTTAGCCGATCTTTTGTTCAATCCGAACGCCTCCTTTAGCATATTTTCACGGATAATGTCATATACATTCATTATAACGTAAAATTCCGTTGAATGGAATACTTTGTTAATAAATAAATGTAAATATACTATTGAATAAAAATTAATTTAATATTAACCGATTACAAAATTCTTACAAAGCAAGAAAACCCTTGAAAAAAGCTGCACAGTGTGCTATAATTCCGATAGCAAATGAATATTATGGAAAGGAATAAAAAAATGGCACAGCAGAAAAAACGCAGGAAGAAAAAAATCAGCAAACAGGCTCTTATCCTGCGGTGGATAATGATAATAATACTCGTTCTTCTCATCTGGTTCGCAGTGAAAAAGATAGCTTCGGCTTTCAAAAAGGTCGATGATACCGCATCGGTGACTTCCTCGGTCTCATCGGCAAGCACTTCGCAGACAAGCGGCGGGACAGACGGAACAACAGACAGCATTGCAGATGATCCGAACGGGATCGTTATAGGTGCAGGTGATGATATGACGGAAACAACGGCAGAGCAGGAAAACATCGATAATGCGTGGGCAATGTTCCTCGTGAACAACCAAAATCCGCTCCCCGACGATTACGATAAGCGCATCAAAGTTAAAAAAGTCTATTCAAACGGCGAGCGTGATTTTGAGTTTGACGAGCGTGCCGCTGACTACCTTATAAATATGTTCGCCGCAGCGAAAAAGGACGGCATAAACCTCACCGTAAATTCGTCCTACCGCACTATTGAGTACCAGCAGTTCAACTTCGACAGAAGCGTACAGCAGCGTGTCAATAACGGAATGAGCTATGACGAAGCGGTTCTCGATACCGAAAAAGAGGTCGCATATCCCGGAAAAAGCGAGCATAACGCAGGACTTTCAGCAGATATTTTCTCCGATGAGTATGTAAGCTTTGATGATGACGGCTTTAAGAATACCAAAGCGTATGCATGGCTTATGGAAAATGCCGCAGATTATGGCTTTATCCTACGTTATCCCGAGGGGAAGGAAGACGAAACGGGCATAATCTATGAACCGTGGCATTACCGTTTTGTCGGCGTTTACTATGCGCATAAGGTTAGCGAAAGCGGACTTTGCCTTGAAGAATATTTTAAGGCAAACGGCTGGCTTGATGAAAACGGCACTGCAACACAAATGACGGCTTTTTAGCGATCTGCTAAACGCAAACGGATAAAAGCGTACACCTTTCGTAAGCTGAAAGGTGTACGCTTTTGGTTTAGTATTATCAGCCGCAGCAGTCATTCATACGGTACTCTGCGTTATTCGCTTTTGCCGTTGCTGCGTGAACTTCTTCCTCGGCGAAGTTTTCGCCCTCAGCACTGTAGCTGTCGGGAACGCCGTCAAAGAATTTGAACGAGCGCTCGATAAGTGCGTCAACATCTGTTTCAGGTTTGAGGATACCGATATCGTGGAGGTCGTTCGCAACGTTCACGAGTGCATCGTAGCCGCCCTGAACGCTTGGAATGTACTTGTAGCTTTTAAGTATCTCCGCATTTGCGGCAGCATCACCGCTGACGTATTCGCCCTCGATCTGTATTTTTGCTGTTTCTTCGGGGTTAGCGGCAACGAAAGCCGAGCCTTTGAGAACTGCTCTTGTGAAAGCGGCTGCAATGTCGGGGTGCTTTTCGGCAAGCTCGGAAGAAACAAAGCTTACGCAGCAGTATTCGCTCGCATAAGGCTCGGTCACGGCGGTATCGAGGAGAACTTTAAGACCGTATTCATTTTCTGCGTTCGTTGCAACGGGATCAGGTGTGGAAATAGCGTCAACTGCGCCGTTGATGAGTGCAACAGGCTGATCGGTGGTGCTGTAAACGGCGAATGAAACCTCGCCCGACTCAGCGGAGATGTCAACGCCTGCGGCATTGAGCGCACGCTTTGCTGTGATAGCCTCGGAGCTTGCGAGCGAGCTTACACCGATAGTTTTTCCCTTTAGATCGGCAATGCTTTCAATGCCCGAATCCGCACGGACAAGTATCTTTGTGCAGCCCGTGTGCATACCCGAGGTGATGACCATGTTAAGTCCGTTTTCGATAGGCTGAATGAACTTTCCGACAAGTCCGAAGCCGCAGTCGATCATTCCCGAGCCGAGAGCTGCCTGAATATCCGAGCCGCCGAAGTCAACTCTTTCCCACTTTATGCCCTCTTCGTCAAAGTAGCCTTTTTCCATGCGACCTGGAGAGGAGCATGGCAGAGTGCGCCCTGAACCTCGCCTATTTTGAGTACATATTCGTCATCGCTGCCGCTGTCTTTCTGCGAGCAGGCTGTAAAGGATAATGCGAGTGCCGCCGAAACGAGAAGTGCGGCGATTTTTCTGAATTTCATATTCTTTCCTCCAATAATTAAATAGTATATTCAACGTCTTTTTCTCTTCCTGCGAAGTTGAGAATTTTGAGGATCTCATTTCGCAGACGGATAAATTCGGGGTTGTTTCTGTCACGGGGACTCGAAAGGTGAACGTCAAGAACCTCCTCTATCTTAGCGGGTCGGGGGGACATAACAACTATCTTGTTCGAGAGATAAACGGCTTCGTCAACATCGTGAGTTACCATTACCATTGTCATATTCTGCTCAGCTTTTATGCGAAGAAGTTCGTCCTGCATATTCATTCGGGTGAAAGCATCGAGCGCTCCGAGCGGTTCGTCAAGGAGCAGAGCCTTTGGGTGTCCGATGAGCGCCCTTGCGAGCGAGGCTCTCTGGCACATTCCTCCCGAAAGCTGATGCGGATAGGATCTTTCAAATCCGCTCAATCCGACAAGGTCAACGAACTCTTTAACGGAATCACGCTTTTCCTTGAAAATATGTCTTGCTTTAAGTCCGAATGAAATGTTGTCGTAAATATTCAGCCAAGGGAAAAGGTTCGGATCCTGAAACACAAGTCCTCGGTCATAATTCGGCTTTGTTATCTTTTCACCGTCAAGGAAAACTGCGCCGTCCGTTGGAGTGTCAAGTCCTGCGAGCAGGCGGAGCATCGTTGATTTTCCGCAGCCTGACGGACCTATAAGGCAGACGAAATCGCCCTGATCTATCTTTAAGTCAACGCCGTTGAGAGCGTGAACGATCTCGCCGTCGGGACGCTTGAAATCCTTTTTGACGCCCTTGAATTCAATTGCTCCTACCATTTGATAACTCCCTTCTGCCAGAGCAGTACCTTATCTCTTACCTTGAAAAGAATGGTTATAACAAGATAGAAAAGCACTGCGATAACGATAAGTCCTGCGTAAACATTGGCATAGCACATCATTTCTTTCTGCCAGTTGACGTACCAGCCCATACCGTACTTTGCGCCGATCATTTCAGCCGTCATAAGTGTTACGAACGATGAGCAGATACCGTTGAAAAGTCCGAGGAAGATGCTTGGCATTGCCGCAGGAACGCCGACCTTGAAAATTTTCCAGAAGTGGTTTGCGCCGAGCGTTGATGCTACTTCAAAGTAGGAATTTTTTACGTTTGAAATGCCGCTTGAGGTGAGAACGACTGTCGGAAACCATACCGAAATGCCGATGATGAATGCGCTTGCGGCTCTTGCTGTCGGGAAAACGAGAAGAAAGATCGGTATCCAAGCGGTCGAGGGGATAGGTCCGAGGATACGGACGAGCGGATTTATCCAGTAGCTGAGAGTGCTGCTGAAGCCGATGCCGACACCCATAAGGAAGCCAACGATAAGTCCTCCGAAAACGCCTGCCAGAAGTATTCCCGATGAGTAGCCGACACACTTTAAAATAAGCTCGCTGTCCTCGAAAAGCGTTCCGAAAACACGGTCAAGGGACGGAAAATAAAGCGTCGGGAGAAGTGCGGTCTTGACAGTTACGATGTTTAAAATATTCAGCGCAAGGAAAACTCCTGCGAGGAAAGGAGCTCTGTAAAAAAGCATATCCTTGTCGGATTTTTCGCCCTTTCTGAAATGATTTGCGAGCGCCGCAATGAAATACACGGCGGTAACTACGATTATGAGCCACGCAAAGTATGGGTGCTTTGCGGCTTGGTGTTTAGATGAATCGGGGACAGCGACAGCAACTATTTCTGCGGCTGCGGCGGAAAGAAGAAGTATCCCCGAACGGAACAAGGTCTTTTTCATTGAAGTTTCCTTTCGTTCTTTGTACTTTATTTTGGCAGTTACTTTATATTGCCAACCTTGCTGTCGCCGAAATCGGGTTCCTCGCCGACGGGAGCGAGCAGCAGCTTTTTATAGTAAGCTCTCGCCTGATAAAGTGCGCCGACAGGGTTGTGAGCGAGAACTCGGTCTTTCGTGACAAGGGTAGTCGTGATGCCGTTTGCGTATTTGTAGAAAAGGCTGTCATGACCGACGCAAAGTCCGACTACAACGTTGAGGTCGGTCTTTTGCTTGTTGAGGAGCTTTGCCTGCATGATAGGGTTGCACATTACCTTGCCCGTTACGCAGGTGTATTCCTCGGCAACGCCGATATCTGTCTTGTTCACCGAGCCGACCTTACAGCCGATGCCGTAGACTTCAAAACCGTTGAGCTTCAGGATCCTTGCAAAGATGCGGCTTTCCTCGATAAGACCAACGCAGGTCGCAATGCCGATCTTCTTTGCGCCTATCTTGTGTGCGAACTCG
Source organism: uncultured Ruminococcus sp. (assembly GCA_900550695.1). Taxonomy (GTDB): domain Bacteria; phylum Bacillota; class Clostridia; order Oscillospirales; family Ruminococcaceae; genus UMGS363. The sequence goes on from URTF01000003.1 coordinate 37,441, forward strand.
ATTATCTCTTCAACTCGGGTGTATTTTCCGTAGAAACCGCCCTCGACCTCGGCTGAGGCAATAGCGATCTTGCGGTTTGTGCGGTTCTTTATGTAGAGGTCTGTGACTTCGTTTATCTCCTCATCGGTGAGAGCCGCTGTCGGGCAGAACTCGGGGTAATTGCCGTTTCTTTTAAGGCAGTTGAGAACGCCGCAGTCCGTGCAGCTATGGGAGCAGGTCGGGATTTTTTCGTCAGACATAATTTTTCTCCTTTTCAATAAAAAAGCGCAGCATTTCATCATTGCTGCGCATAATTCCACAATATTTTCATCGGACGGAGCGTCACATTCGGAATACAAAGGCGCAGGGCAGTTTTTTATCCATACAGTTCATACAGCTTCTACAGCACATCATATTTAAGCAAAGCATCTGCGTTCTCTCCTTTATACAAGCACTCCTATATAACATATTAACTTTATATGTTTTGTAGGTATGGCTTTATTATAGCATATAATTTCGATTTGTCAAGGATTTTTTAGGGAAAATATTTGGGTAAAATAACATTTTGTTTAAATCATACAAAATACAAGTGAAATAGTAGGTATTTATATTGAACTTTTATGTGAAGTGGACTTTTTTCAAAAAAAGTGATAAGATTATCAAAAAGGTATTGACTTTGACGTTACGTTATAGTGTAAGATAGTGTTCAAGGGAGGAAGATAATATGAATATGCAGATAAAGGAATTCGCAAAGCTCACGGGAGTGACCGTGCGCGCGCTTCACTATTATGATGAGATCGGACTGCTGAAACCGTCCTCTGTTGACGAACAGAACGGCTATCGTTTCTATGATGAGCGCTGTTTTGAACGAATGCAGGAGATCTTATTCTACCGCGAGCTTGATTTTCCGCTGAAAGAAATTCGGACGATACTATCCTCTCCCGAATATGACAAAAAAACAGCGCTAAAGGGTCAGAAACGGCTGCTTATACTGAAAAAAGAGCGGCTCGAACGGCTCATATCGGCGCTTGACGATGCGATGAAAGGAGAAAAAATTACTATGAACGCATTTGATAACAGTGAGTTTGAGGCGCAGCGTGAAAAATACGCTGCCGAGGCAAAGAAAAAATGGGGCGAAACCGCCGCTTACAAGGAATTCGCCGAAAAGAACCATACAGAGGAACAGCAGAACGCAGCTTTTTCGGGTATGGAAAATCTTATGTCGGAATTTGCGGAATGTAAAAACAGCGGCGCATCTCCCGACAGCGAAAAGGCACAGGCTTTGGTGAAGAAATGGCAGGACTTTATTACCGAGAATTTCTACACCTGCACGAAAGAGATACTTTCTGGACTTGGCGAAATGTACGCCGCTGACGAACGCTTTGCTGCAAACATTGACAAGCACGGCGACGGCACGGCTGAATTTATGTGCGATGCGATAAGAGTTTACTGCGGCTGAAAAATCCCTCCTGTATTTTATATGGGAGGGTTTTTAGCTGTCAGCATACCTTTTGGACAATATGATATGATACAATTAAGAAAAATAGAAAGGATATGGTAAAATGAAAGGATCAAAGTTTTCGATAATTGCGATGATGCTTACAGCGGCAATGCTTACAGCCTGCGGAAGTGGTGAAGACAACAGCGTGAGTGTGGCAGAAACAGACGAAGTGACCGTTTCCGAAAGTGCGGCGGCTGAAACTGAAACTACAGCATCGGAAACGCAGGCTGTCAGAACGAAACTTACCGATATTGTCGGTGACAGATACGATTGGCTTGAAAATCGATATGCGTATGTGAGCTGCGCAGATATCACAAGATCGCAGCGAATTGAGCTGATAAGTGATATTATATACTGCGATGAGATGTTGTCATTAACATCGGGTATGGATCTTTCCGATTTTTGCGCAGATGACTATATACTTGAAACGGTTTATGAAAATGAAGTTGAATATCATGCGGTATATAACAATGTTGCTGCTGATCTTGATGAAGTGTATAATGCTGCAAGAAAATGTATGACTGAATCATGGGTTTCAGATGATGAACTTAAAGATATAATGTTTTCTGGAGATGAACCGAGGCTTAAAATGATTGACGGCAAGCTTGCAGTTCGTATCGTTTATCCGATTCAAAAAAAGAGCCTGTATCTTGATTATGAGAATGCAGGTGTTATTTCATACAGTGATACAAGTGCGGTCGTTTGGATAGCTAACAAAAATCGCTTTGATTATGGCGGAACGGTGGAGGAATATCACATGGAAAGGAACAGTACTGATGAAATGTGGAAACTGAATTATTTTGAAAATACCGCTAATAAAATAGAATACGAAGAAAATTAAAAAATCAAACAATCAGACAGCGTTCTTCTCAATGTTCAGTTTTTGAACATTGAGAAGAACGCTGTTTTTAGCGCTAAAAAAGAAAACCACTCTCTGTGGTTTCTAATACTAAACACCAATAAAATAAAGGAAAAAATCTGCGCCGAAATCCAATATAAACCTGTTAAAAACAGCTGCGAGATTATCGGTTTGGTTTTTCCGAATTTTAAAAGGTGTTTTGTATAAAAAGTTGATTTTCTGCCGAAAATGCTGTATAATTGTACCCATAAAAAACAGAAACTCCCGTTGTGGTTTTCTATACGGGAGCTGAAATAAAGGGGTACTGATATGACAAAGCCGGAAAAGATACTGCCTGCCGCACTCGCTGTTCTGACAGTTATGCTTATGACAGCCGCAGCGGAGCTTTCGGGCGAAAAGGAGATACTTTTCCCTGAAATTGCGGCTATAGCGGCAGGTGCGCTCATTGCACCGAAATTCGCTTGGAAAACGAGCAAGCTGCGGCTGTTTGTGCTGATATGCATAGGTTCGGTGATGGGACTGCTCATTTCAATGTTTGTTCCGTTTTCAGTAAGTGTGAAGCTTTGCATTGCGTTTCTGGCGGCTTCACTGCTGTTCAGGTTTTCGGGAACGACCTTTGCGCCCGTTATCTCGTCCGTTGTTCTGCCCGTTATGCTCGGGACGGATTCGGCGATATATCCGATAGCGGCGGCTGTGCTGACGCTTCTTATACTTATGGAAAGACTGCTTATTGAGAAGCTTGGGATAGCCGAAAAATCGGAGTTTTCGCCCGAACCGATGCCCGATAAAAATGCCATTATCCCGCTTGCGGCAAGGTGGATTGTTGGCAGCATTGCGATATTTTTGGCTGTCGGAAACGGGTTCGGATATGCCGCTGCACCGCCGCTGCTCGTAGCGTTTACCGAGTTTTGCCGAAAGGATTCTGCGGTGCGGAAAAGACCCGTTTCAATAACGCTTCTGATAGTCGGCTGTGCGCTTGTCGGGGCAGTGTGCAGGCTTGTTTTTACGCTGCTCGGGTGGAAAATGTTTATTGCGGCAGGAGTGACAATGTTCATTGTCTGCATAATTATGAAGTCGGCGAAGCTGTTCGTTCCGCCTGCTGCTGCGCTGTCCGTGCTGGCGTTTCTCATACCCGAAGAAGCGGTCGTTACATACCCTTTGCAGATAGCGGCAGGAACGGTATTTTTCGTTTTGGCGGGAAGGATTATCGGGAAAATATCCGAACTACGAACGTCTGAACGCTGACGGCGTCATTCCTTCATAACGCTTGAAAAGCTTGCAGAAATAGCTTGCTGTGCAGAAGCCGACTTCCTCGGAAATGTCCTCGATGCCTTTGTTCGTGCTGACAAGAAGCTCCTTTGCGGCTTGTATTCGGCGCTTTGCGATGTATTCCATCGGACGTGAAGCCAAAGTGTTCTTGAAAAGCAGACATAGATACTGCTTTGACACGCCCGAAACAGCGCAGAGATCGTCCATAGTTATTTCCGATGCGAAGTTGAAATTGATATAGTCAACGGCTTTCATAAGTGCGGAATTAGGTGCGCCCGAAGCTGTTTCTGATGATATCAGACGATAGAACTCAATAAGAAAATCATACAAGAAGCCCGATGCGCGGTAGTTACCGAAAACGGAATCCGCGCGGAGGGCTTCGTGCATTTTTCGGAAGATATGTTCAAGCATTTTCGTTTCGGAAAGAGGGAAGATGCTCGGCTCTGTCAGTCCGAAATGCCGCAGGATACCGTCCGAAGCATACCCCGAGGGAACTATCCAATGTATGTCCCAGATATCCTCGTTCGGAAAGTACTCGTGCGGATAAAATTCAGGCAGGAACAAGGCTGTGTTGGGTGGGATAATGTGAGTTTCACCGTCAATGAGCAGAGTTCCGCTGCCCTTTGTGCAGTAGAGTATCTGTGGATTGGGGTAACCCTCCGTTCGGACGATGTGATCCTGACAGTGCTGCTGTCCCATATTCAGAAGAAAAAGCGGAAGCTCCTTTTCATCACGCAGGATAGGATAGTCACAGAAGAACAAAATATTTTTTCCTCCATATTCATATTGTTATAATTTTATAATATCATCTATTGACGGCAAAGTCAAGATGTGTTAAAATGTATTCAACATCATACAACGAAAGGAACGGCTGAATATGAATATTGAACAGATTTCCGCAAAAGGCTCACCCAAAAGCAGAATGATATACCATGAAGACCCACATCAGCTCCACATCGGAACACTTGAAAAGCATTGCTACTTTATCCCCTTTGCAAAGGAGCAGGATCCGTTTGAATGCAGGGAAAAGTCGGAGTGCTTTGAGCTTCTCAACGGCGAATGGAGCTTCCGCTATTATGACAGCATCATCGATCTGGAGGACAATTTCGTTGACGTGCCATTTACGGAAACAATACCCGTTCCGTCAAACTGGCAGATTCACGGCTATGACAAGCCGCAGTATACGAACGTCTGCTACCCGATACCGTTCGATCCGCCGTTCGTTCCCGATGATATCCCCGTCGGAGTTTACAGCCGAAGCTATAATTACAAATCGGACGGAATGAGAAAAATTCTCGTTTTTGAGGGCGCTGACAGCTGTATTTACCTCTATATCAACGGCGAATTTGCAGGCTACTCGCAGGTTTCGCACAGCACATCGGAGTTCGATATAACTTCGCTTCTGAACGAGGGCGAAAATGTCATAACTGCGGCAGTGCTGAAATGGTGTGACGGAACATATCTTGAGGATCAGGACAAGTTCAGATTATCGGGAATTTTCCGTGATGTTTACGTCCTTTCCCGTCCCGAAAAGCGGCTTGAAAATTACGTTGTTAAAACCGAACTGTCGGACGATAATTCTTCGGCGAAGCTTATATTTACACCTTACGGCTGTGACGTTGAAGCCGAGCTTTATGACGGTGAAAATAAGCTTGCGGATTTCTTCGCAAAGGACGGCGAAACGGTAAGCATTGAAGTTGATGGTCCGAAGCTCTGGTCGGCTGAAACGCCGAATCTTTACTTGCTGAAAATCATCGCAGGCGAAGAAACGATAGGCGAAAAGGTCGGTTTCAGAAATGTCTGCGTTCTTGACGGCGTTATGAAAATAAACGGCAGGGCTGTGAAATTCCTCGGCGTGAACCGTCACGACAGCTATCCCGAAACAGGTTACTATGCTTCGTATGAGCAGATGAAAAAAGACATCGTTCTTATGAAAAAGCACAACATCAACGCCGTGAGAACATCGCATTATCCGAATTCGCCGCTGTTTTATCAGCTTTGCGATGAGTACGGACTTTACGTTATCGACGAAGCGGATATGGAGTCGCACGGCTGTGTTGAGGTCTACAATGACTTTAAGTGGAGCGCCGAAAACAGCTATTGCGGAATCGCAATGCTTGCCTGCGATGAGCGTTTCAGGACGGCAATTTGCGACCGTGCGGAATCGCTTGTGAAGCGTGACATAAACCGCCCGTGCGTTGTTTTCTGGTCGCTCGGAAATGAAAGCGGCTACGGCGAAAATATGCTCGCATCGGCAAGGCTTGTAAAGTCGCTCGATGATACAAGGCTCGTGCATTACGAAAGCACACACCGCCTTGACGAAACTCCGCTCGACATTCTTGATGTCGTTTCGGGAATGTACTGGGACATAAACGGAATGAAGGATTTCCTCGATAAAAAGGACGAACACCGCCCGTTCGTGCTTTGCGAATACTGCCACGCAATGGGAAACGGACCCGGTGACCTTGAAGAATACCACGAAGCTTTCTATTCGAGCGAACGCTTTATCGGCGGCTTTGTGTGGGAATGGAGCGACCACGCTTGTATTCTCGGCACAGCTGCTGACGGAAAGCCGAAGTACGGCTACGGCGGAGATTTCGGTGAAAAGCACAACGACGGAAACTTCTGTATGGACGCACTGACCTACCCCGACAGAACGCCGCATACGGGTCTGCTCGAAGTGAAGCAGGTCTATCGTCCCATCCGTGTTGAAAAGGGCGAAGCTGACGGAAAATTTATCTTTAAAAGCTATCTTGATTTTGCAAAGGCTGACGAGCTTTTCGACTGCCGCTATGAGATAACCTTTGACGGCGGAGTTTCTGCATCGGGCAAGGTCGATTTTGCACTTTCGCCAAGAGGAAAAGCTGAAATTTTCGTACCCGAAGCCGCAGAAAAGCGCAGTGAAGAAAGCTATATCCGTTTTATTTTCACGGCAAAGGCTGATACTCCTTACTGCAAAAAGGGATATGAAGTCTGCTTCGATCAGTTGAAGCTTTGTGACGAAAATAAGGCTTCGGAAAAGCCGAAAAATTCCGCCGAAATAAGCGTTGAGGACGAAATTTTCTTTGTACAGATCAGCGTTGGCGAGGTTTCATATCGCTTCAACAAGCGTCTGTCTGCGTTCGACTCGATAAGATCAAAGGGCAGGGAATTGCTCGAAAAGCCGATGTATTTCAACTTCTTCCGTGCGCCCGTTGACAATGACGTTATGAAAGCCGACTGGTACAGAGCGCACCTCAACGACCACACGGTCAGAAACTACGGTGTAAATGTCGAAAAGACTGCCGACGGCGCAGAAATTTCACTTCGTCAGTCTTTCGGCTGGAGTATTCATCAGCCGTTCGCATATATGGACGTGAAGTATCTCATTTCCGCAGACGGTCTTGACATAAGGTGCGAAGCGGAGTTCTCGAACAAGGTAATGTTCCTCCCACGCTTCGGAATAAGGCTTTTTATGCCGAGTGGATTCGACAGAGTTGACTATTTCGGCTATGGCCCGTATGAAAGCTACTGCGATAAGCACCGTGCCGACTACATCGGAAATTTCACGGCTTCGGTCGCAGAACTGCACGAGGACTATATTCGTCCGCAGGAAAACGGCTCGCACTTCGGCTGCGAATATATGCTCATCTCGGACGGAGAAACGAGCGTGAGATTCACTTCGGGCAAGAGCTTTTCATTCAATGCTTCGGAATATACCGAGGAGGAGCTTGCGGAAAAGAAGCATAATTTCGAGCTTGAAAAGTGCGGAAGCACCGTTGTCTGCATCGACAGCCTGATGGCAGGTGTGGGTTCAAATGCCTGCGGTCCTGCACTTGCGGAGAAATACCGTCTGCCGCTGCCTAAAATTTCGGCGAAATTCCATATTGAAATAAAGTAAGGGAAAAGACATTATGAAAAGATTTCTATTGATAATCCTGGCATCGGCAATGATGCTTTCATTCGGAGCATGGACAGATATTGCTGCTTCTGCAGAATCTCTGACAAGGAAAAATATTTCAGCCTCAAATACTTCTTCAAAAAATGGTGAGATACGTGATATAACAACAATGGAGCTTGTCCGTGATATGGGTTACGGCATTAACCTCGGCAATACTTTTGAGGCCTGTGGTGACTGGATAAACGGCAAAACACCTGATGATTATCAGAAGGCATGGGGAAGTCCCGTTGTAACGGAAAAGATGATAAAGACCTATGCAGATGCAGGTTTTGGCGTTCTGCGCATACCTGTGGCTTGGTCGAATATGATGTCAAATGACGGAAAATATACTATTTCTTCCGAGTACGCCGCCCGTGTCAAGGAAGTTGTTGACTGGACGCTCAATTCGGGAATGTATGCGATAATAAATATCCACTGGGACAACGGTTGGGTCAACGATTTTCCGAAAAATGAAAAGGAATCGATGAAGCGCTACAAAACAATGTGGGAACAGATCGCAAAAATATTTGAAAATTATTCCGATAAGCTTATTTTTGAGAGCCAAAACGAAGAGCTTGGCTGGGACAGTATATGGAACCCATGGGGCGGAACGCAGGAACAGAAAAAGCTGTCTTACGATCTTGCCAATCGTGTAAATCAGGCGTTTGTCGATGTTATACGTTCGGGCGGCGGAAACAATCCGAAACGTCATCTTCTGATTTCGGGCTATAATACCGGTATTGACCGAACCTGTGATGAGCTTTTCAAAATGCCAAAAGACCCTGCCAACCGAATGGCGGTTTCCGTTCATTATTATACACCGTCTACATTTTGTCTTCTTAGTGAGGATGCTGATTGGGGGAAGGCTGTTACAAAATGGGGAAGTCAGAAAGATCTTAGTGAACTTGATACAAATATGAAAATGCTCAAACAAAGCTTTATTGATAAGGATATTCCCGTTATCGTAGGAGAATATGGTTGTTATGGTGACAACAAATCCCGTGAATTAAAAGAGTATTGGATGATGACTGTTTCAAAAGCAATGTATGATATCGGTGCTTGTCCAATACTATGGGATACACCGGGTGGAGAATGTGACAGGGCGAATTGCAGGTTCAGCGATCCCGAGTTTATCAAGAAATTGATAGCTCCGTCAAAGACAGCAAAGCTTACCGGCAATGAAAAAGCATATACGAATGATAAGGACAATAATACTAAACACCAATAAAATACAGGAAAAAATCTGCGCCGAAATCCAATATATCCGAGATTGTCGGCTTGATTTTTTCCAAATTTTAAATGGTGTTTAGTATAAAACCGACAAAAAGACAACAAATAAAACCACAAAGAAGAAAAAGACCGTAAAGAAAACCTTCAATAAATAAGAAAACGGCAGCTGTCCAAGTTTGGGCAGCTGCCGTTTGTTATTTGCGTATAGTCGTTTTTTCGTTCGTCCGTTCGGAGATTATGTAGCGGGGACGCCCCTTGACCTCCATATAGATTTTGCCGATATATTCACCGATAACGCCAAGGCTCACAAGCTGGATACCTCCGAGAAAGCAGACGATGCAGGTCACGCTCGCCCAGCCGTCAACGGTCGAGCCGATGCAGTGCATGACGAACGCCCATATCGTTCCGATGAAGCTTATTACCGAGATGATAAGTCCGAGCACGGTTATGATGCGGAGCGGTTTTACGCTGAGGCTCGTCACGCCGTCAACTGCGAGCGCCGCCATTTTTCGCAGGGGATAATGTGTTTTCCCTGCGAGCCGTTCATGACGCTGATACTCCACGGTGCTGCTTTTGAAGCCGATTAGAGGAAAAATTCCCCGAAGGAAGAGATTTTTCTCTTGAAACTGCGAAAGTCCGTCGAGCGCCTTTGACGAAACAAGTCTGTAATCGGCGTGATTGAAAACGACCTCTGCGCCCATAGTTTCAAGCAGCCTGTAAAAGCTTTCGGCAGTGAAACGCTTGAAAAAAGTGTCGCTGTCACGGCTGCTTCTCACGCCGTAAACGACCTCCGAACCGTTCAGGTATTCATCGATCATTTTTTCAACAGCGGAAATATCGTCCTGTCCGTCGCAGTCGATCGAAACTGTGATATCGCAGTTGTTTTTTGCTTCCGTAAGACCTGCGAGCAGTGCGTTCTGATGTCCCTGATTTCGGCTCAGACTTATTCCGATGAAATGTTCGTCACGTTCCGAAAGCTCCGTTATAATATCCCAAGTCCCGTCATTGCTGCCGTCATTGACGAAAAGCACCCTGCTTTCTGGGCTGATCTTTTCTTTGTTTACAAGCGTTTCAAGCTCGGCAAGAAAGCTTTCCGAGGTTATCGGCAGTGCCTCTTCTTCATTATAGCAGGGGACAACGATATATAAAACGGGGGGCATAGTTTCGACCTCTTTTTTTACATTGATATAAGGTCACCTCTAAAAACCACCGGCTAAAGCCTTAGCACCTCATCTGCTTGCAGATTTTCCGTCATCTTGCACATAAATTTCTTGACATACGACAGTATGCCTGCGAAATTTCTATACAAGCTGACGAAAAATCTGACTGCGCATCTGAGGCACTATGGTTTTTAGAGGTGACCATAAAAAATTATAGAGCAATAAGCACTCTTTGTCAAGAGAATTTAAAAAACATATTGTATTTTGTTAATAAATGTGCTATTATATCATCAGATAATAAAAATGGGAGAGATTTGCTTGATTTCTGCTTTTGTTTATACAGGCATTGCGTGTCTGATATTTTATTTCCTGCTGAAAAAAAGGATAGGTATGGACTTCAAAAACTATTCACTGCCCGATACAGCGGCGTTTTGGGTGCTTATGCGTATCTGTCCGCTTTTTATGCTTGAAACACGCACTATGATGAATTACGGCTGTCTGGCGGCGGACACGATAATTCTTGCTTCACTGACAGTGATAGTAAGCTTATTTGTCGGCAAAAATGCAGGTAAAACTGCGGCTGCACTCTATATGTTCAATCCTTTGCCGATAGTTGGGATCATCGGGGGAAGTCTTGGCTGTACCCTGATATCATTTGCTGCAGCTGCTGTTTTGTGCATTGTGTATGTTATCGGAAAAAATCTTGGGAAAGACTTTGCGGCTGATCTTGTCAATGAATTCGTCCTGCTGACGGTCGGGGAATATCTCATACTTTTTGATATAAAATCAAGAGGGACGGCGGAACTTTTCGGCAGTGGAAAATTCCCAATATTTGCTGCGGCAGGTGCAGCAGCCCTGATCTTAACGGCGGTTCTGACAGTGCGGAAGATAGGATTGATACGGAAGGGGAAAGCACCTTGTGTAAAAACGGCAAATGAAACCGAACTGCACAAAAAGTCACTTGATAAACGCACCGAAGCCTTTGGAAAAAAGGATATCATTCTTATGTCGGCTTTGACGGCGATATATGCGGCGGCTGTGTTTTTTCGGCTCGGTTCGTTATCTGTTCCTCAGACGAAAATGAATTTTGCTGGTGCGGACGGAAAAAGAGATATAATTATCGATCTTGGCGAATATGACGAAGTTTCGGGTATTGACGTGTTTCTTGGCTATAAAGGCGGTGCGGAGATCGCACTTTCGGCGTTCGATGAAAATGCGGGAGAATGGGTGCTTATAGATAAGGATATAAGGCTTGATTATCCATTTGAATGGAACAGGGTGCCGATTGGTCAGACACTCCGCTATATCGGAGCAGTTTTTACCGATGAGGAAGTATCCGATGCATATTGTGTCAGTGAGATAGTGGTTATCGGTACGAACGGGGAGAGGATAATGCCTGTAAACACTGCTGAATATCCCGAGCTTTTCGATGAGCAGGAGCTTTATCCCAAGCATAGTACATATTACGACCAGATGATATTCGATGAGATCTATCACGGCAGGACGGCTTATGAATTTCTGAACGGACTGCCGCTATATGAAGTGACACATCCGCCGCTCGGAAAGACTATGATCTCTGTCGGTATAGCACTGTTCGGAATGAACCCGTTCGGCTGGCGTTTTGTGCCGGCTCTTATCGGAACACTAATCGTGCCGATCGTGTATCTTTTTTGCAGGAAGATATCGGGCAGGACGGATATTGCGTTCATCGGTGCGGCACTTTTCTGCACGGAATTTATGCACTATACCCTTTCAAGGATCGCAACGCTCGACATTATCGCTGCAATGTTCATAATGCTGATGTTCTTCTTTATGTACTGTTTTGTCGGTGAACTTGATAAGAGCGGATCGCTGACAAGGCAGTATGTGTGGCTGCTGCTCTGCGGAGCTTCAACGGCTCTTGCGGTCTCGGTCAAATGGACGGGAGTTTATGCTGCGATCGGAATAGCCGTGATATTCTTTGTAAATGTATACGAAAAATGCGCCGCAGATGGAGGGCTTGTGAAAAATAAGGATTATTTTTCACAGCTTTTTATGGTGTGTGTTGTTTCGTTCATAATGCTCCCTGCGGCAGTTTACTGTTTATCCTATATACCTGTCAGCCGTGTTTATACGGATGAAAATATCGTTGAACTTGCGGTCGATAATGCAAAATATATGCTCGATTATCATTCGGGCGAAATATCCGACCACCCTTTTTCGTCCGAATGGTATGAGTGGCTCACCGATAAGCGTCCTGTACTTGACGCATTCACTTATATAAGTGAGGAAAACAGCGTCAGTACGATCTCGACCTTCGGAAATCCGCTGCTGCTTTTGGTAGGACTCGCTGCAGTGCTGCATAACTTTCAGCTTTGGCGCATAAAAGGCTGCAGAACGGCACGAACGCTTGTAACAGCGTACCTTGCGATGCTGATGCCATGGATGTTCATACACAGAGCTGTTTTCATATATCAGTATTTTGTGTGCATCATAATACTTATCCTGCTTATATGCAACAGCCTTGTAAATATGAAAAAAGCGGGCAGAAACGGACTTGTCCTGCTCGGTGCGTCGCTTGTGCTTTTTATACTGTTTTTCCCCGTTATTTCGGGAGCGGAAGCCGACAGAGGGTTAGTTTCCAAATGCCTCGAGTGGCTGCCGACGTGGCAGTTTGAATAAAGCATATTGTAATGGCAATCCCGACACAACAAGAGGAGCTTACGAGAAAAGGGCGATTTTACGTTGTTTAAAAAATTCCGATACAGTCAAAAAAGGCGGTATCGTGATTTTTCTTTGTTATAGCATTTGCTTTAATATAATCATTTAACAGTTTTTAAGCCGGCTTCACAGAATAACCTGCGAAGTCGGCTTAATTTTTACTTATACTATGTTTTATCCAAAATTAACTGTGATTACTTAACAACAACTGACACTACTGAGCATTTAGGCAGCTTCACTATAAGCTTTTCGCCGTCGAGCTTAACATCATACGCCTTTGGAGCAACATTTTCGGTGCTGTCAAAGTCATTGTACGCACGGACATCTGCATTAAGGATTCTTGACGAAACAGAGTGTGCCTCGAGGTCTGAAATATTGCATTCAATCTCATATTCTTCGTTAATTGAGCAGTTTGTAATCGTAATCGTCAGCTCATCGTCCTTAACGGAAACACTCTGCGAAATTGCAGGAACGTTATCTTTGTCTGTACCGACAATGTCATTTTCGCAAAAGCTTTCGACAAGTTCGCCGTCCTGATGCGTCTTGTATAGGTCAAAAACGTGATATGTCGGCGTTTTGAGCATTTTCTTGCCATCAGTGAGAATAAGAGCCTGAAGAACATTTACTGCCTGAGCAATATTCGCCATCACCACTCTGTCGGAGTGAGTGTTGAAAATATTAAGATTGCACGCTGCAACAATTGCGTCACGCATTGTATTTTGCTGATACAGGAAGCCCGGATTTGTTCCCGGCTCAACATCATACCAACAGCCCCACTCGTCAACAATAAGACCAATGCTGTTATCAGGGTTAAGCCTGTTCATAATTTCAATATGATGAATGATAAATTCCTCTATGGCAAGCGTGTGTGAAATTGTTGCATAATATTCCTCATCTGTGAAATCAACAGCACTGCCTTTGTAACATGGCTCTCGCAGCAACTGAACTAGGTGTAGGAAGTTGTTACATTTGGGGAGCCACTACCGCTTTAAGCAGAAACCCAGAACTTCTTGCTGAGTTGAAACTTCCTGAAGGCTTCATCCCTTGTTGTGCTATTTCTCTCGGAAAAACAGAAGAAACTTATGAGCTTCGCGAAATACCAACAAACAAAATCTCTCGAAACACAATTGCATAACACCAGAATTAAAGCCACTTGTACTCGCAAGTGGCTTTATTATATGTCATGAAAATCCCAAGTTGTCTATTTCAAATATTTTCTCATGACTAAAAAGTTCTATCTTTGTCAAGTTATATCTAAAGAAAACAATTTTATTATCTCTTAACAGCCAGCACATACTCTACTCCAATCGGTGCCTGCATCGAGCAAGTTGCATCACATTTATTATATTCTGAAAAGTATTGTTTTGTTATTTCTTCATAATCCAAATGTTCACTAATGCTAAATCCACATTCCATTAACAGTGCTTCCATTTCTTCATCGGAAAAAAGAGACTTCATTTTTTCACCGGCTTCCTGGGCCAACATTTGGTTTATCTTTGTCTCCTTACTTTCCTTTTCCGATGGAAAATCAAAACAAATCACCGATTCTTGCGTAAATATGTCGTTGATTGACTTAAGTAGACATTTGAAGTCTTCTTTGCTGAGGTAATAGCTAATACCCAACAAACTTCCAAAGGATTTCTTATCTGATTTAAATCCGGCATCCATTAACTTTTCTTTCCAATTATCTGTTGCAAGATTACACGACACATAAGCAGCTTCTGACTTTATACCGGCTTTTTCTATTCTTTCTAATTTATCTGTCAATACTTCAGGAAGATCTATTTCAAATACAGAAAGTAAGTCCTCCTTATTTCTAACAGCAAATGTGTCGTATCCAGATGCAAATAAAATATATTGTCTGCAGCCACGATGTATTGTCTCTTCCAGCTTTTTTTCACAGTAAGCACTTCTTCCAAGTACGGACGGTGAAAGCTGATTATCCACAATCAATCTTAGCCCTTCTTCCTTTGTTCCTTGAAATTCAGGCAGAAAGAAGTTGATTCCATTTATCAGATTTTGAGAAATCTTGTCATACTCACTTCCTAAAAGCAGTTCTGCCGCATTGTCTTCAAATATGTGTACCCGTTTATTTTTATAATGGTAAGCTCTAACAAAGCAGCTTACCATAGCAGTAACATGATCCATGGCCTATTTATCCCCTCCAAATATAATCTTGGCAGCTTTTTCCAGTTCTCTACGCTCCTCGATATTGTCGTAGGAAACATCCTTATCATCAATCCCTTTCACCAAATCTATATAAAACAAGCCATCTCTGTTACAGTAAAAATATAGTCTCCTTACACCATTGATTTTAAATCTGCCTTCTGCATTTCCTTCCGGATAAAGCTTTAACAGTTGCATTTTATCAGAAGATGCTGCCGCAATAAATGAGATATAATGCTGCTTGTTCATATCATGTTCGATGTATACGTAATATTCATCTTCTACTCGCTCTATAAAAATCATATGATCTTCATCCGCTTTTTCTGCTTCTACTAGTGCAAGCGTTACCCCATGACAAGAAATGCTTGCCTCGCCCATGCTGTGTATTACATTTCCGCAAATAGGACAAATATAGAATTTTGAGCGCATCATATTGGCTGATACATTATCATTCGTTACAGCAATACCCGATAAAAGTTCTGTAATGGATACGCCAAATACTTTGGCCAGTGGTTCCAACAACGAAATGTCTGGAAAGCCTTTCCCCGTTTCCCATTTTGAAATTGCCTTATCTGATACACATAGTTTTTCTGATAGTTCTGCCTGAGTTAAATGATTCTTTTCGCGCAGCTGCCTTATAACAGCACCTGTTACATATTGATTCATTTCAAATCACCTCCAGGCTTCAGTTTATCCTTTTTAACTAATATGTGGTACCTACGAAAAGTAGAGTCAAAAGTAATATATCACAAAAAGGAATACGTGGAGAAACATATTCCTTTACTGCTGATAACCGGACTTGAAGCTTTATCACATTTTATAAACTGCGTAGAAATGCGCTTCCCGAAATCTCCGATGTGTAATACATACATTATTCAAGATTTCCTTGTAAATAGCTCACGTAAAATTGAGAATTTTTCAGCTCCTTGAATAAATAATTGAATAACGACACCCTGCTAAACATTTAAGGCAGGTAACACATCGATAAACATCTACAATATCATCTCTACTTATTCCTACCTCCCATTTTCTTCCATGTATTGCTTGCACTGGACAAATTTTGACGCATAAATTACAGTCTCCACATCTGTTGGATAAAATTGTTTCTGTTTTCTCAGCATACAAGGGCATATCCGTAAGTACGGAACACATAGAAAGTGCTGCACCATATTTTCTCGTAACTAACAGATTATTTTTTCCAATCCACCCCATACCCGACATTATTGCTATTTTCTTATGTGGTAGAATAGAGCTTTTGGTCTTCTCATCATATTCCCCTCTTATATCTATACCATTTTCTGATTGTGAAATCGCCTTATACCCCTCTTTTTGAATAACTGCAGCAAGTTTATCTGCTAGCTCATCAGTTGTATTTTCATAGTTTACAAAAACCGTATAATCCGTTTCTGTGTCACGATTCAATTTGTTTATATACTCTTTGGGCAGAGCTTTAATCAGAAGAATTGCATAAGAATATCCTCTATTTTCCTCTAAAGTCAGCGATGTAATGTCAACAATTTTCATAGTATCTATATGATTTTGCTCTGCAAAACTCTGAATAATCTCTTGCATAAGTCCTCCATAAATTCAAATTTGTCGTCATCTTCCAAATTCATAAGTTGAAAATTATATACAATGCTCAAGAATCTGTTCACGCATTTTTGAATAGTAAATGATATGATGTATTGTTTCTTCGACTTGTTCGATTCCGATATCTTTCTCGTCATCTCCACAATCAATACCTAAAACACGCTTAAGATTATATTCCAGCCATTCTAATCTGCCATTGTTACAATCATAAAGTGTTTCCCAGTCTGTTGGCAATTCAGCTCCGGAACTTGCATATCCATGCAAAAAAGCCCGAAATAGTTGGAAATCAATTTGGCAATCCTCGTATCCGGACCAACATAAAGCCAATTCAAACAATTCCATTAACGGATTACTATAAGATAGGCATTCCAAGTCAATTATACGGTAATCTTTTCCGTTCCAGAGAACATTTTTACAATCCATATCATTATGGCAGACGGATAAAACATTCGGAAGCTTTTTTCTTGCAGAATTCCCATTATTCTGGCTTTCTGCAATTAATTCATAATTGGTTTTCAGCATTTCATATAGCCGGATATTTGCTTTTTTCATTTCGGCAAGATAAAAGCTCCAATCTATAGACATTTCTTCATACTCTTCATCTGAGAATTTCTTGTCTACGTTATGAATTTTTGCAAGTACCTTTCCTATTTCCATACAATGGTATTCTGTTATTTCTTTTCCGCTTAATGGTTTGCCGTCATAATAATCAAAAATATAAAAATATTCACCGTCTATTTCCTGCATTTTTCTTCCGTCAAAAATTAATGCGGGAAGAATAGGAATATCCCTTTGTGCTAATAGAAGTTCCAGCTGCTCCGCCTTAGCGTAATTATCCATAGCAGTTTTTCTTTGCATAACATATTTATTCAATAGTTTGAGAGCATAAGTTCCTTGTTCTGTTTCTATCTTATACATCTTATGCATATAGCCGCCCTTTAGTGGTATGGGAGTTCCTTCGAATTTCCAATTATATTTTCTTTCAATTTTAGCAAATATAGACATAATGGTTTCTCCATATTCCGATATATCGAGCAGTTTTGCTACCCGATTTATTCCATTATACCCCAAAATGTAAATATAGTCAAGGGGGAGAACAAATAGATTTATCATAACAAATACGCCCCTTTCGGAAAAAATCGAATGAAACCATTATGTCTATATTT
>URTF01000004.1 GCA_900550695.1 uncultured Ruminococcus sp.
ATGAACTTATTATAGCCGAGAGTTTGTCTATAGGTTGATCGAGAATTAGTATTAACACCAATTAAAAACCATACAAAAGATCCGGTCAAAACTCACCGCTGTTGAAAACAGGTTTATATGAAATCTGCGCCGATTTTTTGTCTGCACTTTGATTAAAAATTAGTATCAGTACCACTTGTATCCTGTTTTGTATTATTATACCTTATATTTATGCTAAAATCAACAATTATTACGCATAAATATTACAAAAGTCTGAAACTGTCCACATTTTGGGACAGTTTCAGACTTTTTGCTGCACTTTTTATTTTTGAGTGATCAAAAAATTATTTTCAAAGCATGTTGTCCGATTTTTCTGCTTAAAACAAGAATAATAAATTCATCAGAAAATCTGCCGTGAGGGAGGTTTTTTGGAGTCCCACAATATAACTGCAAAATTTCATTGGGAATTTTCCTTTTCCTTTATTATTTCAAGGGTTTCTGTGAGAACATTATCCCAGTACAGCCTATACGGATAGTCTGATATATTTGTATCAAGATCAAGGCATTGCCTGAATTTCACAAAGCTTTCAGCCGATTGGTTTATATAAATATCGGGAGCGGTACAGTTTCCCTCTGAATATAAGCTCTGTGAGCCGTTGACCTCAAATATAATACCGCTGTTCGGCATTTGAAATGTATATGCCGCATCGCAGACCCCCTCGCCTCCCGTTTCCGAACCTATCAATATGCCGTTTCCATATTTCCGGATTGCGTATGCGGCTGTATCGGCTGCGGAACACACTGTCCGATCTGTTATTGCATATATTTTTCGTGCGGTCTTTGACGTGCCATTGACATCAAAACATCTTCTTCCGTAAAGATATTCATTGGTTTCCTTTATTACAGCGTTCTCAAAATCGCTCTTTTCTTTCCGTAAGCCATTTCTGAGCAAATTACGGGCAGACGGAGATGAGCGGAAATCCATAACCACTCTGCAGTCCTTGCTCATAAGCGGCGACAGCACATATTCCGACAGATATTCTGTCCTGCCGCCCGAATTCATACGCAGGTCAAGTATTATGGGAGCATCGGGGTCAAGTGCGGCTATCCTGTCTCTCAATGCTTTCCCGTCAGAATTTGAAAAATCAGTCACTCTTATATATGAGACCGAATTTTTTGTATCCTCGCAAACATATCCCGCTTCACCGCTGTATAATTCATTTATGCCGTCAAAGCTTATCTCCGCAGCCACCTGTTCCTCATAATTCAATAGGTCAAGATTATCTTTAAGATAAACATTCCTGTCCGCTACTGAATCCTTTTTTCTGATATATATGTCGGCAGTAAATGTCTCTCCGTCAGTCCTGCGGAATTTCGCCGTGACAAGCGTACCTGCTGAATTATTGAGCCGCAGAGAAAATCTGTATAATTTATCATTGCATTTATCATAACAATACTCGCCTGTCACCGACACTTGTTTTATGTACTCATCGACCGCCGTATCATCTATTTCAATAAGCTCGATCAATCCGCCTTTTCCGCCAAAGATAGCAGGATCATACGCAAGATACGAACCGTCAATATATCTGAAAACAGACTCATCTGCCCCTATATCAGCATTGCTGCTGCAAACGCTGTCCCAATATAGTGAAACAGCATAAGCGTCCTTGCCCGCACAAATCTTTTTGGCATTGTAATGTCCCGACGAGAATAACGGATCATATCCATAGCTTACCACGGAGGTGTGACAGCTCGGTATATCTTCGGAGATCATTTCGATCACCGCAAAAAAATCTTCATTGCTGCCTGTCTTTTTTGCACATTCAATATAATAATCATAGCTGCCTCTCAGATCAAATCCATTATTCTCAGCATAATGCTCCACACACGGCGAATATTCAAGTACAGTATCCAAAAAATATCGGATATCTTCTGCTTTTTCCTGCTCTGACAATATTATCTCTTTGGGACTTTTCACAAATGTTTTCTGAAACAAATATGACAATTCAAGCCTCATTTCGATGCACAATATAACCGCAGTCAAGATAAATATTGCCGCTATGATCTTCTTTTTATATTTCATCGTTCAATTACTTTTATATAACGTTTTCTTATAGAACAGCATAGTGCTTTTTTAAAATTAAGGTCATCTCTAAAACCCATAGTGCCTCAGATGCGCAGTCAGATTTTTCGTCAAATTGTATAGAAATTTTGCAGTTATTGCAAAGCAAGAATTTGCATACATGCCGCATGTCAAGAAATTCATGTGCAAGATGGTGGAAAATCTGCAAGCAGATGAGGTGCTAAGGCTTTAGTCGGTGGTTTTTATACTAAACACCATTTAAAATTTGGGAAAAATCAAGCCGATAATCTCGTAGCTGTTTTTAACAGGTTTATATAGGATTTAGGCGCAGATTTTTTCCTGTATTTTATTGGTGTTTAGTATCAGATATCCCATCGTCGTTCATACTGCGTTTTACCATTCATACTTCGTTGAAGCTTCAAATCCACTCACTCCGTTCGCAGATTTTCGCTTCAAGGATAGATTTTTTGAGGAAAATAGTATGGCACAATTCACATTTTAGTTTTTACAAACTTAATTTCTCATAGTTCGTTTTACCCTTTTTAGTGTGAATTGCGCCTTTTTAGCTGTTACTGATCACGCTGTTGCGGCTGACGTTTAGCTCTTAGTTTAGGGAGTTTCGCTCTCTGCGGAGAGCGACCAAATGGCTTCCGCCCTCTGGACACCTGACGAGCTGTGCTCAGCTCGACCAGCTGATCTGCTTCGCAGTTTTCAAACAGACTTTAGCTATGCAAATCATTCCAAATTTAAATAATTACGCATTACGAATTACGAATTACGAATTACGCATTGATTTAAACCACTTGGAACAAATAAAATTTCAAATAGTCCGTTTCGGGAACGTTCATTAAAGTCGGGTGGTCGGGGGACTGACGGCGGACTTCTATCAGCTTGAGCTGAACGTCTGCGTCCTTTGCCGCCGACATAAGCATCTTCACGAAAAGCTCGTTGTTCATAAAGTGCGAGCAGCTGCACGTTGCAAGGTAGCCGCCCCTCGGCAGGAGCTTCATCGCACGGTAGTTTATCTCCTTGTAGCCACGCTCTGCACTGCCGATCGTCCCCCTGCTCTTGGTGAATGCAGGCGGATCGAGGATTATCATATCGTAAGGCTTTTTCTTCTCCTCGGCAAGCTTCGGGAGGAGGTCAAAGACATTCGTGCAGAGGAAATCCATTCGGTCGTCCAGTCCGTTTTCCTGCGCATTTCGTTTCGCCATATCAACAGCGGTCTGCGAAACGTCAACGGCTGTAACGTGCTTTGCACCGCCCATTGCGGCGTTGAGGGCGAACGAACCCGTGTGCGTAAAGCAGTCGAGTACGGTCTTGCCCTTGGCAATTTTGGCAGCGGCAAGTCGGTTGTACTTCTGATCGAGGAAAAATCCCGTTTTCTGTCCGTTTTCAACGTCAACGTGATATTTTACGCCGTTTTCGCAGATAACGGTCTCAACCGAATCGGGAATTCCCACGAAATCAGCCTTGTACCAGCCTTTTCCGCACTCCATTCCTTCGAGTTCACGGATAGCAACATCGTTCCGCTCAAAAATTCCGCTTATCTTTTCGTTATCCTCGGCGAAAACCTCAACGAGCGCACGAAAAACCTCGTCCTTTACAAGCTCCATACCGTAGGAAAGCACCTGCGTTACGAGCAGATCGTTGTAGCGGTCAACGGTAAGTCCCGGAAGCTCGTCCGCCTCGCCGAAAATGATACGGCAGCAGGAGATATCCTCGCCCATAACGGTCCTGCGGTAGTCATAAGCGTACTTTACACGGCGTTTCCAGAAATTATAGTCAAATTTATCGTTCGCATTTTTGGAGATGATGCGAATTCTTATCTTGCTCTTTTCACTCAGAAATCCGCTGCCGAGGTATGAGCCTTTTTCGGAAAAAACATCAACGATGCCGCCGTTCGGTGCGCTGTCGTCAAGGCTTTCTATCTCGGTATCATATATCCAGGGGTGACCCTTTTTCAGAGAAGCTTCGGCTTTCTTGGTGACAACTGCTTTCGGGTAAATACGTTCACTTTTCATATTTTAAATATCCTTTAATCGTGTCTTTCATCTTCGTTATCGAAGCATTCGCAGAATCTTGCCGCAAATGCAGGCGGCTCACCTTTCACATAAAGGTGCGAAGTGTCGCCGAACGAGCCGGTGCGGAAGTATGCGATGCCCTTGCGGCGTTCCTCGGTGACGAGCGTTGTAACGGAGGTCGGAGCGGCGCAGAAGCCATGCCAGAGCAGTACGGGCGAAATGCCGAGCAGATAGCCGAGCATCACGCACTCAACGCCGAAGTGGCAGAAAAGCACTATCGTATCATTATTGGGCTTTTCGGCACGGTAATAGTTTCCCTCACGGACATAGCCGTTCTCGGCGAGAATTTTGTCCAGACCGTCATAGACCTTTTTCGCTTCATCAATGACATTGCCCTTAGCCATAAGCGGAGCTTTGTACCACTCGTCCTTGCTGTAATACCCGCTGACCTTTGTCCAGTCCTCGGGAAGCAAGTCCCACGGGATACGCTGTTCGCCGCTGTGTTCGTCCGTTATTTTAGCGTCAAACTCACGCAGCCACGGACATTCTTCGGCTGTGCGGCTCATCTTTCCGAGACTATAAGCGGCTGTTGCCTTTGCTCTGCCGAGGGGCGAAACGTAGAATTTTTTTACATCAAGCTTTGAAATGCGCTCGGAGAGAAACTCGGCTTCGAGCTTGCCCTTTTCGGTCAAACCGTCTATCTCGTAATTGGGGTCGCCGTGGCGGATTATCAGTATTTTCATAGTTATATATCACTCATTTTCAGTTTATAGGGGACAGTTTTGCCGCTTTCGAGCGACTTTTTCACATCGATTATGCGCTGGTTGGAAGAACCTCTGAAAACGAGTGAAACGTCCTTTAATTCTTCCCTGAATTCGCCGTCAACGAGAACATCGATGAGCGAGAGCATCTCGTCCGTGACCTCGCATCGGGCACGGCTTTCGGAGAGCAGCTCTTCATCGAAAATATATCCCGAATAGCACCACACGTCCTTGTCGGGAAGCTCGGCTCGCACCCTTTTCAGCAGCTTTACAAGCTCACGCTGATTATCGGGTTCAAACGGCTCGCCGCCGAGCAGCGAAAGTCCGTCAATGTAAGGAAAAGACAGCATTTTCATTATGCTGTCTTCTGTTTCCTTTGTGTAGACGCTGCCGAAGCCGAAATTCCATGTTTCGGGGTTAAAGCAGCCTTTGCAGTGGTGAGTGCAGCCCGAAACGAATAGCGAAACCCGGACTCCCTCGCCGTTTGCAATATCAAAATTCTTTATTTCACCGTAATTCATTACAGATGGAGTACCCTTTCTTTTATCTCCTGCGTTCTGCCCTGATTCCAGAACTGTGTGCCGATATAACCGCAGGTGCGGCGGGCAACGTTGAGTTTGTTCTGGTCACGGTTTTTGCAGTTCGGACATTCCCAGACGAGCTTGCCGTCCTCGTCCTCGACGATCTTTATCTCGCCGTCATATCCGCATACCTGACAGTAATCGCTCTTCGTGTTGAGTTCCGCATACATAATGTTTTCATAGATGAACTTCATTATCTTTATAACGGCAGGAATGTTGTTCTGCATATTCGGAACTTCAACATAGCTGATAGCTCCTCCGGGGGAGAGAGCCTGGAACTGCGACTCAAATTTGAGCTTTGTGAAAGCGTCTATCTGCTCGGTAACATGAACGTGATAGCTGTTCGTGATATAATTCTTGTCCGTTACGCCCTTGATTATGCCGAAACGCTTCTGCAGGCACTTGGAGAATTTATAGGTCGTGCTTTCGAGCGGAGTGCCGTAGATAGAGAAGTCGATGTTCTCTTTCTTTTTCCACTCGGCGCAGACATCGTTCATGTGCTGCATAACTTCAAGTGCGAACGGTGTAGCTTCGGGGTCTGTGTGGGACTTGCCCGTCATATATCTTGTACATTCGCAAAGACCTGCATAGCCGAGCGAAATGGTGGAATATCCGCCGTAGAGGAGCTTGTCGATAGGCTCGCCCTTTTTAAGTCTTGCGAGTGCGCCGTACTGCCAGAGGATAGGTGCGGCATCGGACAATGTGCCTTTAAGTCTTTCGTGACGGCACATCAGCGCACGGTAGCAAAGGTCAAGGCGGTCATCGAATATCTTCCGGAATTTATCCATATCGCCGCCCGAGGAGAGCGCAACGTCAACAAGGTTGATAGTTACAACGCCCTGATTGAATCTGCCGTAATACTTCGGCTTGCCGTTCTCGTCAACATAAGGTGTGAGGAAGCTTCTGCAGCCCATGCAGGTATAGCAGTGTCCCTCGCCGTTTTTGTCAACCTTGAGCCGGAGCATCACCTTTTCGCTGATATAGTCGGGGACAAGGCGCTTTGCCGTGCATTTTGCGGCAAGCTCGGTGAGGTAGAAATACGGGCTGTCCTCGTCTACGTTGTCATTTTCGAGAACATATATAAGCTTCGGGAAAGCAGGTGTTATCCACACACCTGCTTCGTTCTTTACGCCCTGATAGCGCTGACGGAGCATTTCTTCGATGATGAGTGCAAGGTCCTGCTTCTCGTTTTCGTTCTTGGCTTCGTTAAGATACATAAACACGGTGAGGAACGGAGCCTGACCGTTTGTTGTCATCAAGGTCACTACCTGATACTGGATAGTCTGAACGCCCTTTTCGATCTCCTTGTGAAGACGCTTTTCAACTATCTCTGCGATCTTGGTTTCGCTCGCTGTTGCGCCGAGAGCCTTTACTTCTTCGAGGACATCACGGTGGATCTTCTCACGGGATATCTGAACGAACGGAGCAAGGTGTGCAAGGCTTATGCTCTGACCGCCGTACTGATTTGAAGCGACCTGTGCGATGATCTGAGTTGCGATATTGCAGGCAGTTGAGAAGCTGTGCGGCTTTTCGATGAGTGTTTCGCTGATGACAGTGCCGTTCTGGAGCATATCTTCAAGGTTCACGAGGTCGCAGTTGTGCATATGCTGTGCGAAATAATCGGAGTCGTGGAAGTGTATAATGCCCTGCTTGTCGGCTTCAACGATATCGGGCGGCAGGAGCAGACGGTTCGTGATGTCACGGCTGACCTCGCCCGCCATATAGTCACGCTGGACGCTGTTGACAACGGGGTTTTTGTTGGAATTTTCCTGCATAACTTCCTCGTTGTTGCATTCGAGGAGGGTGAGTATGCGGTCGTCCGTAGTGTTTGCCTTACGGACGAGCGAACGGGTGTAACGGTATCTTACATAGCGGCGTGCGACATCGAATGCGCCCTTTGCCATGATCTGACCCTCGACCATATCCTGAATTTCCTCGACAGAAACGGCTCTTCCGACCTTGCCACACTTATATTCGATATAGTCGGCGATGTCTGCGATCTGACCCTCAGTAAGCTCGTTCTTATCGCCTGCGTTGTTAGCCTTGGCGATAGCGTTCACGATCTTGTTGATGTCAAAAACTTCTTCCGCTCCGTTTCTTTTGATGATCTTCATTTTTGGCCCTCCCTGTTCCTTGCCTTTTCATTCTTTTCCGCCGAGCTGTTTATCGGCTTTCTGTCAAACTTATTAAACTTACAGTAAATATCAAACGTTTAACGCCTATCGGTACACTATATATTGTAAAATATTTTATTTTCGAGCACCATATATTGAATTATATCACAGTTCATAATTAAAAACAAGGGAGTTACATATTTTCATGGTCGGCGTTTTTTATGAATTTCCCATTCCTTTTTTGGCGATATTGCGGATTGACAAAAAGAGCCGTTCCAAAAGGCTTGACGGAACGGCTCATTTTATGCATCAATACTATATATAGTGTTAAGGTCAGAACATTTTCACTATATCTTCGGTATTCTTTCTTTCGGGCTTCTGTGGTTCAGCGGCTCTCTTACCAACTGCGATCACAGACATAACGTGCTGATCTTCGGGGATACCGAGCATTTCACGGAGCTTTTCCGCATTGCGGATACCCATAATGAGCGTGTCAAAGCCGCTGTCCCTTGCGGCAAGGAGCAGGTTCTGATTCTGGAGTCCGAGGTCATAAGCGCCCCATTCGTTTCCGCACTCGTTCGTGGGATTGCCGTCACGGTCAAAGCCCGAACGGTTGGCAACATAAGCCGCAACGATGAGCGCACCTGCATTTCTGGAATTGTTTTGATTGAACTCGGGCAGACATTCGCTCTGCACCTTTGCGATCATTTCCGGCGAGATAACAGCGTAATATCTTCCCGTCTGTGAATTTTTCCACGACGGAGCCTGCTGTGCGGCACTTATCATCGATTTTATATCGTCTGCGGTAACGGTCACGTTTTCGGCGTAAGCTCTGATGCTTCTTCTTGCCTCTATAAGTTCTTTGAATTCCATAATAAGTACGCTCCTTTTCAAGAAAACTGTATGCCATAAATATACCACACGAAACGCTTTTTGTCAAGCAAAAGCATACTATATTCAATACAGTAAGTTTACTATTAGATAAATATTACTTTAAGTAAATCAGAATTTGAGTTTGCAATGATCAATAGTTTTAAAATATCACGCATCTTCGTACCTTTTATACTAAACACCATTTAAAATTTGGAAAAAATCAAGCCAACAATCTTGGATATATGTGATTTTGGCGCAGATTTTTTCCTGTATTTTATTGGTGTTTAGTATTAAAGATGTATTTACATTTTGTAATAGATAATATGATATTACCTTTGGTATAAATACTGCCGATATTCTGCCGCCAAAGTTTGATACAAATAGTATTATATTATTTGATATTACGAATTGTATACAAAAAGAACCCATAAAACGAAATTCCCTCTGCTCAAAAAGAGCAGAGGGAACACTTTTCCGTTTTGTATATCTTTATATTTTTTTACAGAATGTAAATATTGACCTGCTTTGCGCCCCAGTCGCAGCTTGCGTCATAGCTTTCCATAAAGAGGTCAACGAGAATACGTCCGTCGAGAAGCGCTGTTCCCGTATCGGCTGCAACAGCGTAGCCGTAGACGTATTTTCCGTCGGTCGAAACGATGTAAAGCTCCGTTCCGTAAGGGATTATTGAAGGGTCAACTGCAACATAGCCGACCTTGACCTGTCTGCCCGAGGCTGTCTTTGCGGTTGGCTTTGCACTGTATGCGCAGGATTTGCCCGTGAGGACGTTTGAATATGAAGTGGGAACGCCGTTTTCATCAAGCGTGAGATAATCGGGAACGTCAAGCTGTGAGATGCTCATTGCGGCTATCGGATTGACCTCAGCTGTACCCTGAACGATAACCTCGTCAACGGGTTCTTCGGTGACCTCCGTGCTTACGATATCCGAGCTTGCGAGCTTTCCGTCAACGTAGGTGTGACAGATAGTCTTTGCGAGTTCGCCCTCTTCGCCGTCAACAAGGACTTTTGAAAAACCGACAACATAGCTGTCGTCCTCCTTGTATTCGGTGGCATAGTCAATAGTTTCAAGCTTCACTTCGGTAACATAGTCAACACGGTTGATAACGATATCCGTATTATCGTTGAGTCTTTCGGAAAGTCCGATATTGATGAGATCGTCATCATCGACCTCGATGCCTGCCGTACTGATAGCGTCCGAGACCGTTCCTCTTGCTCTTACGACATAGTTGTTTCCATCGGCATAGATCTTTACCTTGCAGAATGGGTTCGGGTTGACCGTGACTGTTTTCTCTGCACTGCACGGTGTGTTCACAATATCTGCGTTAAAAACAGGCTCGTTGCTCTTTCCGACGGCTGTGAAAATGACCAGCAGAAGAATTACAATTCCGGCTGCAGCAGCAGTTGCGATAGAAACAAGCTTATGCTTTTTTACGTCCTGCAAGCTTTTTAACGGTAGTTTAATAGGTCTGCTCATAAAATCTCCTTTTTCGATAGCTTTGATTTAGCGGATCACGTTATGTTATCTTCCGATATACAGTTTGTAACCCATTTGTAATCTTTAAGCAACTTTAGCTATTATAAAATCAAAATAGCCGTTTGTCAAATTTATTTTAACCCCTTTTTTGTTGATATTGCACAAAACAAGCTTTTTTTACCGCCGCAAACCACCCTGTTTAAAGGCGAAATCGGGAGAATTATGGAATTTAGTTCCAAAAAGGTTTATGCAAACTCTCTAAACCTGCTCTTTGAGATCTCAATGTAATGCTAAATTATGGGTTACATACCTTATTCTGTTATCAAAGTCGACAATTTTAAGCTTAAAATTTATAATTTTGGAGAGATATTTGTGAAATTGCAACAAATACTATCTAACTTTTGTCTGATTTATTAGCTAATAGGTAAAATTGCTTTTTGGGCATAAAATCGGCTCAAAACGCCCCGAAATTGCTGTTTGAAAGCCGCTGCAGGCTTGTTTCAAAAAGCGAATCGTTAATATTTTTACACTTGGCTAAGTAAGACGAAAATTGTATACTCAAACATATCCTTTATACTTTTTCCGTATAAAGCGGATATAAAAACATACTATATTTATACAATAATTTTTCAGGAGGAAAATGAATGTATAAGAATATTGCAAAACAGGAAAAGATCAGCCTTAAGGATCAGGTCGTGTATCAGGACGGTCAGGTCGTAAGCAAAACACTCGTCCAGAACGATCTCGTCAGCATGACTATTTTTTCTTTCGACACAGGCGAGGAGATCTCCGCTCACACGGCATCGGGCGATGCTATGGTGACAGTCCTCGAGGGCAAGGGCAGATTCACTGTCGGCGGCGAGGTCTTCTTCCTTGAAGCCGGCGACACGCTCATCATGCCAAAGGGTATCCCCCATGCTGTTTACGGAGAAGAGCGTTTCAAGATGCAGCTTGTCGTTTCCTATTAAGATTTCACGAAGATCCCCCTCACCGTACAGATCCCGAAAGCTCTGTGCGGTGATTTTATACTATATTATATTACATATGGTCACCTCTTTTAATTTCCACAAATAATTGACCCTTATATGAACTGATTTTGTAGTACAGCGACAAACAGCGTTAAAAAATGTCGCAATATTTTATTTTTATTGACACTTTTGTAAAAAAACGCTATAATTTAAGGGGTTATTTAAAAACCAAAAACACGAGCAAAGCCGCTGAAAATTTGCCGTGAGGGAGGTTTTTAGAGTTTCTCTTAAGTTGAAAAGCTGTGGATCGAACAGCGGTCATAATATATCAGATAGAAGGCATATAATGTTTGAATTGATAAAAGAACTGAAAAAGGACGCTGAAAACACCGATGACAGGACCATAAGTCTTATCACGATAACGGTTGCTTTCATCAGCCTTTTTATGTGCGCAGTGAACATTGTGACGGATTCTGCGCTGATGACATTTATAACGGGCGCACTCGGAGTTCTGTGCATAATTGATCATTTCATATACAAAAAGACCAGAAGATTCCTTGTGCTGAGTGTGATCTCACTCGCTGCAATAGGGTCAATGATGATATTTTTCGTTGTGACGGGCGGAAAGGACGGCTTCAGCATCGTCTGGCTGCTGTTCGTCCCGCCGATCGGGATCTTTTTCTATAAGCTGCTCTACGGCGGCTGTTTCAGCATATTGCTCGGGATCTTTACGGCAGTATATATGTGGTCGCCGCTGCATGAGCTTGGTTATGCTTACTCGGAAACATATCTTCTGCGATTTCCTATCGTTTACTTCTTTGACACTGCGATATGTATCTTCATCAACTACAAGCTTTTTGAGTCAAGAAAGCAGCAGGCAGCTCTTCTCGGGATCGCAAATCAGGCAAACAGTGCAAAGAGTGACTTCCTTGCGAATATGAGCCACGAGATACGCACTCCGATGAATGCGATCGTCGGAATGTGCGAGCTTATCCTCCGTGAGAACGACATAAGCGACACCGTCAGGGACTACTGCTTCAACATACAGAACTCAGGCAGAAGTCTGCTTGCGATAATCAACGATATCCTCGATCTTTCAAAGATTGAATCGGGAAAAATGGAATTAACCTCCGAGGAATTCAACATCGCCTCGACCATAAATGACGTTGTAAATCTCGGACTTACACGAAAGGGCGACAAGCCGATCGAGATCGTCGTAAAATGCGATCCCGATCTTCCGACGGGACTTATCGGTGACGAGCTGCGAATCCGTCAGGTTATGATAAACCTTGTCACGAATGCGATAAAATTCACCGAAAAAGGCTGTGTTATCCTCCGCATTTCGCATACGGCACACAGCTACGGAATAAATCTTTCCGTTTCCGTTACCGACACGGGCATCGGCATCTCGCCCGAGGGACTGGAGAAGCTTTTCAACAGCTTTCAGCAGATCGACACCAAGAAGAACCGCTCCGTTGAAGGCACAGGTCTCGGACTTGCCATCTCACGCCGCCTTGTTTCAAAAATGGGCGGATTTATCAACGTTTCAAGCGAAGTCGGCGTCGGCTCGGAGTTCAGGTTCGTTATCCCGTTAAAGGTTTCCGACAGCAAGCCGTTCGTATCCATAAACGCTCCCGAAAAGATACATGCGGCTTTCTATATCAATATGGATAAATACGCAGATCCGAGGATCGCAGAGGAATATTATTCACTCATTTCGGAGCTTAAAACGGAGCTTGACACTGATTTTGAGCTGTACGATTCGTTTGAAACGCTCCGACGTGCCGTATCGGAAAAGAACCACACCCATATTTTTATCGGCAGGGAGGAATACATCTCCGACCGCTCTTATTTTGAAGATCTTGCCGGCAGAACAAACGTTATCCTTGTTCAGGACAGGATAAACGCTATTGACGTACAATCGGGAATGAAATGCATCTACAAGCCATTCTATATTATAACCGCTGTTACCGTTTTCAACAATGAGAATATTGTCCCGAACATAAACGAGCGCAGAAACTCGGCAATACGCTTTGTTGCACCGAAAGCAAGGGTGCTTATCGTTGACGACAACATCATCAACCTCAAGGTCGCAGTGGGTCTTATGCGTCCTTATCATATGCAGGTGCTCACCGTTGAAAGCGGACGTGCGGCAATATCAATGCTGCGCTCAAAGGATATCGACCTTGTGTTCATGGATCACATGATGCCCGAAATGGACGGCGTTGAGGCGACAAAGGAGATACGGAACACAGAGGGGCAGTATTACAAGGATCTGCCGATAATTGCGCTGACGGCGAATGCTGTCAACGGAGTGAAGGAAATGTACATTGAGGCAGGGTTCAACGACTTTATCGCAAAGCCTATCGAGCTTTCGGCACTTGACCGTGTACTCAAGACCTGGCTCCCGAAAGAACTCATAAAAACACCGTCCGCAGACGGGGAACGCTCTGCGCCGAAACACGGTACGGAAAGGGCTGTGAAAAAGTCCTCCTCCGATGCGCTTTTTGAACCCGAAACGGGCATTTTCTACACCGGCGGGGATACCGAGGCTTACAGTGAGATACTTTCGGTATATGTCCGCAAAGCTCCCGAAAAGATAAAACAGATAGAAAAACTTTTCAGCGAAAAAGCCTGGAAAAATTACATTATAGAAGTTCACGCACTCAAAAGCACCTCAATGACGATCGGCTCAAAGCCGCTTTCCGAGCTTGCAAAGGAGCTTGAACTCGCAGGAAAGAACGGAGATCACGGTCTTATCGAAGAAAAGAACGCCGCTATGCTCGAAATGTACAGCAATGTCACAGAGCTTGGACGAAAATACCTTGGACTTGACGGAGCGGACGATGAAACCGATGAAAATTACGTTCCGACAGAAGCTCTCACTATGATAACGCCCGAAAAGGCGGCGGAGCTTATCGGACGTGTCAGGGCTGCCTGTGACTCGTTCGACGGTGATGAGATAGCGGCAATATGCGCTGAGGCATCGGCATATAAAGTCGGAGATATCGCATTAAAGCCGTTTTTTGGCAAAATAAAGGCTGACGCCGATGATTTTGAATATGAAAGTGCGGCGGAGAAAGCCGATGCGCTGAAAGAAAAGCTTGGAATTTAATACTGATCTTTTATCAAAGTGCAGACAAAAATCAGTATAAGCTTTCGGAGATCAATATAATATGAAAAAGAAAAAAGTAGGTATACTCGCCGAATGTGTCTGCGATCTGCCCAAGAACATTCTGAACGAACATGGCATTGACATACTGTATTTTCTGATAGAAACGGAAAGCGGAGTGTTCACCGATTCGGACGAGATAACGTCGGAGAACGTGATCCATTATCTTGAAACGGGCGGCAAAAAAACGAAGTCGTCCCCACCTCCGTCTGACGTTTATTTCAGAACATTCGAGAAAAATCTCAAAAAATATGATGATATCATCCTCGTTGCGATAAGCTCGGGGATAAGCGACTCATGCAAAAACGCCCGTGCGGCGGTTGAAATGATGGGTTCGGAAGGAAACAGGGTACATATCTTTGACTCGCAGCATCTTTCAACCGGTCTTGGATTTCTCGTTCTGCGTGCAGCGGAGCTTGCAGACAGCGGATGCAGCACGGAAGAGATACTTGCGGAGCTTGAAGAGCTTAAAACGCACGTTTCAACGAGCTTTCTTGCCAAGGACGCAGATTATCTCTACCGCAACGGACGTGTTTCCGCTTTCGTGAAAAAGCTCTGTTCGGCATTTCACATTCACCCCGTACTTATGATGCACAAGGGAACACTTAAAGTTAAAAATATTTATTTCGGCAGTTATGAGTCCTCGTGTCGGGCGTATATCCGACGTGAGCTGAAGGGACAAAAAAACATAGACAAAAAATGCGGCTTCATCACCCATGCAGGCTGCAGCGTTAAAATGCTCCGTATGATAACTGCGGAAGCGGAGAAATACTGTCATTTTGACGAGTTAAAGATCACAGCTGCATCTGCGACCGTTTCGGGCAACTGCGGTCCCGATACGTTCGGAGTGCTGTTTATGCGAAAAAACTGATGATTAAGGCGGACGATCTATGAAACATATTCTTATAGTTGATGACAACAAGGCGAGCCTTGCAACGGCTCGGGCGGCACTTTGCGATGATCACAAGGTAACGGCGGTAACAATGGGGGCGCAGGCACTCAGATTTCTCGACAGCAACTGCTGTGACCTTATCCTGCTCGATATCAATATGCCCGAAATGGACGGCTTTGAGGTGATGAAGAGGATAAGGGAAAAGGACGGCTGTGCAGAGATACCGATAATTTTTCTTACGGCGGATGATGATGCCGAAACGGAGAACCGCTGCCTTGAAGAGGGCGCACTCGATTTTATTGCAAAGCCGTTCGCACCGTTTGTCATGCGCTCACGGATAAGCCGTATCCTTGAACTTGAAGAAATGCGCCGGATACTTGCCGACAAGCTTGAACAGAAGATGAAAGAGGTTACCGACATCAAAAGCAAGTCCCTGCAGGACGCACTGACGGGGCTGTGGAACAGAGCTTACACCGAGGGTGCTGTCAACGAGATCATCAGCAGCGGCGGCAGAGGAGCGCTGTTTATGATAGATATGGATAATTTCAAGGCGATAAACGACAGCTATGGACACATCGAGGGCGACAACACGCTCAGAATGTTTGCAGATACAATGAAAAAATTCTCGCACGAGGGAGATATCCTCTGCCGCATCGGCGGCGATGAGTTCGTTATGTTCATAAACGGTGTGACTTCAAAGGCGGAGCTCGGCAATCTTGCAGGAGATATCATCTCCGACCTTTGCTTTAAGATCGAGCAGAAAAGGTTTGAAACGAACTCCTCTGTTTCGATCGGCATTTCACAGATACCTAACGACGGCAGTGATTTCAGCACGGTCTACAATGCCGCCGACAAGGCTCTTTACTATGTAAAACAGAACGGCAAGAATTCCTACCACTTTTTCAGCGAACAAAGGGACAGTGAAAACAGCCGTGCGGGAAATCTCGTTGACCTTAAATACCTTCGTGAGGTCATGTCGCACGCAGATTCGGGCAGGGGTGCATATCAGCTTGAACTCGACAGCTTTCACCATGTCTACAATTTCATACGCCGTTTTGTCGAACGCAGCGGCAGAGAAGTACAGATCGTGCTTTTCACCGTGACAACGCCCGAAAACACTATCATTGACCCGAGCGAAACGGAGGTTGCGCTTGAAATGATGGAGCAGGCTATCTACACCTCCCTGCGCCGTGTCGATATCTCGACACGCTATTCGAGCAAGCAGATCATCGTTATACTTATGGATGCAAACAGGGAAAACGGCGAACTCGTTGCTCGTCGGATAATCGACTGTTTCGGCAGGCTTTATACGGGAAGGAAAATATTCTTTGAATACGGGATCGCCCGGATGGAATGATTTTGGTGTAGACTTTAGTAATGTAAACAGCAAAAATAATGCAGTTTTGCACACCAAATATATTATAAAAATGTTATAATATAGTATATATATGCGCTGCGAGGCAACGGGGGTGAGGATATGCCGCAGAATATTTGCGGAAACTGCTTTTCTGCAATGAAGGGACACAGGTGTCCGTATTGCGGATATACCGGGGAACAATTATACAAGGAGCATGATATTCTCCCTATCGGAACTGTTCTTATGGACCGCTATGTTGTCGGAAAGGTACTCGGCAAGGGCGGTTTCGGCATAACATATCTTTCCTATGACACAAAAACGGAGCGTCCCGTTGCGGTCAAGGAATACTACCCCGACGGCACGGCTGCAAGGGCGGGCGACAACACGACCGTTGAGCCGATGACCTCACTTCAGCACGATGATTACATCCATGGGCTGGATCGCTTTTTCAGCGAGGCTGAGATAATCATGCAGTTCCACGGAGTAAAGGATATTCCGCAGGTATATAACGTTTTCCGTGAAAATGGTACGGCTTATTACGCAATGGAATTTTTCAGCGGATCACTGCTCAAACAGTATGTTCATAAGCACGGCAGGCTCACCCCGGGACAGGCGGTGTATATCCTTAAACGCCTGCTCAACGCACTCTCCGAGATACACGGCAGCGGAATACTGCACAGGGATATTTCTCCCGACAACATTATCATCTGCAGGGACGGCAGGATAAGGCTGATCGACTTCGGCTCGGCAAGAAGCTTCGGAAAAGGCAGCCCCGACAATATGTCCGTCATTATCAAAGAGGGATTTGCACCTGCGGAGCAATACTGGCGCAAGGGTGATCAGGACGCACGCACCGATCTTTATTCGCTCGGAACATCGGTTTTCTACGGACTGACGGAAATTATCCCCGAAAATCCCATGCTGCGAATGGACGATGATACGGCTTTTCTTGCACAGATAAAAAAGCTCCCCGAACCTCTCGGAGAGCTGCTGAAAAAAGCCTGTGATACGAAAAAGGAGAGCCGATACTGTTCTGCGGCTGAGATGCTGACGGCTGCGGAGAACTGCGGTATCGAAGAAGAATCCATAACGATACCTGCCGATGAGCCTGCGAATGATATCACCGTAAACGGAAAGCCAAAGGTCAGACGGCACAGAAAAGCAGCGGCTGTGACGGCAGTGATCGCAGCGGCGGCAGCAGCGGTACTTGGTGCGGTCTTTCTTGTTTTTCCGAAAGACAGGGATATCTCAGTCAAGGTCGGCGGAGAATTCTACTCGGTGGAGCTTGAAACGCTTGAACTTTCCGACAGAGAACTCACGAATGCGCAGATATCAAACCTGCGGCACTTCAAAAAGCTGAAATATCTTGACCTTGACAACAATTACATAACCGATCTGTCCTGCCTTAAGGGACTGGAAAATATGGAGAGCCTGCATTTCAGCAACAACAATGTATCCGATCTTGGATTTGTAAAGGATATGAAAAAAATCAGAAAGATCTCCGCCGAAAACAACAGCATTTCCGATATTTCCGTACTGGCGGACAAGACCGAGCTTGAAGAGGTGTTTTTCGGCGACAACTACGTCACGGATATCTTACCGCTCACGAACTGCGATAAGCTCGTAAAGGCAGGCTTCAACGAGGCACAGATAGGCACAGTCGATGCCCTTGCGCACAAGCAGCAGCTGGAAATGGTCTGTCTTGCAGGCTGTCATCTCAAAAGCATCGAACCTTTTTCCGACTGCAAGGCACTTCGGTTCGTCTATCTCGGACGGAATGATCTCACCGATCTTTCACCGCTGCGAGGATGCACTATTGAAGAATTTTATATTGACAACAATCGTCTTTCGGGGCATACGGACACTTTCTCGGGGATAACGCTCAACGGGTTTGTCTGTATGGAGGGCAACGGCTTTACCGATGACGAGATACAGGACATAATTGAACGAATGGACGGAGATTTCACCGCTTACTGGTGATGATCGGCATAAAGGAGATGATCCATATCAAAACTGTTGATATCGAACGAATGATAAAAAAGACAAAGCATCTTGACATAAAAGTGATCGAAGAAAATCCGCCTCCCGAATTGAGCGAATTTATCCTTGAATGTCTTAACAGAAAGAACATCAAGCGCAGCGTCCTCATACGCATACTCAACGTTGACAGAAATTACGGCTATCAGATACTCAACGGCACAAGGATACCCACAAGAGATCAGATGATCCATATTGCGCTTTTCCTCGGTCTTGACTTTGCCTCGACCCAGAAAATGCTCACGCTCGGAAAACGTGACTGCCTTTATGTACGGCGCCCCGAGGACGCAAAAATAGTGCATTGTCTTGAACATCATTTACCTTATGATGCCGCCTGCGAATTTATATGGGGAGACGAATGACGGCGGCAGTTTACAGTGTATAGTTAACAGACATATCCGTTTTTTGGTGACGGAAATACAGCGGCAGACTTTGTAGTTTATTCTGCATTGTCTGCCGCTGCTTTTTATCTGTACACTGCAGCTGAACGCCGTCGGCAAAAATAATGCAGTTTTGCACACCAAATTATGCCATAAATGTGTTACACTGTAGTCAAAACAACATCGCATCTATTTGCGGAATAAAAAGGGGTGTTCGTTTATGATTACAATTGCAGGCAAGAATCTTTGCGAGAACTGCTTTTCGGAGATATCTTCAGAGCCATGCAGCGTATGCGGCTTTTGCGGTCAGGAGCAGATCTCCGATCCGACCACTCTTGCAAGCGGAAGCGTTCTTCAGGGACGCTATGCTGTCGGAAGAGTTATCGGCAAGGGCGGTTTCGGGATAACATACCTCGCTTACGATATAAAACACGAAGAAAAGATCGCTATCAAGGAGTATTATCCATACGGAATAGCTCTGCGCAGCCCCGAAACGACTGTAGTTTCCGTCACAAGCGAGGAAACGGCTGACGTATTCAAAAAGGGCGCAGAAAAATTCTATGACGAGGCTCGTCTTGTTGCCGCATTCAACGGAAATCCGAGCATTGTCAGCGTTTATGACTTTTTCTATGAGAATGACACGGTATATTACACCATGGAATATCTCGAGGGAACGACGCTGAAGGACTATGTTGACAAAAACGGCGTCATCACCGCAGGGCAGGCAGTTCTTGTTGCCGAAAGGATCTCCTCGGCACTTATGACGGCTCACAGCTCGAACATTCTTCACCGTGATATCTCCCCCGATAATATTATGATCTGCAATGACGGCAAGATAAAGCTGCTCGATTTCGGTGCTGCACGTCAGGTCGTTGCAAATGCATCACAGAGCCTTTCGGTCATTCTCAAACAGGGTTTTGCTCCGCTTGAACAGTATCAGAAAAAGGGCAGGCAAGGACCTTGGACCGATATTTATTCACTCGGCGCAACGCTTTATTATGCTATGACAAAGGATATCCCCGACGATCCTATGTCACGCTTTGAGGACGATGCTGAATACAGTTCCAACAAGTATTCGATATATGCGCCGCTATGGGAGATGATACGCAAGGCGACAATGCTCCGAATTGAGGACAGATACAACAATGTTTTTGAATTCCGTGCGGAATTATCCTCGCTCGGCATTGAACCGGAGCCGCTTGTACAATATGAGCCAAAGCCGCAAACTATCCTCCCCGAGGGTGTCACAGCCAAGCCCTACACAACTTTAAGAACATCCGAACAGATACATACGCAGAGCAAAATTGAAGAGCCGAAAGCGGAACAGACTGAAACGAAAAAAGCTCCGAAGAACGCAAAATCAATAACTGCGGTATCCCCGAAAACAGTAAAGAAAAGCTCCCCCGATACTGTTGGCAAACCGACATCCGAAGCTAAGTCTGCGGCGGAAGCAACTGCCGATATCCCTGCCGTACCGAGCGAAAGCGATACTGTTGCCGTGTCCGAAAAAAATTCCGGCGGGAAGAAAGCTCCGACACGGAAGCAGCTTATAGCGATGCTTTCCTGCGCAGCGGCAATACTTATCATTGCAGGCGCAGCTGTCGCAATAGGAACAAGCAGAAATTCCGAGCCTGCGGCGTCAGTATCCGCATCGGAAGAAGTCACAAAAAAGACAACTAAAGAAACTGCGCCATCGACTACAGAAGAAACAACAAAAAAGACGGCAAAGGAAACCTCTGTGACAAAAAAGACCACTGCGTCCGAAACAACTACGCTCAAAAATTATTACGAGGGTGACGATGATCGGGGCGGCAATGTCAACAACGGCGGCTTCACAACGACAACCAAACCTCCCGTTCAGGAAGAACCCGATGAGGAGAAGCCGAAAACCACAACGACAACCACAGCTGCCAAAGAGCAGGAAAAGGACTATGTGGTCGTTGCAGGAAAGCAGTATAAAAAGAATATGACGGGTACTCTTAATGTCTGCGGTGCTGATCTTACCAACAGCGACATCAAGCAGATGAAGCATCTCACAAAGCTCACGGAGATCATTATGAGCGACAACCCGAAGGTCACAGACCTCTCTCCTCTTTCTTCACTGACGGGTCTGGAGAAGATCACTTTCCACAATTGCAATGTCAAGGACATCTCCTTTACAGCAAATATGAAGAACCTGACGGTCATTGGTGCGGAGAACAACGGCATAACCGATATTTCGGCGCTTAAGGGACATAAAAAAATCACCGATGTATGGCTGCAGTACAATAATGTCAAGGACATCTCTCCGCTCAAAGACAGCACGGAAATGGTGAATATCTGCTTTACGAACAACCTTGTATCGGATATTTCCGCTTTGTCGGGAATGAAAAAGCTCGTGCAGATAAACTTCACAGGCTGTAAAGTTAAATCGCTTGATGCTTTGAAAAATTGTACGACCATAGAACTGGCTTATCTCGGCGAAAATCAGATATCCGATCTTACCCCTCTCGCAAAATGCAAGGGACTGAGGGAGCTTTATGCTTCAAATAATGCGCTCAACGGAAATGTAAAGGCTCTCAAGGGACTTACAATACTGGATTATCTCAATCTGTCGGGAAACAATTATGACGGCGATGAACTGTTTGAATGTGTTTGCTATGCAATGTATTCAGATGCAGACGGCCTTTTATATGATTATTGACAAATATTGAAAGGAACAGTGGTAAATATGAAACTGAAAAAGATCATCTCCGCTTTGCTGACGGCGGCAATGTGCGTATCGTTTATGCCGTGTGCCGCTTCTGCGGAAAAAAGTTCTCTATCCTCGATGACGGCTTCCGAGTTCGTTCAAAACATCACGGTCGGCTGGAATCTCGGAAACACGCTTGACGCTATGGACGGCGAGGGACTTGACACAGAAACAAGCTGGGGAAACCCAAAGGCGAGCAAAAAGCTTATCACAACGGTAAAAAAAGCAGGCTTCGACACGGTGAGGATACCCGTTACATGGGGAAATCACATCGACTCGAACGGAAAAATAGACAGCGACTGGCTCGACCGTGTTCAAGAGGTCGTTGACTATGCTTATGACAGCGGAATGTATGTTATCCTCGATTCTCACCATGACAAAAGCTGGATAACCCTTTCGGAAAAGAGCTACAAATCCGTTTCAAAAAAGTTCTGCTACGTCTGGAAGCAGATAGCCGTGCGATTCAAAAATTATGACGAGCATCTTATCTTTGATGCTATGAACGAGCCCAACACCGAGGGTTCGGAGTATCAATGGACGGGCGGAACGGACGCTGAAAGAAAGGTACTCAACAAGCTTTATGCCGACTTTGTAAAGACGATAAGAGCCTGCGGAGGAAAAAACAGCACACGCTTCCTTATGATAGCTCCCTACGGCGCATCGGCTTTCTATGATTCGATGAAAGCGCTGAAGATACCCGATGATGATAAGATCATCGTATCGGTACACGCATACCGCCCCGACAGCATATCGCTCAACACCGATATCAGACTGAAAAAGTTCACTCAGCTCGGCAAGGACAGCATCGATGAAGCTTTCAGCGACATCAACAAGGCTTATATTTCAAAGGGGATCCCCGTTGTAATGGGCGAGTTCGGCTTTCTCAACAAGGGCAACGAAAGTGAATGTGTGAAAGCGGTTCAGTATTACCTCCAAAAGGCGAATTCCTACGGTATTCCCTGCTGCTGGTGGGACAACGGCATAAACAAGACCGATGGTGAAGCGGACGGCTTTGCACTTTTCGACCGCAAAACGCTGAAACAGACCCGTTCAAAGCTTTGCAGCGCCATTATAAAGACCGCAAAGGCAAGAACCGCTTCGGGCAGCTCATCTTCGGACACAAATTCGAGTGCAAAGACCGTAAAGATCGGCAAAAAATCATACAGCACATCGATGAAGGGCACACTTGACCTTTCAAATAAAAATCTCACGAACAAGGATATCGCAAATCTCAAATATATGACCAAGCTTTCGGAAATAATCATCAGCAACAACCCTAAGATAACCGACCTTTCCGCTGTATCGGGTCTGACGAACCTTAAAAAGCTGACCTTCCACGACTGCAGCGTCAAGAATATCTCCTTTGCGAAGAAACTGAAAAAGCTCACGGTCATCGGCTGCGGAAACAACGGAATATCCGATATCTCGCCTCTTTCGGGTCTTACAAAGCTTGAAGAAGTATGGATATTCGATAACAATATCAGCGATCTTACGCCGCTCGTGAACTGCACTTCGATAAAAAAGCTCGATGCCCATAACAATGCGCTCAACGGCGATCTTGACGCACTTATGGGTCTTACTGTAAACGAAATGCTCAATGTTTCGGGCAACGGTTATGATGCTGACCCTGACGGCTTCTATGAATTTACCAGTGAATACACTTACAGCGCAAACGGCGGCTACACCTACTATATATAAGGAGAGGATCTTATGAAACAATGTCCAAACGGTCATATTTATGACGAAAAAAGAGATGCACAGTGTCCTTACTGCGCAAATGCAGATGCGGTGAACGTTCAGCCCGCTTTTCCGAAAACTGCGCCCGTTTCCGCTTTTTCGGGCGGATTTCCGCCGACAGTTCCCGTCGCAAAGCCTGCCGAAGACAGCGTTTTCGACAGCTCGAGCAGCCTTGAAAAAGCCCCGAAAAGCATGGGCATGACAGTCGCTTTGAGCAAAAATGAAAAGGGCATCAGTCCCGTAAAGGGCTGGCTCGTTGCTGTTGACGGCGACAAAAAGGGTACTGCGTTCAATATCCACGGTGAACAGAACTCGGTCGGACGGGGTTCAAACTTCGACATTGATATTTACTTCGACAAGACGGTTTCATCGGACGGAAGTGCGGTCATTGCATACGACGACGAAACCAAGAAATTCTATGTAAGTCCTATCTTCGGAAAGGGCAAAAACAACGTTTACTACAACAACAATATGCTCCTCATGCCTGCAGAGCTTTTTGACTACGACAAGATAAAGATAGGTTCATGCACCTATGTATTCAGAAGTTTCTGCAACGAGAGTTTCTCGTATTGATATATGAATACCGGAGAAGTTTTTATCCCCCTTAAATTTGAGGGGAGCGCTGCATCGGGGATCGCACTCGGCAGCATCAGCAGCAAAGGCGCACGTCCTTATCAGGAGGACAGCTTCGGATTTTCCTCAATAAAGAAAAAAGACGCTGCGGCTCACGGTTTCACCGCCGTTGTTGCTGACGGAATGGGAGGACTTTCAGACGGCGGTGCGGTCAGCAAGTACATAGTTTCATCACTGATCGAACTGAGTATGTCCTGCAGTGCCGATCTGCCGACCGATATTTTCCTGCAAAGCGCACTGCGGCAGATAAACTATAACGTTGTTTCAACGGACATAAAGGGCGGTTCAACTGCGGTGACGGTAAAATGCAGCCGCAAAGGCATATACTGGTGTGCGGTCGGTGACAGCAGAGTCTATCTTTTACGGTATGGTATGCTCACGGCTCTCAATGTCGATTCCGACCATATCAACACGCTGCTCGATGACGTAATAAGCAGGGAGATGACATTCCGTGAGGTACAGGACGATCCGCAGAAGGACTCGCTTGAATTTTACATAGGCTGCGGCGGCACGATCCTTTTCGATGCGAATGTACATCCGCTCGTTCCGAAAAAAGGCGACAAACTCCTGCTTTGCAGTGACGGAGTTTACAACGCCGTAACGGATAGTGAAATGATCGGTGCGCTGGATCATTCGGCAGCCAAAGCTGCTGAAAAGCTTGGCTCTGCAGTCGCAGCAAAGGGATTCGTCAATCAGGATAACTACACGGCGGTCATTCTCGAATTCAAATAATAATGAAAGGAAATTCAGACTATGAACAAGCTATATAAACTGATAAGCGTTCTGCTTATATCGCTGACGGCATTGTGTGCGGTGACGATGACGGCATCGGCTGCCGCTCACAGCACGGCAAAAGAAGGAGTTGTTTTTATAACGTCAACATTTACTCCAAACGAAAAAAAAGGCGACTATGCGGTTTTCCGCGGCAGCCAAGGATACTATCTCACTTATAATGAAACTACTTTCCGTGCAAGCGGATTTGCTATCGGTGAGCAAGGCAAGCCTGTCAGCTATATTGTAACGAACGCTCACGTTGTTGTTGACAGCTATGCCGAATATATGTCAACGAACCCGACCGATGCGAAATACGACGTCAACAGCCGCAGAGCCGATGAAGTAAGGGTCTATTTCTCCTACGGCGCAAACGACTTTATGCGTGCGCAGATATACTATGTCAATGAAAAGAAAGACATCTGCGTGTTAAAGCTCCCCGAACCGACCGAAAAGAGAAAGCCTCTCGTCCTCTGCAAGTCGGATAACGTTGATATGGACGATGATTTCGCTGCACTCGGATTTCCGGGCGACTCTGACCTTTTAATGGACAACACGAGTCTTTCCTACGGCATTGAGGACATTACGATGACAAAGGGTGCTATCTCAAGAAAAAGCACCGATGAAAACGGCGTTCAGGTATATCTTATCGATGTTGATATCCGCGGAGGCAACTCTGGCGGTCCTCTTGTAAACTCAAATGGCGAGGTTGTCGGAATAAACACCTACAGTGTTCTTGATTCAAACTATGCAGTCGCTATTGATGAACTTCTTGCGGCAATAAACAGAGATGTCGTTCCGTATACTCTTTCAAATGAGCTTGCGGCAACAACGGTGACGGAAAAGGAAACCGAAGAAGAAACCGAAGAAGAAACTGAAAAAGAAACCGTGACAACAACAGAACAGACAACAACGACCGTTCGGAATGACGAACAAGCGACTACCTCCGCTGCAGCAGCCGAACCGGCTCAAAGCACCTCCGCACCTGCGAACGGTGTAAACACTGTCCTTATTATTGCCGTTATCGCACTTGGCGTTTTATGTATAGTTGTTATTGTGATACTTATTCTCAACGGCAAAAAGAGCAGAACTGCCGCACCTGCTCCGACTGTTCAGACCTCCGTTGACAATACGATCTCAAAAACGGCAGTTATCACAGGTGTAAAGGGCATCATGGCAGGACGCAGCTTTAATATTTCGGGAAGTGCCGTTATCGGCAGAAATCCCGAACGCTGCACGATCTGTTTCCCGATAAACTCGCAGGGCATTTCGGGTGTACACTGTGAGATAAGGCAGAGCGGCGCAGGCTATGAGATCATCGACAGAGGATCAAGCTGCGGAACATTTCTTGGCAGCGGTCAGAAGCTTGTTCCCGATGTTCCGTCAGCACTTCCGTCGGGAATGTACTTCTATCTCGGCAGTGCAGAGCAGCTTTTCCAGATAAACTATTGATTTAAAAGGGCGGAAATTGCAATTATGAAAATAGATACTGCTGTTTATTCCTCCGAGGGCGGACACGATATCAACGAGGACTCCTATCTTTGCAGTGCCGAAAAGGGCATTTTCGCCGTTGCTGACGGACTTGGCGGTCATGACTGCGGCGAGGCAGCATCAGCGGCAGCAATAGAATATTTCAGCGAAAACTGCAGCGGCGGATACACCGAAGAACGGATAAACGAACTTATCAGCGGCGCAAACCTGCACATTTACAACGATGGGTTCGGAAAAAGCACCGTTGCAGCCGCATTCATAGAAAACGGCATCTTCCGATACATCAACATCGGCGACAGCAGGGTCTACTATTTCAGCGGCGGTCATATAACGGCGATAAGCAAAGACCATTCGGTGTGTCAGGCGGCGGTCGATATGGGGACGATGAACTTTTCCGAAATAAGGGGCAGTGACGACCGTTCAAAGCTCCTGAAAGTCCTCGGAGAATCGGAAAAGATCGATGCAAAGCGAAATTATCCTCCTATAAAAATATGCGACGGTGATACATTCCTTATATGCA
Source organism: uncultured Ruminococcus sp. (assembly GCA_900550695.1). Taxonomy (GTDB): domain Bacteria; phylum Bacillota; class Clostridia; order Oscillospirales; family Ruminococcaceae; genus UMGS363. The sequence continues at coordinate 26,597 of URTF01000004.1, forward strand.
GCGACGGCTTTTGGGAATATGTCTTTGAAACGGAAATGGAAGTTGATCTGCTGAAATCAGAACGTGCGGGCAGCTGGCTGCGGTATATGCTGAAGCGGCATATCCTGCGTGCGGAAAACCGTGGTGATAACTACACGGCTGTCTGCGGCATTATCCACCTTGAAGAGCAGGAGCTTTCCCCAAAAAAGTTCCGCAAAAAATAGCAAAGCAAAAGCGCAGTTCACGGAAACAGACTTGTTTAAGTGAACTGCGCTTTTTATACTAATACCAAACACCAATAAAACATATATAAAATCTGCGCTTTCTCTAAAATTAACATAGCTTTTTCAAAAGTGTATAAATTGTCCCTGATGATTCATTTTGACTTTTGAGGCAGTCTTATACCGACGATAAGAACGACGATCCCTATCACTATTATCATAAACTCAATTAAGCAATAAATCAAATAATACATTCTTTTTTCTGTGTATGAAGCGCTCAGAATATAGTCCGGCAATCCATAAAAACCGGTAAACCCATTGATAAGCTGTTGGATCTTGTCTTTTTTCAGATCGGAAACTATTACCCCATTATTTCTTTTCAGCATAGTACGGATCTGATATTCCTTTATATCCCGATCGTATTTTTGATCAGGATATTCCAACGAAAAAGGGATAAAAAAATAATCATCAACATTAACAGCATTATCAAAATATATAACATTCTGGTCACTGCACAAAAAGTCAATTACTTTTCCGCTGACCAAATACCCCTGACGATAAAATTTTATCGTATCCCCGATCGAATATTTATTTTTCATATCATTGCCCAATATCAGCGGAACGGTATTCTCATTAAAAACATAATCCTCTTTGCTGAAATAAATATCATTCTCCGTTTTTAGGTCAAAAAACGAAAAAACATTATCGCCGCAATACGCTGCGTTTATTTTAGGCTGATCTCCCTTTTTTCCCGCATAAGTATATATCTCCGTCAGATCAAGTTCAATAAATCTGAATTCACTGCTGCCATGCAATTTTTTGTTGATATCCATTAAACTTTCCGCAATGTTTTCTCTTTTGCTTATTTCTGAAAGCTCCTCATCAAAATCATTTACGGCATGGATCAAATTCTGATATTCTTCAGGGACACTCCGTGGTTTGTCTTTGCCTATTATCGTCAGAAGTATTGTTCCTATGAAGATCAGTGACAACGAGAATATCAGACAAAAAATTTTTTTCATATAGTGTATACACACCCTGTTCTTCCGCCGACGATCATAACTGCATCGGAGCTATCCCTGAAAATTCAGCAAAACAGAGATAGGTTCCGATAACATTTTAGACTTAATCAACAAATATGCCGCATATTGAATCGCTGTTAAAATTTTCTCAGATTTTTTATCTTGTCAGTTTCCTTTGGCTGATGCTGCCATAATGCACACGCTGAATTTGCTGTTTTTACAGATGATCTTGCTGCTTTGTCAGCGATCATTCCAAGCAGTTTTTTAGCTGCCTTATCACCTAATTTCATTTTACTCAACTCCTTTCTACGGCTTATGTTCACAGTATAGTTTCCATCTGTTCAAAAGTCAATAGATTTGGTCTAACTTACAATAATTTGGTCTAACTTACAATTTCCTGCGTCCAAAAGACAAAAAACGACAAACTTTTTCTTATAATTATCTTTGACCGTCCTATAAAAAAACGATACATTTCGCACCTATAATACCAAACATCAATAAAATAAAAAAACTGTGCCGAAATCCTATACAAACCTGTAAAAAAACAGCTATAAGATTATCGGCTTGAATTTTTCCGAATTTTAAATGGTGTTTAGGGTAAAATCAAAAAGCTGCCGTAAAATCTACGACAGCTTTTTTTGCTATGCTACAATAAGTTCAGACAAGGGGCAAAGCTATTCGGTTTCCGAACCGATCTTCTTCAAACGCAGACTGTGTTTAAGACTGTTCGCCACGTTGAGCATAAGGAATATCTCGTCGGCGGTACAGTCGCTGAAAACCTCGGCAATATCAGCGCTTATTTCCTCGGGCGCATCGGCTTTCAGCACATCGCACAAAATCCTGTCAGCCGTTACGCCGAGAGCGTTGCAGATATTGATAAGCGTCGGAAGTGACAGCTTCGTTTTGGCGCTTTCTATCTGCGAAAGATGCTGCGGAGAGATCGAACTTAACTCGGACAGCTTGTCCTGCGTCAGCTTTTTGGACTTTCGCAGACGCTTTATCCTTGCACCGATAAGAGCGTAATTCAACTCCATATTAAATTCTCCTATACAAATTATTATAAAACTATTGTAATTTATTTTATTGTGTGATATAATAAGCTGTATGTTAAGTATTCCCATAAACGGTAGTTTTATTATAAAATTTTCATTAGGTTGACAAAAAAGTTAAAAACCGCTTGCAGGAAAGTCATTTTTGGGCAATTTCAGGTCAGTTTGCAGATTGCCCGAGGCTGGCTGTTCGGCAGCATATTATGCTGCTTTCCCAAAAGCGGAAAAATATATAAAAAGGGAGATCACTGTTATGAAAAGAACTTGCGTTATCAATTCCAGGGCTGCACCAAAGGATTTCTGAGCGCAGCAGGAGGTAAGCAGCTGCAAAAAGATTATGGCTTTAATTAAGGTCACCTCTAATACTAAACACCACCGGTTAAAGCCTTAGCACCTCATCTGCTTGCAGATTTTCCGTCATCTTATACAAAAAATCAGGCAAAAGCTCTGATATATGGATTTTGCGCAGATTTTTTGTCTATAGTTTTATAGGTGTTTAGTATTACACACAAATTTCTTGACAACGGCAGTATGCCTGCGAAATTTCTATACGATATGACGAAAAATCTGACTGCGCATCTGAGGCACCATGGTTTTTAGAGGTGACCTTAAATAAAAAGAACAGGAGTGTTATTTATGGCAATGATAAATTGTCCCGAGTGTGGAAGACAAATAAGTGACAAGGCGCTTTCGTGTCCCGGCTGCGGATATGATATGATCGCACCGAGGTGTGTGGAATGTGGTGAGGTGATATCCGATCTTGCAGCGGTTTGTCCCAAATGCGGCTGTCCGGTTGAAAATGTAAAAATTGAAACATCGGAGCAGGTCAGGGTCATAGACCCTATTAAAGCTAAAAATAAACTGATCCCGATAATTGTTGCTGCAATTGTTTTAGTGGCTGTTATCGCAGTGTTGATCGTCGTTTTCAAACCTCAGGTTGAAAAGATCACGATAGACGGAAAGACCTATTCTGTTTATGATGGGGTAAAGACCTTCAAGGCTGCAATGGGTGATGATTTTTATGTAGAGGATGTAGATCCCGAATCCGATGATTATATTTTGGGGTATATATCATCAGATAATTCTCAATATCAGGTCAGGATCTATACAACGCCTATTTTATCCGAATATAATGCTTATAAAAAAGGTAAAATAAAGCTTTTCAACGGACTTTCGGAAGTATCTTCAAAGGATGAAGTGTTAGCAAAACTTAATAAAGGTGACTTCGTTTATACAAGTGACGGTTCCGACAAATCGGGCAGGGTATTTGCGAAAATTTATGTCAACGGCAAAGAGATAGATTATTCCGGGATCAGCGCAGATGAGTTCGGAGAACTGCTGCAAGTGTCAACAGAGTTTTTAAAGTCATCCAAAGACAAGGCGTTGATCTATATGTGGGAATTCTGGGATGATGGAGATATGGAATTCGCATGGTGTACAATACAGCCAAAGTAAAAATTAAAAAGGAGTGTTGTTTATGGCAATGATAAGTTGTCCCGAGTGTGGGAAACAGATAAGTGACAAGGCGGTTTCATGCCCGAACTGCGGATATTCGGTAAAAGAGGCAAAAAAGTGTGAGGAATGCGGAGCGGTGCTGCCGCAGGGTGCGAAATCCTGTCCTCAATGCGGTTTGCCTATCGGAAATGATGGGGTTATTTCCGCATCAGACACGGCGGTAAAGAAAAAGGGCGGCAAAAAGGCGGTAATAATTATTGCTGCGGTTATGCTGATAGTCCTGGCAGGCGCATTTGTGGTATTCAAATTCGTTTTGGGCAGAAATGACAATTCAAACCCTCAGGATGAAGCGGTGCAGAGCTTTAGCGATAATGTATCGGCAGATGAAACGATCTGGGTGACCGGTGAGAGTGCAGATGGGTTTGTAAAGGACGGATTTCTTGATAATCTGTTCGGAAGACCGGGCTGGGTCTATTCGGGTGATTGGCAAAACGGTCTGCCAAACGGATATGGCATTGTAAAAAATCATGTTAGTGATAGCATCTACACTTTTGCGGGAAATTGGATAAATGGAAAAAAAGACGGGGAGTTTGTTGTAATGTCAGTTCCTGAATCTGCGGAAAAATTTGATAGTTTTTTAGTAGCAAAACTATACTATAGCAATGGCGTATGTCAAAAGGATTATGCAGATCAGATTGAAATTTCCACTATTGAAAGTTCAAATACAAATTTAATACATCCTTACAGTATTGATTATACAACCGGAAATGTGACAAATTGGTATGAAGGTGAAGATGAAGTAGGCTATAATAACGCCGAGGTTTGGCGCGTCGAGCTTTTTGTACATTCAGGTTGTTTGTACTATGACAGGTATGCAAACGGTGAGGAAGTGATAAGTTTTGATTCATCGGATACAGTACCGATCGATGAATCGGGCGAAAACGGACGAAGCTGCTATTGCGGCGAATTCGATGACAATGGTTCAAGAGAATTCGGATATAATTGTTGGTCAAATTACGAAGATAACGGAAAACTTCTTGAAGATTACAGCTGTGGAAACTGGCAGCATAATCAGCTTAACGGGGATGGAATAAACGCACAGAGGTATACCGGTGGCTGGGAAATAAAAGTCGGAGATTTTTATGACAATATGATCACAAGCGGAACAATGCTAGAATTGAGTGAAACTAAAGTCGGCGAACCGTTCGACTTTTGGGTACGCACAGGAGAATATCAGGACGGCAATTTGCAGAACGGCGTATTGCTCATAGTTGACCCGACCACGGGAGAGTGCAATTATGTTAATTTTGTAAAGAACGGTGAATACACCGAATATGACGTGTAAAAGGAGTAACTGAATGAAAAGAGTATTATTGTGCATTATGACGCTTATCATCATACTCTGTTTTTCCTCCTGCGTAAAGGATAAATATGTTGAGGATATGCTTTACAGCTACGACGGAGGCACGGGTACATACAGCGGAAATGTTGATAAAAACGAGGAGCCAAACGGCAGAGGCATATGGACATGGAAATATGGTGAAAGCTTTAAGGAAATTGTTGCAGGAGAATGGAGCAAGGGAGAATTTATATCGGGCAGCATAGAGATCTTTTACAATAATGAATCTCTTGGAAAAATAGCCTATTCAAATGGCGAGGCGAACGAGGGTGATCTTCGAAAAGTTATGCAAAAGTATCAGGATATGCAGGAGTCCGAAAACAGCAGCAGTGTATGGGATCTCTTCAAGGGACTTTTCAGTTGAAAAAACAAATAAAGTATTGCAATTTGTAAAATAATGTATTATAATAATATTAATAAATGCGAAAGGGGTTCAAATCAATGAAAAGAATAATATCTGCAATTCTTGCAGTCGCAATGGCGGTAACTATGCTTGTTATCCCTGCGAGCGCGGCAAAATCCACGGTCAAGGTCTGGAACGGCAAGGTCGTTACCTCTTGGTATACGGGCGATAAGACCGAGTACAACATCAGCTCCCCGGGACAGCTTGCAGGTCTTGCAAAGCTTGTAAACAGCGGCGAATCGATGCAGGGCGTTGTTATCAACCTCACCGCCGACCTTACGATGAACAACACGAAGAACTGGAAAGAATGGTATAAGACTGCGCCGAAGAATAAATTTACACCTATCGGTCAGTCGGGAGACCCCGTTACAGGCTACTATCCGTTCGCAGGCGTTTTCAACGGAAACGGACACTCTATTAGCGGACTTTATGTAAACAATCCTGTGATGGCAGGCTTGTTCGGCTACATCTACTGCGGAGCAGTTTCCAATGTTATCATTAAGGAAAGCGTTATCATTGCCTATGACAACGATGATAACGACGGCGCATACGCAGGCAGTATCGCAGGCATTGCGGAAGGCTCGGTAATAAATATGTGTGAAAACACAGGCGAAGTCCGCTGCATTGGTCAGTACGATGCAGCAGGCGGTATGAGAGCTGCTTACGCAGGCGGCATTGTCGGTTCGATGCACACCGAAAATGTTACATCGGCGACTATCGGAATGGCATTTGCAGCATTCGGCGTATTCTATAATGCAGCAATATTCACGGACGGAAACGGCGGTCTGATAAAGGACAGCTGTGTTGCAAACTGCATAAGCAACGGTTTGGTTTATACTTCCTCGGGCGTTGAAGCATACAACGGCGGCATCGCAGGCTGGGGCAATAACGGCAAAATAATAAATTGTCTTTCGGCAACCGGCTATAAATGGAGCAGAGGCTGGGGAAATTACGGCTCTTTGTACATCGGCGGAATTGTGGGAGGAAGATATAGCTGTTCGTTGGAAAACTGCTATTATTCCAGCTCCGCCAAAAAGCTTAAGTCGATAGGTCAGGATATGAGTTCATCGGTAGTTCCCGTAAAGAATAAAGCATATTACTGCGACAGTGAAAAGCTAAAATCAAAGGACACAACAGATAAGCTTGGTTCGGCTTTTGTGTACAGAAACAATGGTGTATACCTTGCCTGCGATCTTCGCGAGAGCAGAAAATCCAATTAAATAATACCAACGGCGAAAAGCAGAATAAAAATGCTTTTCGCCGAATTTTTAAAGGAGAGTGAAAATAATGCCGAACGAAAACAGGACAAGCGATATACAGCTCCACAAAGCGAGGAAATATATGCTTGAAAAGCAGCTTGACGAAATGAAGAACCGCATAACGGGCAGAAACAACAGTTTTTATCCGTACATAGCCGACAGAACGGGAAAGGTGTCCGAAAGAAAGCTTGCAAAATTCATAAACGAACTGCTTGGCGGGGCGCAGAAATACGGCAGACAGCATACCCTGCTCGAGATCAAAGGCGAACTCCGTGAGCTTTGCGAGTGCTTTCTCTATTGTGCGATACAGGGCATCGGAACATATAACGAGGGCGAAAAATACGCTGAACGTCCTGCCTGCTTTTTTTCCGACCTTACCGACATTGCAAAGCACAAAAACAACCTTTTTCTCACGGACGAAAACACTCTCCACAGCTACGAATTTACATCTGCGGAATACGACCTGCAAAGCGGCGAATGCAGATATTACGGCGAGTTCAACGAGGGCGGATTCTTCCGTAACTGCGATATGGCGTACCTGCTTTTGACGGGAAAGCACATCGTTTCAACTTTTTCCGAGGAAGAATTCGGAAAGCGCTGCGCAGAGCGTGAGTCGGAAATTGCGGCGGAACATGGCTTTGACAGCTACAAAGACTATCTTGAAACGATGGAGAACACGCAGAAAGAGCTTGACGAAACGAGTATGAGCGACTTCCCCGATGATATGGAATTTGTCTGCATAGATGAGGACGATGAGCTTGCCGAAAAGCAAAAAATCAAAAACAGCGAGTGGCGAAGCACCGTCGTTTCGCCCGAAGCCTACACGGAAAAATATCTGCGGTTCAGGGAGCTTTTCTTTAAGCAGACAATGTTCGTGCGCTATCATTTCTTTGAAGAGATCGAGCTTATGACGGATATTTTCCTCTATGAGCATAAGCTTTCGTCTTTCTCGGAGGAGGACGTTTTCGCAATGATATACTACCGCACCGACAAGCTCTGCTCTTCGCTCGAACATTCTTCAATAGGTGATAAGGCATGATAAAGGACAGAGATGATTTTTACGATGCGCTTTGGAACGACTATGTTTCATTCGGCGAAAAAGAGAGAGAAAACAGCTTTATTTACCGCTATCTGAAAAAGAAAAAGGACAGCCGTGCCGAGGTCATAGGACGGCGGAAGGCTGACCTTTTTGAATATGCGGAGCAGAAAAAGCGTGACAAATATATCCTGCTCAAAAGTGCCTGCTTTGCCCTTGAACGATACAAGATAATTTCAAAGCAGGAATACTCCGACATTCTGAAAGACCTCATCGGCACGAAGGACAAGACCACGGGCGAGGTGAAGATCCCTGCAAAATATGAAGCTCTTGACGATGATGAAGCTTTCAAAAAAGCGGAGGAAATGTTTGAGCGGCGTTTTCTTATGGGCTGTGTAAGGGACTTTTTCTACAACCTCGGCTATCGCACGAACAAAAACGATAAACACGGTCAGAGCGTAAAGCTCCCAAACAAGCACCTCAAAGAGGACGGCTACAACGATGAGTTTGAAATGCTTTATGAGTACAGTTTATACAGCGGAAAAAGCGAAAGCTCGGAGACAGTGACCGATCCTGCGCAGATAAACGGCGAATATACGGAGAAATGCACACGGCTGTATGATTCGCTTCTGCGTGAGAAATGCGTTGATGCGTTCGTTCCGCTGTATATCGACCCGAACACGGGCGCAGGAGTTTACATAATCGGCAAAAACAGGTTTTCGGAGGACGAAAAAGCTCCCGATGAAGTCTGCTTCGTCTGCGTGATACTTTTTGCAATGGTGGACGCAGTTTCAAGGCCTGACTCCTGCTCCGATTATGATATTTCGCTGAGTATGACCGTGAAAAAGCGTTTCCGCTCGGTTGGAAAGGCGTTCGACTATCTTTCGGCAAGAATTACGGGCAAGGACGTTTATGAAAACTATCCCGATGAGAATAACGGCGAACTCCCCGAGGGCATTGACGAATGTTTCAATCTGTATTTTCTGTCCAAGGAAGAAAACGAGGATATGTACCGCCGAAACATCGGCAGGATATTCCGTGAAAAGCAATCCGATGCACTCAAAGAGGTTGAGAGAATGGAGAACCTGCGGAAAAAGTCGGGGAGATAGGGAGGGGATTTATGTTTAGAGGTGACCTTTAATGATATATTTACAATATAAGTGCATCACCCGAAAAAATGACACATAATACTAAACACCAATAAAACTATAGACAAAAAATCGGCGCAAAAGCTCGTAGCTGTTGTAAACAGGTTTATACTAACAACCATTTAAAATTTGGAAAAAATCAAGCCGACAATCTCGCATATATAGGATTTCGGTACAGATTTTTTCCTGTATTTTATTGGTGTTTAGTATTATATGGCTTATGCGCCGATTTTTTTGTATAGTTTTTAATTGGTGTTTAGTATAAGTTATAGAGAAACAGATCGAAGATCTGAATTATCTGCAAATAGAACTGCAAATTGGGAACGCATTTATTTTGAAGAATCATACCGTACTAAGTTACTTTTTCAGTATTCCGTCCTTGCCAAAGGTATATGTCTTGCCTTTTATCGTTGTTTTTCCCGTTGCCATCGTGCCGTCGGAATTAAAATAATATCGCTTGCCTTTTATTTTCATCCAACCCTTTGCGGCTTTGTATTTATCCTCGCCCGAGGTCTGGAAGTAATATTTTTTGCCGTCTTTCTTTACCCAGCCTGTCACAGCCTGTCCGAGGTTTTTGGCTTTCTTGGAGAAATAATAGATATCTCCGCTCTTCATTTTTACAAAGCCTTTGCGAGCCTTTCCGCTTTTGTCAAAATAATATAACTTTCCGTCAAAAGTCTTTTTGCCCGAAACAAGTTTGCTGTTTTTGTAGCCGTAAACACTATCTCCTATGCGGTTTATTCCTGTGAATGTTCCCATTGAGCGATAGCTCCAACGGTATTCGACTGCGTCGGAAGCAACCGAAGAATTATCAAATCCATATATTATTGTGCTTTGCATAAAAGCGGTTGATTGTGCAATGGCAGACATTGGCATAAAATAAACACTGTTAAGGTGTTCGTCCCAAAAAGCCATATCTCCGATATACCAAACTGTTGATGGTATTGTTATACTTTTTACATACCAAAATAAATCTTGAAATGCACTATCTCCTATATACTCCAGCCCTTCCCTTAAAGTAATGCTTTTGGGAGTGTTCATAAATCCAAAAAACGCACTATCGTAAATATATTTTACGCTTGATGGGATGTCAATATTATTTATATCGGTGTATTGAAAAGCGCCTTCACCAATTGAAATCAGAGTATTGGGCAGAGATAATTCACGAAGATCAGCTCTGTCACAAGCTCGTGCACCAATTCTTGTAACAGGATAACCATCGATTTCAGATGGAATGCTCAATTTTTCAAGACTTCTATTGATATTGGTTATCGTTACCTCTTTATTGGTGATAAGATAATCAAATTTGCCTTTGTAATTTCCCGTTTTATAACTTGATGCTGATACAACGGTGCTTAATATCATTGGCATCAGCATTGCTGCACATAAAAATACGCATAAAGTTCTAATAATTCTTTTCATATTAATTTTCCTCCTTATAAAGACTTTACCCGATAACCATTTGAATAATAACAATCTACATTTTTTAAAATATATCCGCCGTCTTTTTTGGCGTAAGTGACCTTGATCTTTCGGCAGACATTCATATATGTCGCATCCGAATAATACCACATATCATCAGTGTAATATCCTGTCTTTTTGTTTTTGGTCGTCTTTTTGCATCTGACAGCATAGACAGGCATACCGTGACCGCATTCCTTAAAGTACAGACCATCTTTTTTTGTAAAATTATCTAATTCACTTGGGGATATCTGCTTTTTGTTGCCATAGAATTTGTTGAGTTCCTTTGTGAGTGCGGTTTTCGAGATACCGTTCGGGTATTTAAGGGACAAAGCATAATGATAATAAAAATGGATAAAGCCGCCCGTATATTCCATATTTTTGATCTGTTTCTGCGTTGCACTTCCGAAATCGGTTATATAATCGGCAATGCCGTCGCTTAAATAGAATTTAGGATATCGCACCCAATAGGGTTCTGTTCTTTTTCCCATAGGATAGAACAGATAAGTGCCGTTTTCTCCGTCACTCATATTAAAATATGCAAAGTACTTGTGCTTTCCCTTCTTGAAGAAACTATTGTTGCTTTTTGTAATATTAAATGTTATGTACGCTCCGATTTGGCTGTAACCATCGTTATTCTCGATGATCTCGACGGAAAAATTCTTGATATTAACGCCGCTGTATTTGAATTGTTTCGGATCGGTGCATGGAATATATTCTGCAACAAGCTCATAGTTATGATCTTTCAGAGCCTTTGCAAATGTGTAGTAATAATCATAATCATCAAGCTGGTATATGTTGATCTGATCGTTATTATAGGCAGATGCGTTGATGCTTAACACACTTATGCCGAATGTGATCGTCAGGATAACGGCTATAAGTTTTTTTATGGTCATTTTATCACGTCCTTAAATGTTTTTGGAGTTAATTACCATTCGGGCTCGATGTAAAAAATATCGCAATCGGGAAGTGCGTTATTTAGCATCTTAATATCATCTCTGCTGCAATTGGTGTTTATAACATTAAGCAGCTCCAGCGATGAGCACCCGGTTAACGGAGCAAACGATTCAATTGATTTATTATCGTTTAAGTACAATTTTTTCAAATTTGTTTTATCTTTCAATCCGCTTATACTTACTAACTCATTGTTATCGAGAACCACTTCTTCAAGATCGTTCATGTTTTTTAGTGCATAAACATTGACGATCTTGTTGTAGCTGAGCCATAGGATCTTCATTTCTTCAAGATCTATAAGCGGAGAAATGGTCAATATACGGTTTTGTGTCAGATTAAGTTCCTGCAAATGTGTCATATTTGATAATGCAGAAATATCCTCAATTTGATTGTTATAGAGATCTAATGCTTTCAGAGAAGTCAGTCCCGCAAGACAGCTTATATCACTTATTCTATTATTCGATAGCACAAGGGTCTCAAGGTTTGTGAAATTGCAAAGATTTTGAATATCATCATCCGTTAGATCTTGTCCGCTTAAATCAATATATACAGCATCGGGTGAATACTCTGTACCTCCGATCGAATATATTGAGGTGTTATCATAACTATCATAATCATAGCTGTCATAATCATCGTAATCGTCATAATATTCTGTTTCGGTGTCCTGAGAGTTATAGCGATCCTTGTTTGTATCCATAGCGCCCGTCGATGCTTTGCCAAAAAAGATCAAAATAATGACAACAGCAATTGCTGCAAGTACAATATACAATGTCTTTTTGTTCTCATTTTTCTGTTTTTCTTTCTCTTGGTCAATGAGCTGCTGATGCTTTAATTCAACCTCTCGCCGGTATCTTTGATCCTCAGCTCTTCTTTGCTCTTCGATCTGATGCCTGCGGACACGTTCCTGCTCTTCTTCCTGTTGTTTCTGTTTATATACCGATTCATGGTCTTTGAGATACTGCTCATTGAATATTTCAAAAAGCTTGCTTTTATCTATTCCGCACACGGAACATTCACGGTTAAAGTGGTTTATCGCTCCGCAGGTGCATATCCAGTGGTATTCAAAGGTATTCGGGATATAGATGACTTTATCGGCAGGATAGTTTATGCTCTTCATCTCATTGATCAGCACCGGAATAAGGTTTTTTGAAGGCATATCCCTGACACGGCTCTGAAGGCCGAATGTCATTGTTTTGTCCTCATCGGAGAACTCCCAACGTGTATCATCGGAGAAAATAACGGTTTTTACAACAACGTTGCATTTTCTGGTGAATTTATTTGGGCAGCAGATCAACTCTTTATCACCAAAGGTCTCTCCGTTTTTGACCTTAAGATCAAGCAGCTGATATCTTGTTACTGCTTCGAGCGTTTTATTTTCAATATCGAAACACTCAATATCAAAGATAACGGCACTTATACACTTCGGGGAAATGCTTTTGAATCTTATCTGAACAAATATATTATTTGTTTCGCTGTCTTTAAGTAGATTTCCCCCTGTTATGAATATAGGACATCCTTCGATATACTGATAATTTTCAAGCCGTTTAATAACAGTAAAATCAGACATATTGCCACCTCTCAGTCCATGATATCGGGATATACATTATCTTCTTTTGTGCTGTGGCTTTGTACAGGAGCAGTCGGGACTGTTGTGGAATTATTTTGATTTGGAGGATAATATGCAGATGATTGACCGTTATGCTCAGTATCAGTATATGTCGCTGAAGCTGCTTTAGGTTTATCGGTAAGTCCGCCGTTTGATTTGATCTGATAAATAATTCCGCATACAGCACACAGAAGAAAAACAAGTATGCCAAGGCTGGTACCGGCTGCAATGCTCAATGCTCCTGCCACTCCGGTGTAGATTATGATAATCGGCTTCCAGAACTTTACAACAAGGATCCCTGCAATGATAGCGGGTATGAGCGATGTAAAGAATGATGGAATAATGTTTGTATCGCGCAGAACAGCCTTATTTATGATCGAAACGGAGAGCGATACAATATAAACTCCCGAAAAACCGACAAGAAATCCGCCGACAAGCTCCCAGAAATATGCGATCATAGCTCCGACAATACCGCATATAAGCATTATAAAGAGCGTGAATGTCACTATACCCTGTAATGAATCAACATCAGCGTCTAATGCTGCTGCACCTAAAAGACCGATTATAAATCCTACCGTTGCACCCGTAAAAAAGCCGCTTATTGCGAGCGTCACTCTGTAAAGCTTATAACCCCAGAAACACTGGATAATTCCGATAACAATAGCAATGAATGCTATTAACGTTTTAATTTTGTTTATAGTGTCGGAAAATTCGGAAAAAATATTGAAAATACCCATTTCCGAACCATAACCCCCATAATCATTAAATGAACCGTACATAAAACCTTTGACCCCTTCCTTTAATATCGGTATAATTTTATTCGGAATGATAAATTATCCGTATTTCTATTATAAATCCAAAAAAACAGACATGTATTTTTCAATTCCGCTTGAAATCTGCACTCGTTCGTGGTATAATTACATCATAATACGCAATATATTGGAGAGAAAAATGGATCAATTTAAAACTGTCAGTAAAAACAGGTCAGATGTGCATAAATATTTGAAAAACTATTTTAATTATGATTTTCCAAAAGATCTGCAGCTCACTGCAGATGATATATTCAGCATTTTAAAAGATCATATGCAGCCTTTTTCTTTCAGTAAGTATCTAAAAAAATTTATTGCAGATAAATTTCCGGAAAAATTCAATATGTATGATGACGATTCAGCACGGACCGAAGCAATGATAAGCTTTTGTATAGATGCGTTCAGAGATAGCGGCATGCTTGATCAAAAAAATATTTTCAGCAGGGATAAGAAAATTATCACGGGTGAGCTTTTGAGAAAACAGGTAAGGAATTGGCTTGGCGGCGTTACCCCGTCAAGAGAAAGTATCTTCCTTTTGGCTTTTGCTTTGAAAATGGATTGTGATGAGCTTTCGGATTTTCTTGCAAATGGTATTCATGATAAAAAACTGAATTATAAAAATCCTGCGGAAGTGACAGCGTTTGCCTGCCTGAATAAAGCGAAAAGCTACAGGCAGGCCGAAGAATTATTGAGGCAGGCTGCGGAAAAAGCTCCGTATGTGAAGGAAAGCGGCAGAAATTTTTTTACCTCAGAATATGAAGCTTTATACGAAAAGATCGACACAGAGGAAAAGCTGGTCAGCTTTATTGCGGAGCTGATAACAGAAAATAATGATCCGAAAACCAGTAAATGTATTAAAGTATGTTATGATGAGCTTATCAAAAAGATATACAAAAATGCTGCTTCCGACAAAATGATATCAGTGGCAAATGAAACGGGTATTGAAATAAGTTTATCGGATAATGTCTCCTTCGGTACTGTAGAAAGATACATTTATTACTATATACCCGTAAAAAGTGAAAAAGGGTATTTTCGGACTGATACATACGCACCATACGCCAATGGCAACATTATGGGAAAACAAAATAATTACTTTAAAGACAGCAAGTGGTTCTTTTCAACGCTTTTAAGGCGCTCAGATCTAAAAAAAATGTTCAATGGTCAGAAAGCGATCTCAAGGGATACGATATTAACACTTGCTTTTTTTGCTGCTTGTGAAGATGAGTCGGACTGTGACGTTTATGAATATATTATGGAAATAAATGACCAGTTGTGTTACTGCAGATTTGAACAGATCAATTTTGCATATCCTTATGATCTGTTTATTTTTATGTGTCTGCAGACAGATGATCCGCTTTCATGTTTCAGAAAAATATGGAAATATTCTTGGATAAAATAAGGTTGGGAATTTTGTGGGAAGGAAATTATTGTCAGCAGGGGATAAAATAACGTTAAAAAATTTCAGAAACGGTGAGCTTCTTGAACTTGAGATAACTTCAACACCTCTCGGAGAAGGCGGGAGCTGTGTTGTATATGAAGCAAGGGAAGCCGGCAGCGGACTTGTATGCAAATACAGATTGAAAGAGTTGTATCCCGAAAACATCGACGGTATTGATCGTGACAAAAACAATCAGCTTATTATAGGAAATAATATTCGTCCGGAATATCATGAGGCTTGCACCAGATTTGATAAATCTCTTAAACTTTTGTGGGATATGGCGTATTCCAATGATACAGGAAGCTATACGGTTTGTCCGCTCGGAAAATTTATTGGAATGGCAGCAGATACTCCGGCACAATATCTGATCACCCAGTGGATGCCATCTGACAGCCTAAATACCGCAAATTTATGCGGATCGGACGATCTGTATCTCATTGCAAAAATATGCCTGAAAACAGCTATGGCAGTAAAAGAATTTCATAAAAAGGGATATATCAACTTTGATATAAAACCCGAAAATATTTTGTATTCGCCTCAAACAGATAATATTGCATTTTTCGATACAGACACTGTTTTCAAAAGGGAAGAGATTCAGGGTCAGACTGTTATGTTTTCCGAAGGAGCCGCTCCTGAGATCGTAAATGGATTTGAAAAGCTGTACTCCGAAAAGGTCGATGTATTTTCAATTGGTTCAATGCTTCACAGATTTATTTTCGGCGAAAATTACTTTCCCGGACAATACTCGACCGGATATTCAAACTCTGCAGATATGATATCCCTTTCTGCTATTCTGAAATGCGCCAATCCATGCGCTGCAGCGACGGTACTTAAAATATGGAGCAGGTGCAGTCCTGGAAATCCTATAAAAAGATGCAGCATCAATGAACTTATATCAATGCTTTCAGAATTGACCGTGTTTTCAGATCCCGGCAGTATTTATGCCGAGAGCAGTTATATACAACCTCCGGACAGCAGCACTGATGAATACGGTGATGAACTGTATTCCATAAGACAAAAACTTTTAAAACATCATTATGTTTTGGTGCAGGGGTTACATGGAAGCGGAAAAACTGACTTCATAAAAAATTATGCCCTCAGCTTTGGCGACTTTTATCCAACTATTATATGGGCGAATCTAAATGGAAATATAAAAGATACAGTTTCAAAAATAAAGTTTGTCGGTATAAACGATGAAGAATTCAATAACAAAGAACAGCTTTTTGAAGTGAAATTCAATCGTCTGAAGAAATATGATGATCGGCTCCTGCTCATAATAGACGGTTACGACAGTCCCGATAGCTTTTTGGCTGAATTTCTGGAAAGTCTTGATGTTCATATACTTATCGCAAGCTCCTGCTGCAGCAATGAGATCGACAGTGATCATATTTATACAATGAAAAAAGAACAACAGCAGATGTTCAATCAGGAAGAAAAAGAAGAACTTTATAATAAAATGACAAAATTAAAAAAGGCAAACCGTTCTTTAAGATTATTTTGTCAGACATTACTTTATATTTCCGTTACAGCACTAATTGCATCTGTTTCAATGTATGTATTCGTATCCAAAGCGTTCGCTGTATCTATCATAATATTGACAGCTGTGATCTTTATTCTTAAATCATTGACATTCGGCAAAGCAAGCAAAGAGGCTGTTTTTAACATTTCACGCAAATATTGCTATAAACATTATAAGGAAGCATCTTTCTTTGCCGGCAATGAGAACAATCAGCAGACATTTGAGATCGCAGCATCAGATTTTATATCCAATATGGAAGATAAACGGCACCGATTCAGAATCATACTCGGGATCTCAGCAATTTCCTGCGGCATGGTAACAGCAGCGATCTCTTTCATTATCAACAGTTTTCCATTCCTTATTGCACTGTATTCATTAATAATCATGGTTGTTTTTATTATTGATTACGAATACAGTTTCAGAATGAGCCAAAACATTTATAATACACAATTCGGCGGCACGAGTAAAGGTGAAAAAAGAAGCTTTTATGAGATATACAACTTTAAAAGTCCATCTGATAAAGCTGACAAAAATGAAAAGCTCAGTCCTGAATGTGAACGTCTTATAATATATAATGAATACAAAACCAGGTGTAACATATGGGGGACGATAGATATTATCGCAAAATCTTTTGCCGGAGTGAATATACTTTCTGTAATTTTTGATCTTTTTCCGATCCTGCCAAATAATTATTTCAGGATCCCACCCTTTTTTCCAAAGAATTCAAGCCTCTGCTTGGGGATGATAATTTATATTCTGCTGACAGTTGTTCCTGCTGCCATGAGCAAAGATTTTTATTACAATATTAAAGAGCTGCTTTTTACGGTCTTCTCAGATGACAGAAAATTCATTTCTGAAAAATTCACCGAATATACTGATGAAGCACTCATTAGCAGCGCTTCATCAGCACGCGGTATCTACAATTTTGCAGTTATTCAGTTTGAAAAAGGAATACCTATCTATGAAATCAGAAAAGCGGAACGCCCGACATTTGCGCAGTACTGCACAAGCCGCAGCGTCAGTGCAATAATTTATATTTCATTTATGACAATAATTGAATTAAGTGTAATCGTATGGCACTTTTCTGTTTATTCGGCATTTATCCCAATACTTGCAGTAAATATAGCATTTATGCTGTGGTGGGAAATATCAGGAATCTATAAATGCAGTAAAAGAAAGCTTAAAGTTACGACAAATGAAACAATTGAATAAGAACTTTATTTGGAATGCAGTGGGAAATACTGCCTATGATGGCTTGCAGTGGTTCATAACCGTTATCGTTGCAAGATCATCGGGGCTTAACAATGCAGGAGTATTGGCCATTGCAATGTCCTTTTCGCTGATATTCAGAACAATATCCTATTTTGGAATAAGAGATTTTCAGGTTTCCGATGAAAACAACAAATATTCTTTTGCGGATTATACCGGACTCAGAATAATAACCTGTATTCTTTCTCTTGCAGCATGTATGATATTTGCAGCCTTGAGCCGATATGCTCCAAATGTTCTGACAGCTATTTTCTGGTATATGATCTTTCGCATATCCGAAGGATTCTCTGATCTGTTTCACGGAGCAATACAAAAGAAAGACAGACTGGATATATCCGGTGTGTGCCTCACTTTAAAGGCAGTTATAACAACGGTCGCTTTTGCACTTGTTTTTTTGGTTATGTCTTCACTGAATTATGCCCTTGCTGCAATGGCATTGTCAGCCGTAACCGTAAACCTTTTGATGGAACTTCCACTGACTGTTAAAATATGCAGTCTTAAAGCAAAAGTAAGATGGATAGAGTGCGGTAAACTTGCGGTTGAAACGGCACCGCTGCTTTTACATCTTTTTCTGACATCTGTTATCCTGAATATGCCGAAGTATGCACTTTCTATTGCATATAATGAAGTATATCTTGGAGCTTATTCATCAATATTTTCCGTATCACAAATACTGCAGGGAGCATTTCAGTACATATACACTCCTTTTATCACAAAGTTTTCAAAATTGTATAGATGCAAAATGATTGAAAAAATAGAACAACTTTCAAAGAGGATAATTTTCATTTTCCTTATTTTAATGATCCTTTTCACATTGATAATGCAGATATGTGGTACACATTTACTTGTTCTGATATTCGGTGAAGAAATAAAACAATATAAAGATCTGATCTTTCCGTCAATAATAAGTGTTTGTGCCTATAGCATAATGTTTTTTATTTGTACACTGAAAACAATAATGAGACACCTTCGTATTATGATCTTAGGTCAAACAGCAGGATTGCTTGCAGGAATAATATGCACATATTTTTTTATAAAGCTTTTGGGTGCAGGCGGAGCTTCCTATGGAATGGCTGCAGCTTCGGCAGTTTCGGCAGTAATAATGCTTGGATCAAATACTTCTGATCAACACTTCCTGACATTGTAAATCTATAACGTAAAATCGCCCTTTTCCCGTAAGCTCCTATTGTTATGTCAGGATTTTCAGAACAGAAATAATTACGCATTATGCATCAGATCAAGTCTTTTGCATCGTTTGTTATAGATAAAGAATGCCGCAAGAGCCGTGATCATTTCGGTTATCGGGAAAGCCGCAAAAACACCTCCTGCACCGTAAACACGGCTCAAAATGTACGCCGCCGGGATAATTACAGCCGCATAGCGCATTATCGAGATGATAAGCGACGGTATGCCCTCGCTCAACGCCTCAAGCGCTCCGCAGAAAGTGACCGAAACCGTCGAGAAGATAAAGCCAAGGCTTATTATATGCAGTGCTTTTACACCGATGCCGATCGTTTCCGCACTGTCGGTGAAGAGTCCCATCATCCGACTCGGGATAAGATAGCAAAGGATCACTCCGACGGCCATTATTCCTGCCGTGAGTGCAAGTGTCGTTCGGACAGTCTGACGGACCCGTTTGTTTTCTCCTGCGCCGTAATTGAAGCTTACGATAGGACGAATACCCTGAATTATTCCGTTAGCCGAAAGGTAGATAAATGTCTGGAGCTTGTAATAAGCGCCGAGAACAAGCACATATTTCTCTGAAAACGGTGCAAGTATGCCGTTGAGCGCCGATATCAGCAGCGACGGCAGAGCCATATTGAGTGCCGCAGGGATCCCCACCGAGTAGATCCGCTTTAAAAGCTCGCTGTCAAACGATATATGTTCCTTTGCGAATGAAACGGGGAGGGGACGGAGCTTGGCGAAAAGAATGTATGCTATAAGCGTTATCGTCTGCCCGATGCCCGTTGCATAAGCTGCGCCTGCGATGCCCATTTCGGGGAAAGGTCCGATGCCGAATATCATAAGAGGATCAAGAATTATGTTTGCAATAAATCCGCACATCATACTCAGCATTGAAACTTTCATGCGTCCGACCGACTGAAATATCTTTTCCATTGAAATGCCAAGCATTATTATCACGGAAAAAGCGAACGCCCTCACGGCATAAACCGTTCCCATAGCAATAATATTTTCACTTTTCGTGTATAATGATAAGAACCAAGGCATACCGAGTATACATATTATCGTAAGTATGATGCCGTGGATAATGCTTAAAAACATTCCCGTCGCCGTAGCACGGTCTGCGTTTTCTTTGTCGTTTGCGCCAAGGCAGAACGCTATCCTCGCATTCAAGCCGATGCCGAAGCCGACCGCAACGGACGTTATGAGGTTCTGCACGGGGTAAACGAGTGAAAGCGCCGTCATTGCGTCCTCGCTTATCTTTGCCACGAAGTAGCTGTCAACGATGTTGTAAAGCGAGTTAACAGCCATGGAAATGACCATCGGCAGTGACATCGACAGCACGAGCGGCAGTATTTTTTTCTCTTTCATAAATGTCTGATCCATATAATTCCTCCCGAATTTTTGCTTGATTTTTTGTATAGTTTTTAATTGGTCGCCTCTAAAAACCATAGTGCCTCAGATGCGCAGTCAGATTTTTCGTCAGATTGTATAGAAATTTCGCAGGCATACTGTCGTATGTCAAGAAATTTATGTGCAAGATGACGGAAAATTTGCAAGCAGATGAGGTGCTAAGGCTTTAGCCGGTGGTTTTTAGAGGTGACCAATTGGTGCTTGGTATAAAAAAAGCCACACAGTCAAAAGAGACTGTGTGGCGAAAAGGCGAAAAGAAAACTCTTCCGAAAAATCCACTCCCGAACGAACCGAACGGGTTTTATATTATTAATATACCATAGAGAGAGGAAAAAGTCAAGGCGTTTTATAATGCGGAATTCGGAATTAATTTTGTTCCGTAAATTTATTGCGAAACACTAAATTCCGTAGGGGCGGATTCCATATCCGCCCGTTTCAATATCTGCATTTTAGGCAAATCCTCTGTAGGGGACGTGTCGCCCGTCCGCACCGTAAGATGTTATGAAATAAACAACAACCTGTGTTCAAAGAACAGTCTGTGAGATTTGACTTGACAAGTTATTACATATTTGTTATAGTATTCACAGAGAGTACTTCGCCATTTTGAACGGACGTATAAAATAGATGGTGTTTCTCGGTAATCATTTTGGTTGCCGAGAGTTATCTTGGCAGCCTCAAATCAAAAACATAAGGAGTGGTTGCCGTATGGATATTCTTACAGCAATTTACTACATAGCGGGTATTATTTACTCTGCCGTGGCAGTATATTACGCAATCAAGAGTTCCCGTAAATAAAGATATAACCCATCTATTCGCAGTAGATGGGTTATTGGTAAAACAATAAATCAACACATCGAGTGCATCGTCTATGCGTTGTACTCTCTTTTTATATTATAACACCTGCATTTTGCATTGTCAAGCGATAGGCGCATTTTATTGATGTTATTAAAGAAAGCGTTTTTATAATGCGTAATTATTTTTTGCTCCGCAAATTTGAGGAGCAAACCATATTTCGTAGGGTCGGATTCTGTATCCGACCATTGCAGATCCTGTATTTTTAGGCAAAATTTCTGTAGGTGACTGGTTGCCCGTCCCTCGCCGCAAGGTGCTGTATAACAAATGCACAAATCACTAATAATTCCGCATTCCGAATTCATAATTCCGAATTCTTCACTCTGATATGGCTTTCTCCCGAACGCACATCTTTAGTGACGATCACCTTGCTGTCAATTCGCTCTTTAAGTTCGGCAACGTGGGAGATTATGCCGACCGTCCGTCCGCTCTGCGAAAGCTTGCACAGCGTGTCAACAGCCTGCGTCAGTGCCGCTTCGTCAAGCGTTCCGAAGCCCTCGTCAACGAACATCGACTGGAGCTGTATGCCGCCCGAGTTTGAACATATCTCGTCCGAAAGTCCGAGCGCAAGCGAGAGCGCCGCTTCAAACGATTCACCGCCCGAAAGTGACTTCACGCTTCGCACCGAGCCGTTGTAGTGGTCGATAACATCAAGCTCCAAGCCGCTCTTGCCACTCAAAGACTCCGCATTCGTGCTTCGTACAAGCTGGTAGCGATTGTCCGTCATCTCCATAAAGCGCACATTCGCACGTTCGGTGATGCGCTTCAGATACGCCGTCTGAATGTAGGTTTCGAGCGTTATTTTCTCTTTTCCGTTGAGAGTTCCGCCTGCCGTGTCGCAGAGCGAGCGAAGCATACGGTAACGCTTTTCTGCATTTTCCTGCTCAATGAAGCCGTCCGAAAGATTTTTGAGCGCAGTCGTGTTTGCCTCTATCCTCGATGAAAGCTTCAATCTCTGTGAATCGAGTTCACGCCGTTTGTTTTCGAGCGAAGCTTTTTCCTCCGCAAGCTTTTCCGAGTCCTCAAAAGGCAGTTCTTTAAGCTGTGAAGCATAAGCCGAAGCCGCCGATCTCAGCGAAGCGATATCAGCCGAGGTCTTTTCCAATTCCGATTTTGCCGATTCATATTCGGAGCAAATCCTGCTTCTCGTTTTCTCCAGTTCCGCAAGATGCTTTTTTGCTTCATCTTCACCCGAAAATTCGAGCGTTGAAGCAAGCTTTTCCGCCGCCGCTTCTGCCGCCTGAGCCTGTGCCGAAAGCGAAGCCGCCTGTGCCGAAAGCTCCGATGCAAGCTGTGTGAAGCTTTTCTGCTCCGCCTGCGCCTTTTCTGTAAGCTTTGCAAGCTCCGCACAGCGCTTTTTCTTCTCTTCGGCGAGAGCGATATCCTGCATTATCTTCGCAAGCTCGGTTTTTTCACGCTCAAAGTCCTGCTTGATGCGGTCTTTTATGCCGTCAAGCGGAATTGCGCCGAAATAGCCCTCCGCCTTTGCCGAAACAGCCTTGCGCAGAGCGTTTTCCCTGCCCGAAAGCTCACCTGCGATGCGGCTTTTCTGTGAAGCATTTTCACGGGAGTTTTCCGCACGGAGCCGAGCCGCTTTGAGCTTGTCCTCGCTGACATTTGCGGCGTGGAGCTTCGCAGGGTGAGGGTGTTCAGTGCTTCCGCAGACTGGACAAGGCTCACCGACCGCAAGCTTCTGCGCCAGAACTCCTGCCTGACTGTCGAGAAATGCCCTTTCAAGCGTGTTGAAAGCCGAAATGTCGTCATTTGCCGTCTTTGCCGCAGTGAGATATTCAGCCTGCGCATTTTCAAGCTTGGCGCAAACGTCCATATAGTCCTTGACCTCAAAAGCGAACGCTTTCAGTTCGGACATTATGCGGTTTTTCTCCGAAGCGGCGGCTTCAAAGCGAGCCTGATCCTCGGCGGCTGTTTTTATCGTTTCAAGCTCGGCGGCGTATCCATTTATATTGTTTTCGGCGGTAAAAGCCGATTTTTTCGCATTTTCACATTTCGTCGAGGTCTGCTCCGCAAGCTTGTTTTTTTCCTTTGCGGTGTTCCGTTCAAGGCTCAGCTGCGCATAATCGGAAAGCCGCTCACGCTCACGGGTGATCTGCTCCGCAAGTCTGTCAGCCTTTCCGTATTCCGTTTCAGCCGCAGAAAAGCGCTCTTTCAGCTTTGGCATCAGCACTTCCGAAGCACCTATCCTTGTGTTCACTTCGTTAAGCTTTTTCTCGGCATCAAGCCGTATATTCGAGCGTTCTATCTTCGCCGCAAGCTTTTCCGAAGCGGTCAGAAGCTCCGCCGAAAGCTTTTCGGCCTCGGAAAGGGCAGACCTGTCCTCATCGATAATTTTATCCGCAAGCGTATTTATCTCGTCCGAACCGAACAGAAGCGGCTCGGCTTTTAGCCTGGCGAGCTCCTCGGAAAAAGCGCTGTCCTCGGCGCAGGAAAGAGCGGCGATGTACTGCCCGTTTTTCACGCCGATAAGCTTTAAGCTGTTCGCCGCCGCAGACATATCATCGGCAATGCGTTTTTGCAGACGCTGATATTTTTCCGTGCCGAAAAGCGAGCGGAAAATGTCTATTTTGTCCTTTGTCGGCGCAAAAAGAAGCCGCAGAAAATCCCCCTGCGAAAGCATTGCGACCTGCGCAAAGTGGTCACGGTCAAGCCCGATTATCGAGTTTATCATCTTGTTTACGCCCGAAACGCCGCTGACGGTTTTCCCGTCGGGCAGGGTAAGCTCCGCACCCGCAGGCTCTTCGATGAGAGCGTTCTCCGACTTCGTTCTGCGCAAAGCCTTTCGTGCGTAGGGAGGGTTTCGTTTTATCGTGTAGACCTTGCCGCCGTATTCAAATTTCAGCTCAACAAAGGTCTTGCTCTCGGGCGAAGCGTACTTGCTGCGGAACATCGAGGAGGATCGGACGTTTCCGCTCGCCGTGCCGTACAAAGCGAAGATGAGCGCATCGAAAACGGTCGTCTTGCCTGCGCCCGTGTCGCCGGTGATAAGGTAAAGTCCGTCCCTGCCGACCTTGGAAAAGTCAATGTGTTCCTCGCCTGCGTAAGGTCCGAAAGCGGATATCGTAAGTTCAAGCGGTTTCATAGTTTTGTCCTCGTATTATTTTTTGTATGGCGGCTTGTATTTTTCCGAAATGCCTCGCTTGTGTTTCGTGTTTTTTGCGATCTCAAGCATTTGCCTGCGGTATTCCTCACGGCGGCGTGTGCGTTCGGCTATCTTGTCACGGCAGAAAAGAATCCTCTGGGCAATGCGTTCGCCGTCCGTGTAAAAATCGTGTATCTCAATGGTGTCAACGGTCTTTCCGCCGTTGGAATCGTACCACCAGTTGTCAAAATCAACACCGTTTTCCGTCCGCTCAAAGCCGAGCCACTCTGCGTCCTGACAAAAATACCGTGCCTTGCCGTGAATTATCATGTAGTTCTTTACATACTCAACGTCCTCAACATCGTTAAGGTCGATTATCCACAGCTTTTTGTAGTGGCGGAGCTTTCCCTCGCACCGAACGGTCTGATAAAGCTCGGAGATGATGAGAAGCGAGTCGGAAATTTCTATCGAAGTGTGTTCCTTGTGCGCTTTTATCGAGATATCGGCAAAAATCCCCGTGATGATGCATACAATAAGGCTGTAGGCTATGCAGAAATACGTTCCGTAGAAAATTGACTTGTATATTACGCTCGGTATATTCATATCCGCCGTCACGGAGATGATAACGATAACGAGCAGAGCTGTCATAAGGCTCATCGGGGGTATGTTAGCAAGAAAAAGCCTGCGGTCAAACACAGAGGCGAGCCGCTTTTCGTTTATATGAAATGTTTTTTTCAAGCTTTCGCCCCCCCTTTTTTAATGCGTAATGCTTAATGCGTAATGCGTAATTATTGGAATTGGGTACTTTGTTTTATCTGCTCGATAAATTGGAATTTATCGCAATATTCCATTCTTGGGTTATACTCGCTTATAAATTATTGGTTCATCATATCCAAAAGTTCTCTTTCCATTAACTTCCATGCTTTCCGATACTTCCAGAAAATTGTTGGAAAACTTTTCCCAAAGTTTGAATGTCATTACCGGAGAGAACTGGCTTGTGCTGCCTCCCTCCCAGATTCCGTCCTTTTCATGATAAAGTGCCGGAGTAAATTTTTCAGATTTTTCTAGTTTAGAGTAATCAACATTCTTCATAGAATCATATGAAAATGTATTTTTATCTTCTCCTTTGGGAATTTCATAAGAAGAAAGTAAAATTCCCTGTTCTATTTCCGTGATAAGGAAAAGATGTGGAGATGCATGACGTTTCCCATTAATTTCATAATAACTCTCTTCAACAACAAATTTTCCTTTGAAATCTTCAGGAAGGTTATTTATTTTGTCATTACAGATTGTATTTACATGTTCCGCATATGGATATGTTTTCCCCTCTGCCTGCATTTTCTTAAATTGATCCTTATTATCAAAATGTCCTGTCATCATTCCTACAAAATTATCAAGTTTCATCATATACTTTACCTCCTATTTGCCTATACACACTATTCCCCTTTTGCTTTTGCCATACTGGCGATATCTCCCACTCCATTCAATACCATTGTCGGAAGATAAGCATAAGTTTTGAGAGTATCCTTCGTTGAACATCCAAAGAGAACTAATACAGTAGACATACCACTTTCCATTCCTGAAATCACATCTGTATCCATACGATCCCCAACCATTACAGCTTCTGCTGAATGACATCCAAGCATATTTAATCCTGTTCTCATCATCAGTGGATTCGGTTTCCCACAGAAATATGCCTGTGTACCTGTTGCCATTTCAATGGGTGCAATCAATGCACGACAGGCAGGAGCAATGCCGTTCTCAATCGGTCCGGAAACATCTGAGTTTGCTCCGATCAGCTTTGCACCTTTCAGAACTAAATTCGTTGCTTTCGTTAAGGTAT
>URTF01000005.1 GCA_900550695.1 uncultured Ruminococcus sp.
CCATTTGGCTTTTGTCTAAATGATACAACTCTTTTGAGTTTTCAGATACGCTCTAGTATTACACAATAAAAAGGTGTATTCAACGGGCGGATATAGAATCCGCCCCTACAGAATTTAGGCGTTTTGCAGTGAATTTACGGAACAAAAATAATTCCGAATTTAAATAATTACGAATTAAGAATTAATTTATCCGTATATTCTCTTAGCCACATCAACGGTTTCCTTTGCGTCCTTGGCATAGAAATCCGCACCGATGCTTTCCGCATATTCGGGCGTGAGGACTGCGCCGCCGACTACTACCTTGCAGTCGGGATACTGCTCACGGAGAAGCTTAACCGTTGCCTCCATCGAGCAGAGCGTTGTTGTCATAAGCGCCGAAAGTCCGACAAGCTTTACCTTGTTTTCGATAGCCGCATCGACAACAGCCTGATAATCAACGTCACGTCCGAGGTCGATTACCTCATAGCCATAGTTTTCGAGCAGAACTTTCACGATGTTCTTTCCGATATCGTGAATATCACCCTTTACGGTCGCAAGAACTACCTTGCCCTTTACAACGGGCGCAGAGTTGTTCATTATCATATTGTTTCGGATAACCTCAAACGCCGCCTGCGCAACGCCTGCGGACATTATGAGCTGGGGCAGGAAGATTATACCCTTTTCAAAGTCATCGCCTATCTTGTCGAGCGCAGGGATAAGGATATTATCGACAATTTCCATTGAATTTGTGGTCTGTAAAAGCTCCTCCGTGACCTTTGCGCCCTCGGCTTTGAGTCCGTTCTTTACGCAGTACATAAGATCGTGCGTTTCGCCGCCTGCGGCTTTCGGGATCGGACTTGGCGGTGTTTTTTCACCTGCATAAGCCGCTATGAATTCTACCGAGTTCACGTCTATCGCAGTGAGAAGTCGGTAAGCACGAACTGCGCCCGTCATTGATGCAACGTTCGGGTTCATTATCGGCAGGTCAAGTCCGTTCGTAAGGCACATCTGCAGGAAGTTGCAGTTGATAAGCTCACGGTTCGGCAGACCGAATGAAATATTTGAAACGCCAAGCACGGTCTTAAGTCCAAGCTCCGTTTTTACTCTATGCAAAGCCTCGACCGTTTTCATAACGTTAGCCTGCTCTGCCGAGGCGGTGAGCGTTAAGCAGTCGATGAAGATATTCTCCTTTGAGATACCCATTTCAATTGCCTTGTTCATAATGCGTTCGGCTATTTCAAAACGCTTTTCGGCGGTTTTCGGGATCCCCTCTTCGTCAAGGGTAAGTCCTACAACTGCCGCACCGTATTTTTTTACGATAGGGAGAATTTTCTCCATTGAGCCTGCTTCGCCGTTTACGGAGTTGACGATAGCCTTTCCGTTGTAAACACGCAGAGCGGCTTCGATAACCTCGGGAATAGTCGAGTCGATCTGCAACGGCAGGTCGGTAACGCCCTGAAGAGCCTTAACGGTGCGTACCATCATTGCCTTTTCGTCAATTTCGGGCAAGCCAACGTTTACGTCGAGTATCTCTGCGCCTGCCTGCGACTGCTCGATAGCCTGACCGAGGATATAGTCGATATCACCCTTGCGAAGAGCTTCCTTGAAAAGCTTTTTGCCCGTTGGATTGATGCGCTCGCCGATAATTCTCGGCTGGTTTATAACGACTACCTTTTCGGCGGAGCAGACAGCGGCTTCGCACATCGGTGTGTTTTTCTCATATTTAAGAGGTTCAAGTGCCTTTTTGAGCGCACGGATATAGTCGGGGTTCGTTCCGCAGCAGCCGCCCGTGAGCTTTATGCCGTACTTGACAAGCTTTGCGGCACTCTCGGCGAATTCCTCGGGAGTAACGTCATATTCATTCGTTACGGGGTTCGGAAGTCCTGCGTTCGGTTTTGCAACTATCGGGAGCTTTGTCCATTTGGAAAGCTCCTCTATAACGGGAGCAAATTCACGGGGACCGAGCGAGCAGTTCACGCCAACAGCGTCTGCGCCCAAGCCTTCGAGAGTGAGCGCCATTGCACCGACGGAACAACCCGTAAATGTACGGAGATTCTGCTCGAATGTCATTGTCACGATAACGGGGAGGTCGGTATTTTCCTTTGCGGCGAGGAGTGCGGCTTTTGCTTCGTAAAGGTCGGTCATCGTTTCGATAACGATAACGTCTGCATCCTTTCCTGCGAGCATTTCCTCCTTGAAGTAGTCGTAAGCCTCCTCAAATTTGAGAGTTCCCGTCGGTTCAAGGAGCTGACCGATAGGGCCAACGTCAAGAGCAACAAGAGCCTTGTCCCCTGCGGCTTTTCGGGCATTTTTTATAGCCGCCGAGATAAGCTCGTCAACGGTCTTTCCCGTTTCAGCCATTTTATAGGAGTTCGCACCGAAGGTATTCGCATAAACTATCTGCGAACCTGCGTCAACATAAGCCTTATGCACCGAGGTTATAAGCTCGGGCCGGTTGATATTCAGAAGCTCGGGAACTTCGCCCGTTTTAAGTCCGCTCTTTTGCAGCATAGTTCCCATGCCGCCGTCAAGAAATACGAACTCATTTTCTTCCAAAAGCTTATAAAAGCGTTCTTTTTTATTCAATATGTACACCTGCTTCCATTTTTGCGGTAGGTGCAGCGATCTCTCATTGAGCAGACAGCGCAGCCTCTGCGTTTTTTCTCTATCGGTTCTTTCGACAGTCCTATCACCGCCGTTACGGACTTTCTCGGTATCATTATGAAGCTTTCGCTGACGTTCAGGCCTATTTCCCGAGAAGCGTTCACGGCATCGACAAACTTTTTCTGGCAGTCTATCGGCATATCGCCGTAGCCGGGGGAAAATCTCCACGTCATATTCATTTCGGGAAAGCTTTCCCTTATGACTTCCTCGGCTTTGTTGCAGACCTGCTCTATAGCACAGCCTGCCATTGCATCAATTACAACAGCCGCCGCCATATCGGAAACCTGCTCGGTGCGGATAAGCCTGTCGACATCTCCGCCGATAGTTGCCGCAAGCAGCACGGCTTTTTCGCAGGTCGCAAGGTGACGGCTTATGTCCTTTCCCGAAAGCACAAGCTCCGAGTCGGCTAAAGTGACTTCATCATCGGTCATATTTTCAATATCAAAAACCCGAAATGTGAATTTTCCGTGTGCCGCCGCAAGAAGCTTTTTTTCGCAGCTGTCCATAAGTGCCGAAAGGTTCTCATCGGGCGTACTTCCTCCTGCGGCGAGGTATCTCAAAGCCTCCGCACGGCTGATAGGTTCGATTTTTACGGTATTCATTCTTTTCCCTTTTTCTTCAAACACAAAGCAAAGCTAATACAGACTTATCCTATGTGCTTACTTGGTATAAAATAGATAAGGCAAAATGCCTCATATAATAAGCGGAAAATGCCGACCACGACAATGATCGGCTTTTCCGAAAAATTTTATGCGAACGGGTTTTCTGTCCTGTAAAGCATACCCTTAGGCTGATTGAAGCCAACGCTTTGCACTCCGAGGTAACGGAAAACGTTGAAAAGAGCCTTTCCGTTGTGCGCAAATGTAACTGCGCCGTGATGAGGGAACCTTCCCTCGATGAGAACGTGACGGTAGAATCTGCCCATTTCCTTTATTGCGAAAATGCCAATGCCGCCGAATGAACGGGTTGCAACGGGGAGAACTTCACCCTCTGCAACATACGCTTTAAGCTCTGCATCGGCGTTGCTCTGGAGGCGGAAGAACGTGATCTTGGACGGAGCGATATCGCCCTCGAGAGTACCTCTTGTGATATCGGGTTCTTTGTCGGGTTCCAGACCTCTGTGCATAATGAGCTGGTACTTCATTTCCTTTGAGGAAAGCTTTTCTGCGGCTGTGTTTCCGCAGTGGAAGCCCATAAATGTATCGGTGAGGGAATAGTCGAATCTGCCCTTTATCTCTTCGTTGTAGAGGTCGGCAGGGACAGTGTTGTTGATGTCGAGAAGAGTTACAACATCGTCCGAAACGCACTGACCGATGAACTCGCTCACTGCGCCGTAGATGTCAACCTCGCAGGCGCAGGGGATACCCTTTGCGGTAAGGCGGCTGTTGACATAGCATGGCACAAAGCCGAACTGCGTCTGGAATGCAGGCCAGCACTTGTTTGCGAATACGACATATTCTCTCGAACCCTTGTGAGTCTCTGCCCAGTCGAGGAGAGTAAGCTCAAACTGCGCAAGCTTTGGCAGAATTCCCGGCATCTTGTTGCCTGCGCCAAGCTCGCTTTCCATTTCCTTTACAACGCCGTCAATGCGTGCATCGCCTGCGTGTTCGTTGAAAGCGGCAAAAAGGTCAAGCTCGGAGTTTTCTTCGATCTCAACGCCGAGGTCATAAAGCCTTGCGATAGGTGCATTGCAGGCAAGGAAGTCCTGCGGACGGGGGCCGAATGTGATGACTTTAAGGCTCGCAAGTCCGAGTACAGTTCTTGCAACGGGGATAAAGTCAGCGATCATATCCGCAACCTCGTAAGGGTTTCCAACGGGATATTCGGGTATGTAGGCCTTGACATTGCGAAGTCCGAGGTTGTAGCTTGCGTTGAGCATACCGCAGAAAGCATCGCCTCTGCCGTCAACGAGGTTGTCGCCGAATTCCTCCGCTGCCGCTGCGAACATAACGGGCAGACCGAACTTCTTCGCAAGGAGAGTTTCAGCCGTTTCGGGTCCGAAGTTTCCGAGATAGACCACAAGTGCATTGACACCTGCTTTTTGGAGGTCGTCAAGTGCGCAGAGCATATCGTTTTCATTCTCAACAGTTACGGGACATTCGTAAATGTCGATATTCTTCTCTTTGCAAGCCTTGACAACGCTGCTTCTTCTTGAAGCGGAGAGAGATTTCGGGAAACAGTCACGGCTCACAGCCGCAATTCCCAGCTTTACGGTTGGCATATTATTCATAACATTTTCGTCCTTTCAAAAAAGCGGCACAGTCCCACTGCACCGCTTCTGATCTACATTATTTATGCGTTGGGATCACTTGGTTTCGGGTGTCGAGATAGCAACCTCGCCCTTTACGTCCTTTTCGGTAAGCTCGATCTTGAACTCGGTAGCATAGTAACCTGCAACATCGTTGACCGTATCGTATGTGAGCGTCATTGAGAACACAAGGTCATAGCTGCTTGCGGATATCTTCTGGCTGTAAACAAGCTCCATATCGATATCTTCCGTGCCGACCATTGTTCCGCCTGCAACAGAACCTTCGTCAACGCAGTGCTTGCTGACAAGCTCGGCCGTCTTTTTGTCGAAATAATCCTGAGCGGCTGTTCTGTCGAGCAGACAGTGGACTTCCTCGCTGTAGCCTTTGAGATAGATCTCATCATCGCCCTTTTTTGTCTTGAAATTATATGTAATTATCGAATCATCGGAATAGTAATACTGATCCTCCGCAGGAACAAGCGCCGAAACTTCGGCATTAAGGTCTGTATCCGGATTGATGCTCCAGATAGTGGTATCATCGTCCCAGTAAAGCTCCACCCCGTCAGGCTGCATCGAAACTATCTTCGTAAGGGGCATACCGAGCTTTATTTTTGTCAAAATGCCGCTGTATGCCGAGGCTTCCGCTGCTTCTTCGCCTCCGCAGCCGGCAAGGAGCATAACGCAGGTCATAACAGAAAGCAGTACCGACAGAATTCTTTTCATCATCTTCAACCGTCCCTTTATCATTAAGAATAGCGCAGAGAGTTGTTTAAACTGCACAATAAAACGTTTAAGATATACAAGGGTACAAAAAATCTCCGTGTAAACGTTTAAAGGGCGTATTTCTCTGCATTTACTCTATATTGTAATACAAAAACACGAAAAAGTCAACGAAAAAATCTAAATTTCTCTTGAAGAAGTGATTTTATTATGATAGAATAAAATCAAAGCAAATATCGCTTAGAAAGGAAGTTTTGCCAATGTCCGAATTCAATGAAAGAAAAGCAAAGGTTTTTGACGCTTACGAAAAGCTCATCAGCCGCAAAAACGAAAAGACCGATTATATGGGCGGCGCTTATGACCGCTATAAGTATCCCGTTCTCACAGCCGATCACGCTCCCGTTATCTGGAGATATGACCTTGACCCCGAAACGAACCCGTTCTTTATGGAACGCCTCGGTATCAACGCAGTCCTCAACTCGGGCGCTATAGAGCTCAACGGAAAATTCTACCTTGTTGCAAGAGTAGAGGGCAACGACAGAAAGTCATTCTTCGCAGTTGCCGAGAGCGACAGCCCCGTTGACGGTTTTCGCTTCTGGGACTACCCCGTTCTTCTCCCCGATACCAACCCCGAAGAGACCAACGTTTATGATATGCGTCTAACCAAGCACGAGGACGGCTATATCTACGGCGTTTTCTGCTCCGAGAGCAAGGACACATCGTCCAACGACCTCTCCGCCGCAGTTGCACAGGCAGGCATCGTCCGCACAAAGGATCTCAAGACTTGGGAAAGACTCCCCAACCTCAAATCAAAGTCCCCGCAGCAGAGAAACGTTGTCCTCCACCCTGAATTCGTAAACGGAATGTATGCATTCTATACACGTCCGCAGGACGATTTCATTCAGACAGGCTCGGGCGGCGGCGTTTGCTTCGGACTTGCAAAGGATATCACCAACGCAGAGATCTGCACAGAGGAAACCGTTATCTCCCCAAGAGTTTACCATACTATCACAGAGGTAAAGAACGGCGCAGGTGCAGTTCCGATAAAGACACCTAAGGGCTGGATACATATTGCCCACGGCGTAAGAAACACAGCTGCAGGACTTCGCTATGTTATCTACGTATTTGCGACCGACCTTAACGACCCGTCCAAGCTCATCGCATCACCCTCGGGACTTTTCATCGCCCCACACGGCGAGGAAAGAGTGGGCGACGTTTCAAACGTTGTGTTCACAAACGGTGCTATCGTTCGCGAAAACGGCGAAGTTTATATCTACTATGCTTCTTCCGATACAAGAGTACACGTTGCATCAACAACAGTTGAAAAGCTCATGGACTATACATTTAATACCCCGTCCGACCCGCTTCGCTCCGTAGACTGCGTAAAGCAGAGATATGAGCTTATCTCGAAGAACCTCGAGTATATGAAGAATCATAAGGACTAAAAGGGCGAAACACATTACGCATACCGTATAATACCAACAAATAAAACAGGCGCAATTCACATAAAAAATTAGAGCCTGTTCACATTAAATTGTTGCAATTTGCCAAATAATGTGTTACAATAAACATATGAAATTAACTGAAAAACAATTTGCGAAAATTGAGCATTTAATGCCAACACCTCACAGAAAGCCGGAAGTATCGAATTACGATTTTCTGTGTGCATTACTGTATATAATCGAAAGTGGCTGCAAATGGAGGGCATTGCCGAGCAAATACGGAAATTGGCACACGATTTATGTCAGATTCAACCGCTGGTGCAAAAGTGGCGAACAGAATATCGGACGCTCAAAAGGAGGCTCACAACAAAGATTCATTTGGCTTCCACGTCTGCGAAATATGCAATGACTTTTCATTTATCTGCCGGAAATAAACATGATGTACCGGAAGGAAGAAAACTCATTTCAAGTATTTATTCCGAAGATAGTCATTATCTGCTTATGGATAGAGCCTATGAAGATGACAAAACACGTAAACTTGCTGTAAAGCAAGGATTTGTGCCAATTGTCCCGCCCAAAAGAAACAGAAAAAAGCCTTGGGAGTATGACAAGGAGCTTTACAAACGGCGTAACGAAGTTGAGCGATATTTTCTGAGAATAAAGCGATTTAGACATGTTTTTACTCGCTATGATAAGCTTGATGTGCTGTATTTAGGCAATCTCACGCTGGCTATGATTTTCGATGCTATTTTAATGTGAACAGGCTCTAGTATAGTCATAACATAATCAACGAAAAAGCAATATAATTCTATTTTATATTGCTTTTTCGTATAAATAATCTTATTTCAGAATTTATATTTGAAAGGAAATAACATGAAAAAACATAAGGTAATTATGATAATTGAAGCAAGTATAATAATTATTTTAGCAATAATACTATCTACACTTTACTTCAATAAAAAATCTTTATGTTCTAAAACAAATAACAGCATATATGACACTTTCACCGAAAGAGAAATTGAACAGATGAGATATTCTAAGCTTGCATGGTTTTCCCTGACAACAGATTTTAATGCATCAAATTACACAAATGTACAAATTGGTGATGAGTTTACTATTCAATATAAGCTTACCAATATGACAGAACAGGAATTAGAAGTAAATATTATGTCAGGACATGATTCCTATGAACAAGTAGCAAGTTTGGCAAGTTATGCAAATATCAATCCTGTTGCCACGGGTGATATTCATACATATGTTTTTAAGCCGTATGAAACCATAATTTTAACATCACATATCAAAGTTGATTCAGATGATATAATTCAAGACGGTGCATATATATTATGTTCATCTGTATTACTTGAGATGTTAAACAATAAGCTGACCTATTCGGATAATTGTTATTTTAGCATTTCAATGGAAGATATGTATTTATACACTTTACAAAAGTAATTGCACAATGAGTTATATGATGTACTCTATTGGTGATATTATCCAAATAGATTACAAAAAAGATGGTACCTATAATTATTCAACTATTGTTACGGGATTTCAACAAAATATTTCCGGTTCAGGAAATAGCTTTACCCCTAAAGTCACAAGTCGTTCTGGAGCAGATAGTGGACTATCTAGATGGTATAAGAACCTGTCTTCATAAGAAATGTGTGCGGATTTTCGTGCATAATTTTGTTGCAGACAAGGCAAAAATCCGCAGGCGTGCTACCGCACGGCAAGGACTTTTAACGCAGTATGCAGCAAAATTTGCCGAAAAGACGTGCGCATATGCTTATGAAGACAGGTTCTAAGGCTTTTAAGCAAAAATGTCAAGTGCTGTTTCATATTTTGTTACGACCTCAAACTAAAATAACAAAACCCCTTTATTTTTTCCGAAATTTGAGTTATAATATTTTTATAGGTCAGATCAAGGCTGACAAAACGCCGACCGATACAGCTCGGCGCTTTTTTATTTTATAAAATAAGGAGCAAAATAATATGAAAGACGGTTTTATCCGATGCGCTGCCATCACACCCGATATAAAAGTTGCAGACTGCAATTACAACGCTGAACAGATAATCACACTTGCAAGGCAGGCTGCCGAAAAAGACGTTTGCGCCGCTGTTTTTCCCGAGCTTTGCATAACGGGCTACACCTGCGGCGACCTTTTCCTGCACAAAACGCTGCTTGACAGTGCAAAACTGGCGCTTCTCTCTATTGCAGAGGAGACCTCCGACCTTGATATGCTCATTTTTGTCGGACTTCCCGTTTCGTTCGGCGGAAAGCTTTACAACTGCGCCGCTGCCGTCAAGAGCGGAAAGATACTTGGACTTGTACCGAAAATA
This sequence comes from uncultured Ruminococcus sp., assembly GCA_900550695.1. Lineage (GTDB taxonomy): Bacteria > Bacillota > Clostridia > Oscillospirales > Ruminococcaceae > UMGS363. The sequence continues at coordinate 9,394 of URTF01000005.1, forward strand.
AATATCCCGAATTACAGCGAATTTTACGAAGCACGTCATTTTGCCTCGGGTGAGGGCGTTTACGGAAACGTTGAGAGCCTTGACAATGCACCGATAGGTCAGCTCCTTTTTGAGAGCAATATCGAGGGACTTGTTTTTTCCGCCGAGATATGTGAGGACCTGTGGGTTGCCGAGCCGCCCTCCTGCGACCTTGCTGCGGCAGGTGCTACCGTTATCTGCAATCTCTCTGCGTCCGATGAAGTTATCGGCAAGAGCGAATACCGCCGCCAGCTTGTAAAATCTCAGTCGGCACGTCTTGTCTGCGGCTATATCTATGCCGATGCAGGACTTGGCGAATCAACGCAGGATATGGTTTTCAGCGGACATAACCTTATATGCGACAACGGAACTCTTATCGCAGAGAGCAGGAAATTCACTGTGGGCATAACCTATTCTGAGATAGACATTCAGCGCATCGACAGCGAACGCCGCAGAATGAACACTTTCCCGCAGTTCGCAAAGCAGGACTACCGCCGTGTGAAGTTCGAGCTTACACAGCGTGACATCACCCTCACGAGAAAATATGAGCCTATGCCGTTCGTTCCGAGCGACAGAACCGACCTCGAATCACGCTGCGAGGATATCCTCACGATGCAGGCAACGGGACTTATGACCCGACTTCGACATATTGGCTGCAAAAATGCCGTTATCGGACTTTCGGGCGGTCTGGACAGCACACTTGCACTCATCGTTACCGTTCATGCATTTGATATGCTCGGACTTGACCGCAAGGGCATCACAGCCGTTACAATGCCCTGCTTCGGCACGACAAAGCGCACAAAGAGCAATGCCTGCAAGCTTGCCGAAGCATACGGCGCAACGCTTATCGAGGTAAACATTTCCGCCGCTGTCCGTCAGCACTTCGCCGATATCGGACAGAGCGAGGACGTTCATGACGTTACCTACGAAAACGGTCAGGCCCGTGAGCGCACACAAGTCCTTATGGACATCGCAAACAAGCAGAACGGCATCGTTATCGGCACGGGCGACCTTTCCGAGCTTGCCCTCGGCTGGGCGACCTACAACGGCGATCATATGTCGATGTACGGCGTGAACGCCTCCGTCCCCAAGACGCTTGTTCGTCACCTCACCGCTTACGAAATGAACACGACTGCCGATAAGGAGCTTGCCGCAGTCCTCGCAGATGTTCTTGACACTCCCGTTTCACCCGAGCTTCTCCCTCCGACCGACGGCGAAATTTCGCAGAAAACAGAGGATATCGTCGGACCTTATGAGCTTCACGATTTCTTCCTTTACTACTTCGTGCGCTGTACATTTTCGCCCGAAAAGATATTCCGTCTTGCGCAGGCTGCCTTTAACGGAAAGTTTGACGATGATACTATTAAAAAATGGCTCAGGATCTTTATGCGCCGCTTCTTTACACAGCAGTTCAAGCGTTCCTGCTTGCCCGATGCGCCGAAGGTCGGCAGCGTTACGCTCTCACCAAGAGGCGATCTGCGTATGCCGTCCGATGCTTCCGATGCGGCTTTCAGGCTTATATTCTGACGTATGCGATAAAATCGCAATGTAAAATTATTGCAATAAAATTAATGCAAATAAGCCATTGATTTTTGTATGTTTTTGCTGTATAATAAGTACAATAAATAATTTTCCTATTTTACCTCTTTTCTTTTTTAAAATGTTTTTTTGTGATAAAAGCAGACGATAACTTCGTCTGCTTTTTTCTGTTATATAAATTAGTATTAGACGCACAATATATTGAATTTTTTTTACAAAATTTTTATGTAAACCTTACCAAGCCCTTGACTAAAAGCTGTAAATGTATATAATATTATTAACAGTTAAATTTTTTACGGAGGAAGACGTAATGACACACAAAACAAAAACGATCAAATCCAAGATCACACTTCTGACTATCCTGATCTCGGGACTGGGTATGCTCGTGATCGCTGTAACAGCAGCAATATCTATTTTTGAGCTTTCCAAAAAAAATGCGCAGGACGCTGTGCTGGAGGTCACAAAGGTTGCCGCTGAAAGAGTCACATGGGAAATGACAGCCTATTCAAACATCGCCGCCGAACTCGGAACAAACGATGTGCTGTGCGATCCCGACTCGACCGAGGCACAGAAAAACGATATCCTGAACATAAGAGCAGAACAATACGGACTGCAGCGATGCAATTTTATATATTCGGACGGCATGGGCATTGACGGCAATGATTATTCCGAAAGGGAATATTTCAAAGCTGCCATGAACGGGCAGCGATTGACCTCCGAGCCGCTTACATCGAAAAAAACAGACAAGCTTACGGTCATTGTTGCCGCTCCGCTCTGGAAAGACGGGATTCCGGACAGTACGCCTATCGGCTGCGTATATGTTGTCCCCGATGAAGAATTCCTGAACGATATCGTGCGTTCCATTACATACGGCGAAAAGGGCTCCGCTTTCATTCTCTCCAAAGACGGCGTTCTTATCGCAGATGACAACAGCGAAAATGTAAAGAAAGGCATAAATTTCGGCGAGCTGGAAGGAAATGCCGCCGAGCTTGAAGCTGATATGATCTCAAAGGATACCGGTTCCCGAAAAACCGATATCAACGGTGAAAAAATGTTTACGGGCTATGCTCCCATATCAGGCTCAAACGGTTGGTCTATCGCCGTATACGGTCCTGTTTCCGAACATATGAGAAATGCAGAAATAACCATCGTGATCTGCGGTGTGATGCTGGCGGCGGTTTCCGTGACCGCAGGACTTCTTGCCGCTGCAACGGGCAGGAAGATAGGCGATCCTATCAGAAAATGCACTGAAAGAATACTTCTCCTTTCCGAGGGTGATATCACCTCCGATGTTCCGAAGATAAGATCGAACGATGAGACCCTGCTCCTTGCGAATGCAACGGAAACCGTTGTCGGAAGCCTCAACAGCATTATCAACGATATCGGAAGAATACTTGAAAAAACAGCAAACGGCGATCTTTCCGTTGATACAAAGGTCGGTGAAGCTTTCTACATAGGCGATTATGCCAAGCTTCTCAGCAGTATCGAGCTTATAAAGGAAAATCTGTGCGCAACTATGGATCAGATAACTACTTCCGCCGATCAGGTGGCTTCAGGCTCGGATCAGGTTTCCGCAGGTGCGCAGGCTCTCTCGCAGGGTGCTACCGAGCAGGCGGCCGAGATCGAAACCCTTTCCCAGCGTATCCACGATATCTCCGAACAGATCACAGCCAGCTCCGATAACTGCAATAAGGCAAGAGAGCTTGTCAGAACCACCGCAAACTCCGTTGAAAATGCCAACAATGATATGACACGGCTTACCGAGGCTATGAACAACATTGATGAAACCTCGCAGCAGATAGGCAACATCATCAAAACAATCGAAGATATCGCATTCCAGACGAATATCCTCGCACTCAATGCCGCTGTTGAAGCAGCAAGAGCAGGTGAGGCAGGCAAGGGCTTTGCAGTCGTTGCCGATGAAGTGCGCAATCTTGCATCAAAATCAGCCGAGGCAGCAGGCGGCACAGAGGCACTCATCGCAAAGACCGTCGAGGCAGTCCGCAGCGGAACGGAGATCACCTCCGAAACCGAAAGGTCCATGCTTGAAGTTGCCGAACTTACCGAAAAGGTCGAGGCTCTCGTCCTGAGCATCGCAGACGCAAGCGACAGCCAGTCCGAAGTGATCGACCATATCTCAACGAGCATCGAACAGATATCGGGCGTTGTTCAGACGAATTCCGCAACAGCGGAGGAAAGCGCCGCATCCGCCGAACAGCTTTCAAGTCAGGCTGCGCTCCTCAACGAGCTTATGGACAGGTTTACGATATGACATAATAAAAATCAGGTCAAGTCTTTGAATGGACTTGACCTGACTTTTTTGTACACTTTCAGTTTAAAAATCAGTATAACTCCTCACCATTTTTTCTCTTCCGAGGCGCAGTACATTCCCTTTTTCAGCGCACGAAGCTCAACGAAACAGCCGCATCTCCGACATATTCCGTTTTCAAGCTCCGAACACTCTTTGCATACAGCCAGTCTTTCGGAATAAACCTCGTCCGAAACACGCTTTTCCTCGGGAAAATCTTTTATATAGCGCTTTATGTCCTCGTATGTTTCGTCATAATCAAGTTCGTCCAACAGACAGCGCTTACAGAATTTTTTGCCCATTTTATTTCCTCAGGGTGAGCGAAACCACACTGCACTTCGGAAGAATAACAGAAAGCTTTTCGCCGTCAAGCTTAAAGCCGTCATAAGCTTTCGGTGCAACATTTTCTGCGCCGTCAAAGCCGTTGTATGCGTGAATTTCGGCGGTGAGAATTTCGCCCGAAACGGACTTTGCACCTGCACCGTTGATCTCGATCTCATGATCTTCATCAAGCGAGCAGTTCGAGAACGTAACGAGAACATCGCCGTTCTTATTCACCGATGCGGAGTGCGAAACGGCAGGAATTTTACAGCCGTTCATACCCGTCTGAGCATTTTCAAGGCTGCTTTCGAGAAGCTCTGCGCCCTGATGCTCACGGTACATCTTAAAGACATAATATGTAGGCGTAAGCACCATTTTTTCGCCCTCGGTGAGGATAACAGCCTGCAAAACGTTGACAGCCTGTGCGATATTCGCCATTACAACACGGTCGGAGTGCTCATTGAAAATGTTGAGATTTATTGCAGCAACGAGAGCGTCACGCATTGTATTCTGCTGATAGAGGAAGCCCGGGTTCGTACCCTTTTCGACATCGTACCAGCAGCCCCACTCGTCAACAATAAGTCCGATCTTATGCTCTGGGTCGTGTGCGGTCATAATTTCATCGTGTCTGCGGATAAGCTCGTCCATAAAGAGGGTAGACTTTATCGTCTTGTAATATTCTTCCCCGTCAAAGTCAACGGCATCGCCCTTTTTGCTCCAGTCGCCACTCGGAACGGTGTAATAATGGAGGGATATCGCCTTTGTGTGCCATTCGTTCAGTTGGCTCATAAGCACTTCCGTCCAGTTGTAGTCGGACGAGTTCGGACCGCATGCGACCTTGTAAAGCTCATTGCCGCTGTAATTTTTGCAGAAGGTCTGATAACGGCGGTATTCATCGGCATAATATTCGGGGCGCATCGAACCGCCGCAGCCCCAGCTTTCGTTGCCGATGCCAAGATATTTGAGGTGCCAAGGCTTTTCCCTGCCGTTCTTTTTGCGAAGCTCTGCCATTGGAGAAACGCCGTCAAATGTCATATATTCTACCCACTCGGCAAGCTCCTGAACCGTGCCGCTGCCAAGGTTTCCTGCGATATAAGGCTCACATTCAAGCTCTTCGCAAAGGTTCATAAATTCGTGCGTACCAAAGCTGTTGTCCTCGGTAACATGACCCCAGTTGGTGTTTATCATCTTTTTGCGCTGGCTCTTGTCGCCGATGCCGTCTTTCCAGTGGTATTCATCGGCAAAGCAGCCGCCCGGCCAGCGGAGAACCGGTATTCTTATGTCTTTGAGTGCCTTGATGATGTCGTTTCTCACGCCGTTCGTGTTCGGGACAGACGAATCCTCACCGACGTAGATACCATTATAAATGCAGCGTCCGAGATGCTCGGAGAAGTGACCGTATATCTCACGGCTGATATGGCTCTTGGTTTTGCCCGTAAGGGTCATAGTTAATTTTTTCATAGAAGTTCCCCCATAAATTGAATTGTTGGTACAACTATAATCTATTTGGTGCGGCAATTCAAGGTCAATTTATGGATTAATTATGAAATATCTTTAATTGACAAAACTGTGCATAAATGCTATAATTAAGAATATCCGTTAAAAAAATCTGTCACTTTTTTAAAAATCAACGGCATAAAAAACTTCAGGGGGGAGAGTTATGGATAAAAAGCTTTGCGCACTGACCTTTGATGACGGTCCGAACACGGATACCACTCCGCTCGTGCTTGAAAAGCTGAAAAAGCACGGCGTTGTCGCTTCATTTTTTCTTGTCGGAAACAATATAAATGAAGAGTCCGCAAAGGTAGTCAAGCAAGCTTTTGATATGGGCTGTGAGATAAACAACCATTCAAGGACACATTCGGCAATGCCCGAGCTTTCGGCAGAGGAAATTCGTGCGGAGATCGAATACACTTCGTCCAAGATAAAGCGCATCACGGGAAAAGAACCGAGGTTTTTCCGTCCGCCGTACATTGCAGTCAGTGAGAAAATGTATGAGAACATCGGACTGCCGTTCATCGCCGGCATCGGCGCGGAGGACTGGCTGCCCGAGGTAACGGCGCAGCAGCGTGCGGAAAAGATCCTCGGTCAGATAAAGGACGGCGCTGTGATACTTCTGCACGATATGAGCGGAAATATCCAAACGGTCGAAGCGCTCGACATCATCATTCCCGAACTCAAAAAGGAGTACGAATTCGTGACCGTTTCGGAGCTTTTTGACCGTGCAAAGGTCGTGCCGAAAAAGGGCATCGTCTATTCGTTCACTTCGCAGACAACGGAATATTAAGGAGAATATCTATGAAAAAATTAGCGGCTATTCTGCCTGCGCTTCTGATAGCATCAGTAATGGCAGGCTGTGCTGATTCGTCAGCATCAAATACGGAAGTAAAAGAGGAGGAATCTGCAGTGAAGTCTATCGAACTTAACGAGGAGAATTTCAAGCAGCTTGGAAGAACATACTATAATAACGGAAAGATATACTGCGCATTGAGCGGCTCGGGCGCAGAATTCACATTCACGGGAACGGAAGTCACCGTAACTATCGAGGGTGACACAAACAGCACCAACCCTGCATCTGCCGACAATCAGGCTCGTGTTGCGGTATATGTGAACGGCGAACGCAAGGCTGATGAAATGATAGACGAAAAAACAAAGACTATCAACGTCAAAATAAGCGATACCGAACAGCAGAACGATGTAAAGATCGTGAAGCTCTCCGAATCGCCGATGTCTACATACGCTATCAGCGATATCACTATCAACGGCAAGGACGAAAAGCCTGCCGAGAACAAGTCACGCTATATCGAATTCATCGGTGACTCTATCACCTGCGGCTACGGCGTTGACGACGAGGACAAGGATCACCACTTCTCAACAAAGACCGAGGACTGCACAAAGGCGTATGCTTATAAAACAGCAGAAAAGCTTGATGCTGACTACAGCCTTGTTTCATTCAGCGGTCATGGCATTATCTCGGGCTACTCGGGTGACGGAAAGAAAGTTCTCACACAGCTTGTTCCGCCTTATTACACACACCTTGGCTATACTTGGAGCAAGAATGACGAGTTCGATCCGCTTGCTCTCGACTGGGACTTCACCAAGCGTGAACCCGATGTTATCGTTATAAACCTCGGCACGAATGACGACAGCTACTGCAAGAATCAGGAAGAAAAGTGTGAGGATTACAGATCGCACTATGTTGAATTCGTAAAGACTATCCGTGAAAATAATCCAAACGCAAAGATCATCGGCACACTCGGCATCATGGGACAGAACCTCTATCCTTATGCAGAGCTTGCTCTCCGTGATTACAGCGAGGAAACGGGCGACACGAATGTTGACTGGCTCATGTTCGACCAGCAGAATATGAACGAGGACGGCATTGCCGCTGACTGGCACCCGAGCGAAAAGACCCACGAAAAGGCTTCCGACAAGCTTGTTGAAAAGATTAAGGAATCCATGAACTGGGAGTGAGTTTAAATTCGGAATTCGGAATGCGGAATTCGGAATTATTTTGCTCCGCATATTTGTTGTGAAACTCTGAATTCTGTAAGGGACGGTTTTCCCGTCCTGCGCCGCAAGGCGTTACAATAAAATGAACAGACCTGTTTTCATCGGAATTTTCCTTTGAAAACAGGTCTGTTTTGTTCGCGGTGTTTAGTATAAGCTTCAACTCAATATGAACAGCTATGGGATATGTCAGTAAAAGCAACAATTTTCCATAGGGGCGGATTTATGTTGTTTTCCTTTCATATCATACCGCTGTTCAAACGTTGTCGGCTAAAAATGCTTATCGCTTCGCTCTGCGCATTTATTCGCCGAGGATAGTTTGTTTTAGGAAAATAGAATAGGCGCAATTCACATTTTAGGTTTACGAAACTAATTTCTCATATTTCGTTTTTCCTTTTTGTTGTGAATTGCGCCTTTTTATTTGTTAGTGATTACGCTGTTGCGGCGAACTTTGTGTTGTTAGTTTAGAGTGTTTCGCTTCTGCGGAAGCGACCAAGGGCTTCCGCCCTCTGGACACCTGACGAGCTGTGCTCAGCTCGACCAGCTGGCTGGCTTCGCATCGTCCAAACAAATTTGAGCTTTGCAAATAATTCCGAATTCCTAATTCCGAATTTTATTCAAGGCTTTCTATAGGCATAACGGTATCAACATCGGCATCATAATCAACGCCGTCAACATCAAAGCCGAAAAGCTCGGAGAAGTCGTGCTGATAGCCGGCGATGTCTGCACATTCGTTAAGGTTCTCGGTGGAAATTTCATTCCAGAGCTTTGTTACCTTTTCCTGAATTTCTGGCTTCATTTCGAGGTCGTCCATACGGATCCTCTTTTCGCTGTCGGTCGGGACAGGCTTGCCGCTGTAAAGCTTCTGTGCGAAAAGCCGCTGCATCTGCTCGATACAGCCCTCATGAGTTCCTGCTTCTTTCATTACTTTAAAGAGGATAGAGATATAGAGCGGAACTATCGGGATAGCGGAGCTTGACTGCGTAACGAGCGCCTTGTTTACGGAAACATAAGCCTTTACGCCGCCTGAAACGTTGTTTATCATTCCTGCGGTCGCTGCGAGGTGAGCCTTTGCTCTGCCGATAGAGCCGTCATAATACATCGGGTGGGTAAGCTCGGGTCCGATATAGGAGTAAGCAACGGTCATTGCGCCGTCGGCGAGAACGTGTTCACGCTCCATCTGCTGTATCCAGTCGAACCAGTCCTCGCCGCCCATTACCTTGACGGTGTTGTCGATCTCTTCTTCGGTGGCAGGTTCGAGGGTGATGTCGGAAACAGACATATTTCTCATATCGATAGTCTTGTTCGTGTAGCTGCTTGAAGTTGTTTTAAGCACGGAGGAGACTGTTGTGCCGTCGGGGAGGGTTCTTCTCGGAGCGGCAAGGCTGTAGACAACAAGGTCAACCTTACCGAGATCCTTCTTGATAAGGTCGATAACTTCGTCCTTGACAGCCTGTGAGAAAGCATCGCCGTTTACAGTCTTTGCGTAAAGACCGTCAGCGTGAGCGAACTGCTCGAAAGCGGCGGTGTTGTACCAGCCTGCCGAGCCTGTCTTGCTCTCCGTGCCGGGCTTATCGAAGATAACGCCGATAGTTGCGGCGTGGCAGGAAAATGCTGCGGAAATTCTTGAAGCAAGTCCGTAACCCATTGATGAACCGATGACAAGCACTTTCTTTGCGCCGTCAACGGCAGGCTGGGACTTTACATAGTCGATCTGCGCCTTTACAGCGGCTTTGCAGCCCTCCGGGTGAGCCGTTGTACAGATAAATCCTCTGATCTTTGGTTTTACTATCATAAAAGTTCTCCTTTTCGGTCGATTTAAAAAATACAATTATATTGTAGCATTTTTTTATGACAAAATCAAGGCGAAATTTGTATTTTCGGCAGTTTGAAGTCTGTTTTGCAAAAGAATTTTGGACAAAATCCGATTTCTGTCAGACTTTGCGGTGAATTTACACAAAATTCTTGAAAATTTTCTTCAAATATAGTATAATATAATAAAATATTGCGGAGAAAAGCACGGAAACTTTTCTTCAAAAAGGAGATCGCTATGGTATTACAGGATTTTTATGAGGGCAGAGCGTTTGACGCTTATACATATTTCGGTGCGCACGTTGAAGAGGGCGGAGTTATGTTCCGAACCTATGCGCCCAACGCACGTTCCATTGAGGTCATCGGCGAATTCAACGAGTGGAACGGTCAGTATATGAACAAGGAGGGTACGGGCGGCGTTTTCTCGCTTTTCGTCAGCAATGCCAAGGTCGGTCAGATGTACAAGTACCGTATCCGAGGCGCAGGCGGCGAAACGGTCGAGAAGTGCGATCCTTACGGCTTTGCAATGGAGCTTCGCCCGAACTGCGCTTCGTATATAACCGACCTGAAAAGCTTCAGTTTCACCGATGAAAAGTGGCTCGCATCGAGAGGGGACACCTACAACAAGGCGGTGAACATTTACGAAATTCACTTCGGCTCGTGGAAAATGAAGCTCACAAAGGAAGAGGGCGACGGTGAGGACTTCGACAAGGATATCCCTGTTGAGGAACGCTGGTACAGCTACTGTGAGCTTGCGCCGCTGCTCATAAAATATCTCAAAGAAAATCACTACACCCACGTTGAAGTCATGCCGCTCGCCGAACACCCTGCCGATGTTTCGTGGGGGTATCAGGTAACGGGTTTCTTTGCGCCGACTTCGAGATACGGCAGCCCCGATGACCTCAAATACTTCATCAACGAATGTCACAAGGCAGGCATCGGCGTTATCACCGACTTCGTTCCCGTTCACATGGCTACGGACTGGTATGCTCTGTCGAAATATGACGGAACTGCGCTTTATGAGTACCCGAACACGGGCGCAGGTGCGAGCGAATGGGGAACCTACAACTTCAACTATTTCCGTGGTGAATCAAGGAGCTTTATGCAGTCGGCGGCGAACTACTGGCTTGAAGAATTCCACTTTGACGGAATAAGAATGGATGCTATCAGCAACATCATCTACTGGCAGGGCGATGCGAACCGAGGCGTAAACAACGGCGCTGTGCAGTTTATCCGCAGTATGAACAGCGGTCTGCATCATCTCCACCCGACAGCACTGCTTATGGCGGAGGATTCGACCAACTTCTTAAAGGTAACTGCGCCGTCCGAATATGAGGGACTCGGCTTTGACTACAAGTGGGATATGGGCTGGATGAACGACACACTCGACTTCTTCCGCACACCGCCGTCCGAGCGCCCGAAGCATTACCACAAGATAACATTCTCGATGCAGTATTTCTACAACGAGCTTTATATCCTGCCGTTCTCGCACGATGAAAATGTTCACGGCAAGGCGACTATCATTCAGAAGATGTGGGGAGATTACGAGGAAAAATTCCCGCAGGTAAGGGCGCTCTACGCTTATATGTACACCCACCCCGGCAAGAAGCTCAACTTTATGGGCGGAGAGTTCGGTCAGTTCAGAGAGTGGTCGGAGGAGCGTCAGCAGGACTGGTTTATGAAGCGTTATCCTCTGCATGATTCGCTCGCGCGCTATATCGGCGACCTTTCCAAGCTTTATGCGGAAAATCCTGCACTTCACGACGGCGAATACAACAGCAGCTGCTTCAAGTGGCTCGAAGCCGATGCCTGCGAGGACTGCGTTTATGTTTATGAGCGAATGGCTGCGAACAAAAAGGTTCTCGTTGTGCTGAATTTCTCGGACAGGAAGTACGAAAACTACACGATCGGCGTTGACGAAAAGGCATATTTCCACGAAATACTTTACAGCGACAGTGACATTTACAGCGGAAGCACACGCACGGTGAAAAAGCCGTCCATAGTTTCCGAGGCGAAGCAGTACAAGCAGCACAAGTTCTCATTCAAGGACGAATTCGCACCATTTTCGGCAAAAATATACGAAGTTGAAGAGGATTAACAGAGATTTTTTTAAACGTAAAGGTGAGATTACATTCAGTATTCCCACCGATGCGCAGATATGTGGAAAACTTGGGGTACGGTTTTACGCAGTTTTACACACTTTCCACCCAGTTTTCCACCGTATATGAACAGTTTTCACCATTTTCCACCGAGTTTTCCACCGAATGTTGAGGAAAACTTTTAATACAGCTTGTATATTGACCTTAACAAGCGTCAAAAATAACCTTGAAAGAACATTTTGAGGTGAAAAACTATGATAAAAGGCGTAAACAGGCGTATCGTTGAGATAAGCGGAATGAAGAACGACTATTTTGAAAAGGCTGTGCTTTATATCCGACCCGAAAAAAGCACCGAGCCTATCGGCAGGCTGGAGCTTGAAGCGAGAAGCACGGCGGCAATGCTTTCCCCGAATGAGGAAAAGCCGCCGAAAGCGCACGTCATAACCGACCTGACCCTGCGCCTGCTGGCGGTGTCACTGGGGTTGTTTGCCATTGCTTTGACGGTGTATCTGATTGTATAATTCGGAATTAATTTAATGCGTAATTATTTTTGTTCCGTTATACTAAACACCAATAAAATACAGGAAAAATCTGCGCCGAGATCCAATATAAACCTGTTTTCAACAGCTGCGAGATTATCGGCTTGATTTTTTCCAGATTTTAAATGGTGTTTAGTATAAAAAACGGAACACGGGCAAAGTCGTAGAAAATTTGCCGTGAGGGAGGTCTTTTGAGGTCCCCTATAATATCCCGAAAAGACAAGGCGTTTTTTCGGGATTTTTTATTGCATTTTATGCGGAAATATGCTATAATATCAAGGATAATATTATAATTAGGAAAAGTATGCACTTTTTTGATATAATAATTAAGGAGTTAATATGGCTTACAATAATAACAGAGGAAATGCACCGCAGAAGCGCAGTTCCGATAACGGAAATTTCAGAAACGGACACGGAAATGACCGCAGCGAACGAGGCGGCTCACGTCCGACGGGAAGAAGCGGCGGTTACCGCAAAAGATGTCCCAACGATGATGAGCGTTTCGGCGATCAGTCCGAGCGTTATGAGCGCATTGAGCGTGATGATGAATGTGACGACAACGGCGGTCTTATCATCGGCAGGAATCCCGTTATCGAGGCTTTGAAGTCGGGAAAGCAGATCGACACCGTTTATGTTGACAGCGACAGCGGCGGAAGCATCGGTCTTATCTGCAAAATGGCAAAGGAACGGGATATCGTTGTAAAGCAGGTAAGCTCGCAGAAGCTTGATTCGATGTCGGACGGAAAGTCGCATCAGGGCGTTATCGCTTCGGGTGCTTGTGCCGAATATTCAAGCGTTGAGGAGATACTTGCAAAGGCAAAGGAAAAGGGCACTGACCCGTTTATTATAATCTGCGACGAGATAGAAGACCCGCACAATCTTGGTGCAATAATCCGTACAGCTGAGGCGGCAGGCGTTGACGGCGTTATCATTCCGAAGAGGAGGAGTGCGTCACTCAATCAGACGGTATACAAGACCTCGGCAGGTGCGGCGAGCTATGTTCCCGTTGCGAGGGTATCTAACCTTGCGGCGGCTATCGATGAGCTGAAAGAGAACGGCGTCTGGATATACGGCACTGACGCTTCGGGCGAGGATTACACAAAGGTAGACACGAGCGGACCCTGCGCTATCGTTATCGGCTCGGAGGGCTTCGGTATGGGCAGGCTTACCAAGGAAAAATGCGATTTTCTGTTAAAGCTGCCGATGTTCGGTCAGGTCAACTCGCTGAATGCGTCGGTTGCGGCAGGAATTTTTATGTATGAAACTGTCCGAAGACGCGGACTGAAAAAATAAACGGTCAGGGGGTGAAGAATTTTGGCAGACAAGCTTTACTCGGTCGATGATATCATAAACGAATATTCGGGAAAAGGCGGCTCGGATGACGGCAAAAAGGAAAGTGTTGACGAACTGCTCGAAAATTTCCGAAAAAACGATCCAACCGAAACGGTAACACTGCACAACACGGATATTTTCGGCAAAATAAATGATGAAGCCGCTGAAAAGTCGGAAAAAGCGGCAAAGTCCGAGGGTGCATTCGAGGAAAAGTACGGCAAGCTTTCCGAAAAGATGAACGAGGTCGCAATGCGTGAGAGCGAAACTCCCGAAAAGGTCGTGAAAGGTCAGGGCAGGGAACGTTCTTTTTCCGAGAAGATAGAAAGCGGCTTTGATGATGATAAAAAAGCTGAAAAGAGCGATTCACTCTCTCAGCGTTTAAAAAGCAGAAAAAAACAGGAGGAAACGGACGAAGCACCTGCGCCTGCACCAAGTGTACAGAAATCCGTTCAGCCAAGTCCATTCGACAAATATGAAGCCATTGCACAGGGCAATGCGGAAGATGACGAAGCGGAGGACAAGGCTTCCGAAACTATAAAAAAGGGCAAAAGTCTTGACGAGATACTTGATGAATACTCCAAGGAGCGCCCTGCGCAGAAAGCGAAAAAGGAGTTCACGCAGCATCGGAGCATAACAGAATTTTTCACTCGGAAGATCCCGACAGATGATGCGGGCGGCGAGCTTTCAGACGAGATGCGCCGACTTCGCAGGGAGCGTTTGTCGAGGACTCAGGGTGTTGCTCCCGTTGAAAGAAAGTCGATATCGGATATCGATTTGAAGCTGGAGGACAAGATACTTCCCGATACCTCGCAGTTCAGGATAGACCCCGAGGCGGCAAAGCTCGATGCACTCAAAGAACGCAGAAACAAGAAGATAAAGGATTTCGTTCTTGTCGGCGACGAGGAGGACGAGCCTGATGAAGAAACCGACGAAAAGGCTATCGAGGATTATGAGGAATACGATGATGCGGCGGCCGTTGTCAGCGACATCGACCGAATAAAGGGAACGCTCACGCTCAGGCTCATCGTGGTTGCGGTCTGCCTTGCGGTGAGTGCGTATATCTCGCTTGCGAACGACCTCAGCATCTTCCCGATGTTCGATCTTCTCAACAAGAGGACGCAGACGAACACATATCTTTTCGTCAATGCGATAATAGGCATACTTGCGGCATTTTCGGCGTATCCCGTTATAAGCTGCGGACTTTCAAAGCTGTTTTCGATGAAAGCCGACTGCGACAGTCTGAGTGCCGTTGCGATGGTGACGGGCATTGCGAACTGCGTTATAATGTTCGCAAACAGCAATCTTATCAAGGGCAGCATTGTACATATTTATCTTACGACGGCGATACTTTCGCTGCTGTTCAACACGATAGGAAAGATGCTTATTGTAATGAGGACAAAGCGGAGCTTCAGCTTCGTTTCGGGCAGCGGCGACAAATACGCTCTGCTGAAGGTCGGGGACGAAGAAACGGCGCAGAATTTCACGAGGGGAACGCTCCGTGATTTTCCGAGTCTTGTTTCGATGAAAAAGACGGAGATGCTCCGTGACTTCCTGAAAATTTCTTATGCGCCCGACAGCACGGACAATTTCTGCCGTGTGTTCACGCCGATAATACTTGCGGCGGGAGTGATAGTCGGGGTGATCGCAGGCTTCGTGGCTAAGGGCGAATACGGTTCGGCAGGCGCTTATGTCGGCTTCTCGGTATTCACGGGCTGCGTTGCGATATGTTCGGCTGTTTCGCTGATGCTCGTTGTAAATCTTCCTATGGAGAAAGCTTCAAAGAAGAATTCGGAGCTTCAGGGTGCGCTGCTCGGATATGATGCAGTTGAAGAATTCGCCGATACGAACAGCGTTCTCATTGATGCTGCACAGCTTTTCCCGCAGGGCAGCGTTACGCTTTCGGCGATAAAGGTCTTTTCCGATACGAGAATAGATGAAGCTATCGTTGAGGCGGCGAGCCTTACGAACCAGTCGGGCAGCATATTAAAGAATATGTTTTACGACATCATCGCAGGAAAGACCGAGCTGCTTGACCCTGTGGAAAGCTACATTTTCGAGGATTCAATGGGACTTTGCGGCTGGATAAACAACAAGCGTGTACTTCTCGGCAGCCGTGAGCTTATGATAAATCACAGCATTGAGGAAGTTCCCTCGGCGGCAAAGGAGCAGGAATACACGCGCGGCGGAAGATCGGCGGTATATCTCTCCATCTCGGGTGAGCTTTCGGCGATGTTCATTGTTGAGATAAGCCCCTCGCTCGAAGTCAAGAGGGCATTGGGTGAGCTTTCAAAGCAGGGAGTTTATACTATTATAAAAACAGTCGATTCGCTCATATCGATAAACCTTATATCGGAGCTTTATGGAGTTTCGTCCGAATATTTTAAACTGCTGCCGTTCAGACTTTATGAACAGTATGAAGAAACGGTCGCTTATGACCCGAAGGTCAGGGCATCGGCGGCTTGCTCGGGAAAATTTGCGGCGCTTTCATCGATAATATGCGGCTGCAAAAACCTCCGTGGGACTATCACTACGGGCATTGCGCTTGAGGCGGTATCGGTGCTGCTCGGAATAATGATATGCTTTGCAATGGTGCTTCTCAAATGCTTCGGCGAGCTTTCGGCAACAATGACCTGCGCATATAATCTTTGCTTTGCGCTGGTATTCGCTGCATTTCAGTTATTCAGAAAAGTATAATAAAGGGTGAATAAAATGAAAAAAAAGACGATCGGATTTGACAAAAGAATACTTTTGTACATTTGTGCGGTAATGGTGATACTGCAGGTGCTTGTTATGGGCGTGGGCTACGGTATTTCCGATAAGATCGTAGGCGACGAACAGCGTGAAAAGATCGTTGCCGAAATGCAGATCTATGCCAATGGACTTGACAGCTGGATAAAGGACAAGGAAAACGGACTTTATCTTGTCGGACAGGCAGTTGCCGATTACGGACTTGACAGAAACGAGACGATGAAGGCTCTCAACGACCGTAAATCACTTGACAGCTCAATAATGGAAAACTATGTATGCTTCCCTAATGAAGATGTTATTTTTGCTTCCGGTATCGATGTTCCCGAGGGTCTTATCGTGACCGAACGGGATTGGTATAAGGCTGCTGTTGCGGCGGACGGAAAGATGATCTGCACAGATCCTTATATTGATGCGAACACGGGCAGTCTTGTTGTCACCGTTGCGAAAAGTATTAAAAAGGGATCGGAGCTTTTCTGCGTTGTCGGTGCAGATGTTACTATTGATGAACTGGTTGCAAAATGCAGCGAGTTCAAGATATATGATAATTCATACACGTTCCTTGTTTCAACAGCGGGCAATTTTATCGTACACGAAAATGCTGATTTTCTTCCAACTGCCGCAGACGGCGAAGCAAAATTTGTTAATGTTGCCGATGTGCCGCAGTATTCGGGAAAAAATATTACAGCGGATTCCGTTGTAAAGATAAAGGATTACAACAACAAAACAGTCATGGTATGCACCTCGCCGCTTTCAAACGGCTGGCAGCTTGGCTACAGCATCAATTACAGAGAATATTCAAGTTCCCTCCGTATGCTCAGGATAGTCTACATTGCGATCTTTGTTCCTGCGATACTTGCAGTCATTTTCGTAGGAAGTTTTATCCTTAAAAAGTGTCTGAAGCCTGTAAAGAGCATACATAAGGCTATCATCAGCATGGAAAGCGGCGATCTCAGCTATGCTCCCGATTATTTCGGCGATGATATTCTCGGTACGCTCTGTGAAGCGCTTGCAAAGACGAACACGGCGCTCAAAGGCTATGTAAATGATATTTCCGTAAACCTTGAAAATATGGCGAACGGAAACTTCAACGTCCGTTTTTCGGCGGATTATGTCGGCGACTTCTCCTCCATAAAGGGTTCGATCGAGGGTATTGCTTCATCTATGCAGAGTGTTATCGATGGCGTAAGCACTGCTTCTTCGCAGGTAACTATCGGTGCGGACAGCGTTTCCGAAACGGCAACGAGCCTTGCAATGGGTGCAAGCGAGCAGTCGCAGACCGTTGACGAACTTAACGAAATAATCGAGCATTTTATGACACTCGTTTCGCAGAGTGTTGACAATGCCGATGAGGCAAGAGAGAATTCAAATCAGACGGGCGAATGTATCGAAAACAGCAATGCCAGCATGAAAGAGCTTCTCGATTCAATGGAGCAGATCACAGAGATGTCTGCACAGATCGAAAAGATCGTCAAGACTATCGATGATATCGCATTCCAGACAAATATCCTTGCACTCAACGCCGCTGTCGAAGCCGCAAGAGCAGGTGCGGCAGGCAAGGGCTTCGCAGTCGTAGCCGATGAGGTAAGAAACCTCGCATCGAAGTCCGCAGAAGCCGCAAAGGGCACAACGGCACTTATCCAGAACACGACCGAAGCCGTTGCAAAGGGTTCAGCTATCGCAAATGCAACTGCCGAATCGCTTGATGCCGTTACTACAAAGTCGAGAGATGTAAACGCCCTCGTTGAGAGCATCTCCAAAGCCTGTGACGAGCAGAGAGCGCAGATAAGTGTTATCACGGATAAGCTTGGTGCTATTTCGGATATTGCAAGGAAGAACGCCGCAACTGCCGAAGAATCCGCCGCATCGAGCGAAGAACTCAGCGGTCAGGCAAGAACGCTCGACGATCTTATGGCACAGTTCAGAAATTAAAGCTTAGAAATTTTTTCTAAGGGCAGTTCATATATAATAGTATATTTTTACAGCATAAAACCGCCGCAGTTCATAGTGAACTGCGGCGGTTTTGCATCACCTATTATGATGTTGAACAATGGTGTCTGACTTTGATGTTTGTTATTGTGTCAATATGTATTGTCGTTCGTGATGTCTTTGCCTGCTGTCGTAAATTCTGTCGGAACGTGATGTTTTGCTAAGATGTCATAACATGATGTCGAAACTTGTTGTTTTATACTAAACACCATTTAAAATTTGGAAAAAATCAAGCCGATAATCTCGCATATATAGGATTTCGGCGCAGATTTTTTCCTGTATTTTATTGGTGTTTAGTATTACTGAGGTGTCATAGCGTGGTGTCAAATCAATTGTTACTCATGATGTTTTTTCGTGCTGTCAGGATCAAATGTCGGATAAAAATGTCATTCCTGCTGTCTATCGTGATGTCATTTATTTGTTTAATTAAACACTTGGATCATTCCTCGGTCTTGTCGGTGTCGATAACTTCGCCTTCAAGTACCTCGGGTTTTTCCTCTGCTGCTTCGGCAGCTTCGGAGCTTGCTGTTTCGGTCTGCTCTGTTTCCCCGGCAGGCTCTTCCTCCTTGGGAGGCTCGGGCTTTACGAGCTTTGCGCCGCAGTGGCCGCAGTATGAATTGTCGATAGGACATTCAGCGCCGCACTCTACGCATTTTACTGCGCCCTTGAGGGAGAGAAGCTGTGCTTTCATCTCATCGATAGCGTTGAGAGCCGCTGTAGTATCGTTGATCGTTTCGGCGATATCCTCATCGGGAGCGTCCTTATACTTATTATAATAGAACTCGCCGATAGCGGAATAATTGGAGCGGACAACGCCCTCTTTGGAGAGGATCTTGCTGTTAAGTCTTGCGGTTTCGCCTACAAGCTTTGTTTTTTCGCTGACTACTTTACCTGTTTCGCTGATAGTTTTGCTGATTTTTTCGATTACATCGTTCATTATGTTTTCCTCCTGTCTAAAGTAGGTGTTTAGTGTTAAAGACGATCGGCGATCCTTGACATTGCCTATCTCTTTAACACGGAAATATTTATCTTGCTTGACATTTAATATTATACAGCATATAATATTAAATGTCAATACCTTTTATAACTTTTTTTATAATTTTTTTCGTTTCTTTGGAAAGTGACGGTTCTATGCGGAAAATCGAGCGAAATTCCTCGCCGAGCCCGTCCAAATCACACTCGGTCGAGGTATAAAGCGTTCCGAGCCGCTCGCCCTTACGCACAAAGCCGCCGACTTTCTTATCAAATATTATGCCTGCGGTCGGGTCGATAGAAGCTTCTTTGGATTTTCTGCCTGCGCCGAGTTTGAGGGATATCATTCCCGTTTTCTCGCAGGAAATTTTGTTTATAAAGCCGTCTTTGTCCGAGAATACTTCAAGTGTGTGCGAAGCTTTGCCGAAAAGCGAATAGTCCTCGGTAACTTTCGGGTCGCCGCCCTGTGCGGAGATCATTCTGCGGAGCGTTTCAAGCGCTTTTCCCGAGGTGAGGGCGTTTTCAGCCATAGCGAAGCACTCCTCAAAGCTGCCCTTGCCTGCAAGTCGGAGCATTTCCGCTGCGAGGGTGAGTGAAACTTTGCGCAGGTCGGCAGGTGCGTTGCCTTTGAGCGCTTCAATAGCTTCGATGACCTCGAGCGAGTTTCCGACAGCCATTCCGAGCGGCTGATCCATATCCGTGAGGACAGCGGAGCATTTTCTTCCTGCGAGAGTTCCTACGCTGACCATTGCACGGGCGAGCCTTTCTGCGTCCTCTTCGGTCTTCATAAATGCGCCGTCGCCGACCTTTACATCGAGGACGATGCCGTCTGCGCCCGTGGCAAGCTTTTTGCTCATGATAGACGAGCATATAAGCGGTATGCTGTCAACGGTCGCTGTGGCATTTCGCAGGGCGTAAAGCTTTTTATCCGCAGGGACGAGCGAACCCGTCTGACCTGCAACTGCGAAACCGACTTTTTTTACACATTCTATAAAATCATCATAGGAAAGTGAGGTTCTGAATCCGGGAATAGCTTCAAGCTTATCGATAGTTCCGCCTGTGTGTCCAAGACCTCTGCCCGACATTTTGGGGACATATATTCCGCAGCTGGCTGCGACAGGGGCGGTTATGAGCGTTGTTTTGTCGCCGACTCCGCCCGTGCTGTGCTTATCGGCGCAGAATTTATCAAGGTTCGGTTTGAACATATCTCCCGAGCTTGCCATATCCATTGTCAGCTCGGTTGTTTCTTTGTCCGATAAAGAAGAAAAGCATACCGCCATGAGCAATGCCGAAGCCTGATAATCGGGAATGTCGCCGGAAACATATCCGGCAACAAACCATTTGATCTCTTCGGCAGAAAGCTCTGCGCCATGCTTTTTCTTTTCTATCAATTCATACATTGTGATCATAACACATCAATCCCCGTATAGTAATATTTCAAGATCTGATCGTATGAATAGCCAAGCTTTGCGAGGTAATTTGCGCCATTCTGGCTCATTCCTACGCCGTGACCCCAGCCGTATGTTGTGAAGATGAAATATCCGTCCGAATAGGAAATATCGAAGCTTGCACTTTTGAGATTGTATGAAAGAACGCTTTCCCGTAATTTGCGTCCGGTAATTGTCACCTGTCCGTCAACGTCAACGGTCGAAACATAGTTGCCGTCGATATGACCCGTAACGGTGAGCCATTTTTCGGGGTTATCCGAAAGTGTGATGCCGAGGTAGCGTTCGAGCGAGGAACGTATCTCGCTTTCGGAGAATTTTGTCTGCTTGCCGTAGTTGGGGTCGCCGTCCGCATCGAAAGGACATTCAACGCTGACGAGGTAGGGAAGACTTCCGCCCCATACGTTTACGGAAGAAGCCGTATATCCCGAGGACGATGCCATATAGACTGTCTGTGCGACCTTGCCGTTGTAGTAGCAGCACTTTCCCCAGACGGAGGAAACAAGGTCAACGATGCGCTGCGGAGGGTTGCCCTTTACGAGGACAGTCGGGGTAAGTCCGTTCACGTTGTGATACTTGACGTAGGAATACGCTGCGACAGCCTGAGCTTTGATAGCCTCATCGCTGAAAGAGGTGGAAATTTCGTTGTTGACGATCCTGCAAATAAGGTCGAAAGCATCGTCGGTATGTACAGAGCCGCCGTATTTTGCGGTGAAAACTTCACTGCCGTTTGTGTCAAAGGTCGATGAATCACTGCTGCTTTCCGTTGTGAGGAAGGTCGGAGTCGTTTCTACGTTGTCATCGAGTGTTACGACAACAACATCAGTTACGGAAACGGAGGGGATATCCGCAAGGATCTCGGAGGCGCTCACGGAGCTGCCGTCAGTGGGATCGGGGTCATCATCGATGATAAGATCGTCGTTGTCCTCCTCATCATCGTAATCCTGTTGATCCTCCATAAGGTCATCGGTCGGGTCATCGTCTGTGCCGAGTTCCGAGAGGTTGTTGCCCTGCTTATTATCGTCGGCGAAAACTTCTTTATTCGAAGCGGTGTTTTTGTTTTCGTTGGTATCGCCGATTTCCTCCGCATGACCTGACGGAAGACTTATCGGAGCTTCACTTTCATCGTCAAAGCTCGGGGGAACGGTCGTAACAGCCTCATGCTTAGTGACGATATCGGAATAGTCCATTCCTGAGTATTCCGAAACTGCTGCGGAGGTCGCTTCGCCAATGTCTTCTCCCGTATCTGCGTCCGTTTCGGTCGAATAGTAGAAGTCCATTGAGATCGGCTCTTCATCGACATCTTCGACAAGGCAGAAAGCAAAGGTATAGAATCCTGCGACCAGCAGCAAAGATGCGATGCCGCTCAAAACTGTACTTTTTTTCATAGTGATTTCCTTTCAGATCTTATTCTGTATATGAACCGCCGTTGAACTTATAGTAAATTGCAGGCCATTTCGGGTTCTGGTTTACACTGAAGTTCGAGGTATCTATGTTTTCGGTGGTTTCACCCGAACGAAGGCGTCTTGCGATTATAACGTGACGTGCTTCGTCCCATTCGTATGCGCAGGTGGAAAGGGTCAGGTATTTATCGTTTTCATCAAAGTCGATTCCGGTCAGGAACTGGCTGCGGGTGGTTATTTCCTTTTTGAAATTCTCAAAAGTATAAGCTCCGCTGTCCTTGAAATTGACATAATTGATGTAATCGAACAGGTTTCCGTCGTCATGCTCGGGGAGCGTGTTTATGACGAACGAGGATATGATAACGTAAGTATAGTTTTCGTAATAGTTATCATAGTAGACAAATGGGTTTTTGAGCCAGTATTTGAGATCCCATTTATAATAGTCGAGGTTGCCGAACATTGAGCCGTCACGGTTATTGTGACCGTAGAGGATAATGTTGTCGCTCTGCTTGTCGGAATAATCGTTGGTGATGTTTCGGGGATCGGCGAATACCGTTCCGACCGAGCGCACCTGATCGTAGAAGTTGTGTTTCAGGTAGTAGCTGTTATCACGCTGAACGACGGGCTCACCGAGGACATCGGGAATATAGATATATCCGATATAATCGGGGTTTATCGCAAGCATTTCCTCCGCAGCTTCGGATTTGACGAGCGGCGGACGCTGTTCCTCGGGGATTTCTTCGATATTATCGGAGGGGAGAGCGCTGTCCGCAGTATCGTTCCTTCCTGCGGAACTGCCTGAAGCGTTGTTGTAGATAACGTTGAGCTTGTTGTTGTTCTGCTTCGCTTCAAACTGGTGGTAAAAATACACCGCAAGCACTGCAATGCAGGCGATAAGCACTGCTATTGCAAAAAGTGAGAATATCTTGCCGGCTATTTCCTTTCCCGAGTCGCCTTTGTGAGGGATAAATGCCTCGGAAAAGCTTTTTTTCTTCTTTTTTTCTTTTTCCTTGTAATGCTGTGACTGGTAAACTTCATCGGCGAGTGCCATTATGTAAAAACTCCTTTAATTCGCAGTAACGGTAGTGGTTTCTTCCGATTCGGTTTCGGGGACGCTTGTGACTGTGCTTTCCTCGGTATCGGAAGTTTCCGCAGTGGTTTCTTTGGCAGTTGATTTCTTTTTCTTTGTGGTCGTTTCCTCGGCTGTGGTTTCTGTGGTCGTCTTTTTGGATTTTTTCTTGGTAGTGGTTTCCTCAGCCGTTGTTTCCTCAGAGGTATCGGCGTCAGTCGATTTTTTCTTCTTGGAAGTTGTTTCTTCGGCAGAGGTTTCTTCCGTTTCTTCCGTTTCTTCCGTTGTGGTTTTCTTTTTCTTCTTTTTGGAGGTGGTATCTTCACCGCCTTCATCGGAAGCATCGGTAGGAATGGTCGTTACATCTGCATCAACGGGAGTATCCGTATCGGAATCACCTGCGTTTAATGTATCTGTGCTGTTTTCCTCATCGGAAACGGAGGTTTTCTTCTTCTTTTTCTTTTTGGTTGTTGTTTCGCCGTCCTCGTCGGTTTCCTCGGGGACGGTCGTTTCCTCGGACGTTTCTTCCGTGCGTTCCGTTGTGGTTTCGCCTGACATTATCGCCGTCCAGTCAACTCCTCTTGCATAAGGGTTGAATGAAGCGGAGGTGAAATCGTAATCGGAAACGCTTTCGCCGCTGCGGAGCTTTCGTGCGAAAACTACGAAACGTGAGTTGGTGAACTCATTCGAGCAGGTCGAGAGGACTAAAAGCTTGTCGCCGAACTCTGCTTTTACGGGGGAGATTATCTGATTGCGTGACTGGACTTCGCCCATATACCAATCAAATGTGGCTTCGTCATTGAGTGCTTCGATATAATCGTGATAATGGAACACCTCGCCGTTGGAATCCTGCTTTTCGAGGGCATTCGTTACAAAATAGGCATAAATGAGGTAAGTTCCGCTTTCGTACTCGGTGCGGAGCGTTACTGTCGGGTTAGCGGCATAAAAGTCAAGATCCTGCTTATAATTTTTGAGGTTGCCGAACATTGTTCCGTCTTCCTGATTATGACCGTAAAGTACGAGGTTCGGGGAAACATAATCCTCGCTGACGGTGCAGCGGTAATCCATAAAGATAGCGCCGCCCTTGTTCTGCTCGTCATAGTATGTATGCGTAAGGTAGTAGGTGTTGGTCGTATCCTCGGGGTCCTGGACAACGGGTTGGTAGATATCGCAGCCCTCAAGCTCGATAAAGCCGACCACCTTGTCGCTTATACCTTTATAATAGGACATAATGTCGATGTTATGCTGCTGTTCTTCCTCCTCGGTCGGTGCGATCGTAATAACATTGCCCTCGCTGTCGATAGTGGTTTTCGCTGTTGTGGTAACGACTTCCTTTATCTTTTCGAGGTCTTTTACGGCTCTGTTCGACTGGATAAGGGTGCTTGCAAGCATAACGCCTGCACCGATGAAGATGATAACTGCGATGATGAACACTATTTTTCGTATCATCTCAAAGACGGTATCGCCTTTCCACGGGAGGATCTCTTTCAGGATATTCTTCTTTGCCTTTTTGGCGTTGTCTTCCGCAGTTTCTTCGGCAGTGAGAGTGACAGGCTCGGGGTTGAAAGCAGGTATATCATCGGTTCGGACGGTTTCACTTTCGGAGCTGTCGGCTTTTTCGGTTTTATTTTCTTCCTCGGTCGGAGTGTCCGTCTTTTCGGGATCTGTTTCGTCATCGATTATTTCATCATCGGAAATATCGTTGACGGTATCATCGGTTTCGTCGATATCTTCGGGGACGGTTTCGTCCTCTTCGATCTCTTCACTGTCGAGGTCGGCGATGGCATCGTCGATCGTTTCCTCTATGCTCGGCTCGGGGAGGATATCGCCCCAGTCGGGGATATCGGCATTGAGGACTTCAACGGTTCCCGTCGGCTCGCTTTCGGCTTTGTCGGCATCGTCAGGAACGGCTGCAGGCTGCGGCGGAGCTTCGGATTCGGAGGGCTCGTTTGTTTCCTCTTCGGATATATCTTCAACAATATTACTTTCTGTAATATCATTTTCCTTATTTTCTGTGGTTTCGGGGACTTCACTTTCCGTTGGCGGAGCAATTGCAGGTTCGTCAGGCCCGTCGGTTTCCTGCTCGGTGTGTTTATCGGCTTCGGGTGAAGCTGATGTGCTTTCCGGCTTTGGTTCTTCTGCCGTTGTCACGTTAGCTGCCTTAGGCTCGGCTGACTTGTCCTGCTCGGCGGAAGTGTCTGAGCTGTCGGGAATATTTCCGTTCTGCTCGGTTTCTTCCTCGGGAGGGGCAGGCTTTGCATGGCGTGGGACATACTCGCCGTTCGGAGATAACTCCTCGGAAAATTCCCCGTCATAGTCTTCTGTTATATTGTGCGGTGCGGACGGTTCGGTTTTTTTCTTGTCGAATTCCGCAATTATATCATCGACTGTGAAGCCGAACTTGTTATCTGACATTGAAAACTATCCTTTTACTGATTATAGATGAAGCTGTAATCGGGTTCCTTTGCTTCGTAATTTACAGATGCGAGCGTTGTATCGACATCTGCCGATTCACCGTCACGGACACGTCTGCCGATAACAACAAATCGGGACGGTTCAAACTCGTTCGAGCAGGTGGAAAGCGTGAGGTACTTATCGTTCTCGTCAAAGTCAACGCCTGTGTTTATGGCAGTGTGTTTGAGGATATTTTCCCTGAACGAATCGAACGGGCGGCTCTTGCCGAAGTTTATGTAGTTATGGTAGTCGAATATGATCCCGTCACGGGTGTGTTGGGGTTCGACTTCGATAACGAAAGCGGCAATGATCTTATAGGTGTATTCTTCATAGAGGTTGGAGAATTCAAAGGTCGGGTGGTTGACATAGAAGTCGAAGCCCTTTGTGCTGCCCGAGGACGGCTTGACCTTATAATAGCTGAGTGTGCCGAACATTGTGCCGTCACGCTGGTTGTGACCGTAGAGGATAATGTTCTTGCTCTGGTTGTCGTCATAGTCGTTGACATTGCAGCGGTAATCGGCAAAGACCGTTCCCGGCTGTGCTTTCTGACCGTAGAAATTTCGGTCGAGGTAGTCACTGTTGTTTTCCGTCTGGACAACAACGTTGTCGATGTATGTACCGCCGACCTTTATCCAGCCTGCCGTATCGGGATTTTCGTCAACGAATGATCTCATACTGTCGAGCAGTACGAGCGGAGGGGGAGCGGTCGTTACCGTGGTTTCCTCTGTGACAGTGGTAACGGGAGGAGCGGTTTCCGAGGTTATAACTGTGGTATGCTGGCTTGCGAGTTCATCGTTGAGCTTCTTGTTGCGCTGTTCGCCTATGACAAGGCAGATAAGTATGATGACCGTCACAACGAGTACGGCTGCGGCTGCGAGCGTGACGATCTTTGAAGCCTTGACCTTTGGTGAATCGTCTTTCTTTGGTATAAATTTATCGAAAAAGCTTTTATTTGACATCTATTTTAACCTCGTGTAAAATTTTTTATTGATAAAAATTTTATCTGTGATAGAAATTTATCTATGATAGATCACGTTCCAGTCGGGTTCTTTTGCACTCTTGTTTGTGTAAGCCTGCGAAGTATCGACAGACGGGTCTTCGTCTTTGCGTGTGCGCCTTGCTATGACAACGAAACGGGACGGTTCAAACTCATTCGAGCAGGTCGAGAGGGTGAGGAACGAGTCGCCGTATTCAACGTCAACGCCCGTGACTATCTGCGAGCGAAGCTCAACGTTTTCGATGAAATAGTTATACTGCTGCTTATTTTCAAAGTTTATGCAGTTATGGTAATCAAAGATAACGCCGTCGGCGGTCTGCCATGTTTCAACGGGAGTTACGAAGCAGGCAATTATTTTATACACATCGGTGCTGTAATTCGAGCTGAAAGTCACTGTCGGGTGCGATTTATAGAAATCAAGGTCGTGCTTATATTTTGCGAGGTCGCCGAACATGGTCTTGTCCTTCTGGTTGTGACCGTAGAGGATAAGGTTGTCCGAGCGTTCGTGTGCGTTGAGCGTTGCACGGCGGTCGAGGAAGATAGTTCCTGCCTTGTTCTTGCTGCCGTCAAATGCACGTTTGAGGTAGTATGTATTGCCGTCGCTGCTTTTTTTCTGGACAACGGGGAGGGCGATGTTGGTATCGTCTATCTGCACCCAGCCTACGGTATCTTCATTTATTGCGAGGAGCTGTTTTGCACTCGGGAGAAGCTCACCGCCGTTATCGCCTATGGAGATATGCGAGATGATAAGTTCTTTGAGGTTTCCGTTGAGTATCTTTGTGCTGACCGACTGCCAAAGCTCGCTTCCGAGTATAAAGATACAGCCGATGAGTATCACAAGGCAGAGCTGCGTGAATATCTTGCTGACGACTTCCTTTGCGCCGTCGCCTCTCTGAATGAGGAGCCAGTGACCCCGCCGTTCCTTGCGCTTTTGTTTCTGTGCTTTTTTATAGGCTTTCTGAGCCTCACGGGATAATGCCATTTGTATATCAGTTCCTAATCTGTGTTTTTGTTTATACTTATATTTATTAGTAGTATAATTATACAGCAAACGTGTCAAAAAGTCAAGGAAATGCGCTTGTTTTGTAGCATTTGACAAATAAACTTTCAGATAAATTACACATAAAGAAAAGAAAATTTTACGCAAAGGCATATTTCAGAATATTTATGCAAAAATATACTCTCTGTATTGACAAAAAGGCAAAAATATTGTATAATAACAGCAAGGTTTTATAACATAAGTTTATGCTTTGTGGAGGGTAAGATATGCGTTGTCCGTTCTGCGGTTTTGAAGATACAAAGGTCATTGATTCCCGTCCTGCCGACGGTCAGAAACGCCGCCGCAGGGAATGTACGAGCTGCGGAAGACGGTTCACGACTTATGAATCGGTCGAAGTTCCCGTTCTGCTCGTCACGAAAAAGGACAACACGGCGGAGCTTTTCAACCGCAACAAGCTTATCGCAGGAATTTCCACAGCCGTGAAGAAGCGTCCCGTTTCCGCAGAGGATATCAACCGCATCGTTGATGAGATCGAAAGCTACTATGCGAACAAAATGGTCACGCAGGTCACAAGCTCGGAGATAGGCGACAGAGTTCTTGCGGCTCTTCGTGAGATAGATGAAGTCGCATACGTTCGCTTTGCGTCCGTTTACAAGGATTTCGATGATGTTGACAGTTTTATTGACATCATTTCGGAGCTTCGGGACGGGGAGAAGAAATAAGATCTGATATAACATATAACAAAAAACACAGTCTGTCTTAAACGGCAGGCTGTGTTTTTGTTTTTATTCGTATTTTTTTATTGCATCGATTATATCGTTGATGATAAGCTTGCTTTTGCTGTCAAGGCTGCCTATCTTTTCGGAAATAACATCATCCGAGATATTTCCGTCCGTGCCGAGGAGCAGGTAGTTGGGTGTGGTTTTCAATGCGGCGCATATATCCATAAGCGCTTCCAGACTCGGTGCGGAACGTCCGGTTTCGAGGTTGGAGATATACTTGTAATTCACGTCGATCATTTCGCAGATCTGATACTGTTTAAGTCCGAGCTCTTTTCTGCGCTTTGCCATTCGCTGTCCCACTTCGCAGTAGTTGATATTCATTGTTATTCGCTCCTTTCGGGGTTTCGTGGCTTTTTATTTATATATTATCAGCAGAAGAAAATATAAAAAACCATTTAATAGGTGAAAATTCTACTTGACAAATAGAAAATTCTGCTTTATAATAAGAAAAAATGTAAAAAAACTATGTCACAGATGGATTTTTGGGTTAGGGGGGCTGCTGTGAGGGTGCTTTTGATGTTTGTACAAAAAATAAAAGCAACACGGGTATGTTCTGCCGCAGTGGAATATGAACAGTTGTAAATTGAAAAGGAGTAATTGTTATGAAATTCAGAAACAAAATAATATCGGCGGCTCTTGCAGCGGTTTTATCGTTTGGTGCAGTCGCAATGCCGGCAGGCTTTATCGAAACAGCGATCGTTGCAAGTGCGGAAACTTATGAAGATCGGATTGAAAGTGTTACAAAAAAGATAAAGGGAACGGATGTTACTCTGTACTGGGATGATCTGGAGTCGGCAACTTCTTACAGGGTATATAAGAGAACTTCCGATGGAAAGACGTACAAGAAGTATTCCGACTATACGTTGAAGAGAACATCGGATGGCAGAATCAAATGCACAATAAAGGGGTTGAAGAAAAGCAAGACCTATTATTTTGCAGTCGCTCCCACGAAAAAAACCATAGAGGGGGATGTTCTTGTTGGCAAAAAGAAAACTGTGAAGATCACAA
The DNA here is from genome assembly GCA_900550695.1 of uncultured Ruminococcus sp. Lineage (GTDB taxonomy): Bacteria > Bacillota > Clostridia > Oscillospirales > Ruminococcaceae > UMGS363. The sequence continues at coordinate 38,736 of URTF01000005.1, forward strand.
CCGAGTCTTACACATCAAAGTCTTCTTCAACCGAAAAGCTCACATATATCCCAAATCCCTCTGATATATGCAGTTATCTGTCTTTTGTAAAGAGTACATTAACAGATGACGGGAAAGCTGTAATTAAACTTTATTCGGGAATGGCGACATACGATAATTATAAAAATTATCAAAATTATTTGGAGGATCATGGGCTGTATCTTGATTTTATTGATGGAGAGCATGAGATAGAGGATGATGGTGATTCGTTTACTTTCATTTTTAATGTCTATACCAATTCAAAAATGACGAAATCGCTTGGTATGGTTTCATTTACATATTATATTTATAGTGATGGTTCGGGCGTGTATGTTATGATATTAACGCTTAAAACCTGAATGGATAAATATAGCAGATATTGTGAACGGCAGGCAAAAAATCATAAATTAAAAATTTGTTGCCCGACAGGTCATTCAGGTGTCCTGTCGGGCATTTTTATTAGGAAAATTCGGCTTTTGCACTCAGTTATGAACATTTTTATGCAAAAATATAACCAATATACACGTTTTATACATTTACACTTGCATAAAATCAAATAATATACAGAAAATAATGCATAAAAATAAAAAATCAAGAAAAATATGCAAAAACTCTTGACAAAAGCAGGAATAGGTGTATAATAAAACTTGTACGACAGAGATCGTTAAAAATCTATGTATGCAAATACATATTTATGGAGGAAAATAAAATGGCTAAGGAAATTAAAAAGGTTGTTCTGGCTTACTCGGGCGGACTTGATACTTCTATCATCATTCCGTGGCTAAAGGAAAACTACAATAACTGCGAAGTTATCGCTGTTTCGGGAAACGTTGGTCAGGGAACCGAGCTTGACGGACTTGAAGAAAAGGCTATCAAGACAGGCGCTTCCAAGCTTTACATCGAAGACCTTACAGAAGAATTTATCACTGATTATGTATATCCTACCGTTCAGGCAGGTGCTATCTACGAAGGCAAGTATATGCTCGGCACTTCCTTTGCACGTCCTATCATTGCAAAGAGGATCGCAGAGATCGCTATCAAGGAAGGCGCTGACGCTATCTGCCACGGCTGCACAGGCAAGGGCAACGATCAGGTTCGTTTCGAGCTTGCTATCAAGGCATTCGCTCCCGAGATGCAGATCATCGCTCCTTGGAGAATCTGGGACATCAAGAGCCGTGACGAAGAGATCGACTATGCAGAGGCTCACAACATTCCTCTTAAGATAAACAGAGAAACAAATTACTCCAAGGACAAGAACATCTGGCATCTTTCCCACGAAGGTCTTGACCTTGAAGATCCTGCAAATGAGCCGCAGTACGAAAAGCCGGGCTTCCTCGAAATGGGCGTTTCTCCTCTTCAGGCACCCGACAAGCCGACTTATGTTACTATCCACTTTGAAAAGGGTATCCCGACAGCTGTTGATGGCAAGACAATGAACGGCACAGAGCTTGTAACTGCTCTTAACAAGCTTGGCGGCGAGAACGGCATCGGTCTTGTTGACCTCGTTGAGAACCGTCTTGTCGGCATGAAGTCCAGAGGCGTATATGAAACACCGGGCGGAGCTATTCTTTACCACGCTCACGATGTTCTCGAAACTATCACACTTGACAAGGCTACACAGCGTATGAAGCAGAAGCTTGCTATCGACTTTGCAGACCTCGTTTATAACGGTCAGTGGTTCACACCTGTTCGTGAAGCTCTTTCCGCTTTCGTTACAAAGACACAGGAAACTGTTACGGGTGATGTTAAGCTCAAGCTTTACAAGGGCAACATCATCAATGCGGGCGTTACATCTCCTTACACTCTTTATGATGAAGAAGTTGCAACATTCGATGAAGATCATGTTTACAATCAGGCTGATTCCGCAGGCTTCATCAATCTCTTCGGTCTTCCTATCAAGGTAAAGGCTATGCTCGACAAGAAGAGAGAAAACAAGTAATTTTGTGAAAGAAAATATAAGGGCGGACAGCTATCCGCCCTTGTGTTGTTTCTGCGAAAACGTATATTTTTCGCTCAACTGCGGAAAATACTGTTGAAAAAATCGGGGACAACACCGCACGGCACCTGCTTTTCGGGTTTTGTGCGGTATTGCCTCGGATATTGGAAGATCAAACGGAGATTTTATGATGAAGATAAAGAAAATACTGGTTGGGATCATTTTTTCGGCTGTAATGCTTTTAACGGCTTGCTCGGGCGGTGACACGCAGATGAGCGAAGAGGAGAAGGCGCTTCAGCAGCAGCTTATAGGAGTCTGGTTTTATCCCGATTCGGCTGTATATGACAATGACGGGGATCTTATGGGATTTTCGGCATATCAGTTCACGGATGAGGTCGTCAAGTGTCATGATGTCGGCAATGGACAGATAATGTCCTATGCGCTGAACCTATACACGATAAAGGGCGATAAGATCGTTGTCAACAATGACGGTCAGAGGCAGTATGCACTCATCAGTGTAAAAGAGGTCGACGGAAAGGATCATCTTTTCTGGGACATTGACACAAAGACAATGGAATTCATAAGAATGACCGATGAAGAGATAGAGGAGTACGGTATACCCGTTGACAAGATGCTTTCGAGCGAGGCGGAGCTGCTCGGCATTGAAACAGAGCCGTCCGATGCGAATGAAACGGTGACGGTAACGTCTATGCCGAGTATTCCCGAACTCAATGAAGCGATAAATAAATAAGGAGTTTAACAATTATGAACAGCAAAATGTGGGCAGGACGTTCCTCAAAAGAGGTCGATTCACGGGTCAATGATTTCAATTCATCGATAAAATTTGATTCAAGAATGTACAGGCAGGATATAAAGGGTTCAATGGCACACGCTGAAATGCTCGGCGACTGCGGCATTATTGAAAAGTCCGAGAGCGAAAAGATAATCGCAGGACTCAAAAGCATACTTGCGGATATTGATGACGGCAAACTGCTTTTTGACCCGAATGCGGAAGACATTCATATGTTTGTTGAGTCCGAGCTTACAAAGCGTCTCGGCGACACGGGCAAGCGTCTGCACACTGCCCGAAGCAGAAACGATCAGGTCGCACTTGACATAAGAATGTACCTCAAAGATGAAGTCAACGAGATTATTCCGATGATAAGAGAGCTTATCGGTGTTCTCTGCGATATTGCGGAGAAGAATCTCGACACTATTATGCCGGGCTACACGCATTTGCAGCGCGCGCAGCCTATCACATTTGCACATCATATTATGGCTTATGCGCAGATGCTTATCCGTGATATCGGCAGATTTGAGGATACATACAAGCGTATGGACAGAATGCCGCTCGGAAGCGGTGCGCTTGCTACGACGACTTATCCGATAAACAGAAAGCAGGTTTGTGAGCTGCTCGGATTTGAAGATATAACGATGAACTCTTTGGACGGTGTTTCGGACAGAGATTTCTGTGTTGAGATGTGTTCGGCGATTTCGATACTGATGATGCATCTTTCACGTTTTTCCGAGGAGATAATCCTCTGGAGTTCGTGGGAATTCAAGTTCATTGAGCTTGATGATGCTTATGCTACGGGTTCATCGATAATGCCGCAGAAGAAAAACCCCGATGTCACGGAGCTTATCCGAGGCAAGACGGGCAGAGTTTACGGCGATCTCAACACGCTTCTCGTTATGTTAAAGGGGACTCCGCTTGCATACAACAAGGATATGCAGGAGGACAAGGAAGCCATTTTCGATGCTGTCGACACGGTAAAGCTTTGCCTTACAACGTTTATCCCGATGCTTTCGACAATGGAGCTTTACAAGGAAAATATGAGAAATGCTGCGGCGAGAGGCTTCATCAATGCGACCGACTGTGCGGATTATCTCGTTAAAAAGGGACTTCCGTTCAGAGATGCATACAAGATCACGGGAACGCTCGTTGCTTACTGCATAAAGAATCAGACGGTGCTTGAAAATCTTTCAATAGAAGAGTTCCGTGAGCTTTCGCCCGTGTTCGATGATGATGTTTACGAGGCTATAAAGCTTGAAACTTGTGTAAATATGAGAAAGGCTGATGGAGGTCCTGCTCCCGAGGCTGTTAAGAAGCAGATAGAATTTGCAAGAAAATACACGAAATAAGGTCGGCGTTTTTAACGCCCGAGAGGGAGAATATAATGGCTTACAAGGTTTTTATCGACGGTCAGGAAGGCACAACGGGACTTCGCATCGTTGAGAGATTGAAAGACAGGAGCGATATAGAGCTTATCACGATAGATGAAGAGCTTCGCAAGGACACGGCGGAGAGAAAGCGTCTTATAAACGAGTCGGACTACACATTTTTGTGCCTGCCCGATGCTGCGGCTATTGAATCGGCGGAGCTTTGCGACAATCCGCACACGAAGATACTTGACGCTTCGACTGCGCACAGAACTGCGCCCGGCTGGGACTACGGACTTCCCGAGCTTTCGGCTGAACACCGTGCGAAAATTGCGGCTTCAAAGAGAGTTGCAGTCCCCGGCTGTTATGCGAGCGGATTCAATGCGCTTTGCTATCCTATGGTGAAGAACGGCTTCATTGCGCCTTATCACACTGTTACCTGTCACGCAGTTTCGGGTTACAGCGGTGCGGGAAAGAAAGCTATTGCTGTTTATGAGGGTGAAAACAAGCCTGACGAATTCAACTCGCCGAGATTTTACTCGCTCGGCAAGCAGCACAAGCACATCAAGGAAATGATGGCGATATCGGGTCTTTCCTATCCGCCGATATTCAGCCCTATCGTTGACGATTACTACAACGGAATGGTGGTTGCTGTGCCGTTTTTCCTCAGAGCGATGCCCAAAAAGACGAGTGCGGAGGCTGTTCATGCGATGCTTTCCGAGCATTACGAGGGACAGAACTTCGTAAAGGTCATGCCGCTCATGGGCGAGGGCGTTCTCGAGAACGGTTTCCTTGCGGCTAACACGATGAAAGACACGAACATGATGCAGATATTCGTTTTCGGCAATGACGACCACATCATGCTTTGCTCACGCTTCGACAATCTCGGCAAGGGTGCATCGGGTGCGGCTGTTCAGTGCATGAACATTATGATGGGGATAGACGAGACTACAGGGTTGATATGAATTCGGAATTGGGAATACAGCTATGAGCAAATATGACAAGCTTTTTATCCAAATAATGAGCGGTAATTCTGACAGCAACATAGAATTTTCCGATTTACAGAAGATACTCACTTTATTAGGCTTTGTTGTCAGGATCAAGGGAGATCATTTCATATATTTCAAAGAGGGTGTTGAGGAGATCATCAACATTCAGCCTAAAGGAAACAAGGCAAAACCCTATCAGGTCAAGCAGGTAAGAAATATAATACTTAAGTATAGAATGGGAGGTCATTTTAATGCATAAGTATGAAGTTATTTTATATTGGAGCGAGGAGGACGGCAGTTATATTGCCGAAGTTCCCGAGCTTGCAGGCTGTATGGCTGACGGAGAATCAATGCTTACGGCGCTTGAAAATGTGCATACGGTGATCGATGAATGGCTTGAGACCGCTGAACTTACGGGCAGAGAGATACCTAAACCAAAGGGAAAGCTTGCATTTGCTTAAATCGATATCAGAATAAAAGAGGAAAAATAAAATGGAGAATTTTAAAGTAATTGACGGCGGTGTATGTGCTGCCGAGGGTTTTAAAGCGAGCGGTGTTTACTGCGGAATCAAGGAGAACCCTACCAAGAAGAATGATATTGCGCTTATCGTTTCCGATGTTATGTGCAATGCGGCAGGTGTTTATACTTCCAACAAGGTAAAGGGTGCGCCTGTTATCGTTACTAAGAAAAATCTTGCGGCTTCGGGCGGAAAGGCTAAGGCTGTCATTGTAAACTCGAAGAATGCGAACACCTGCAATGCTGACGGTGAAGCTAAGGCTGATGCGATGTGCAAACTCGTTTCCGATGCCTTGGGTATAAAGCAGGAAGAGGTAATCGTTGCTTCGACTGGTGTTATCGGACAGATACTTCCGCTTGAACCTATTGAAAAGGCTGTTCCGCAGCTTGTGGAGAAGCTTGCTTATGACGGAAACGCTGATGCAGCGACTGCCATTATGACGACTGACACGGTGAAAAAGGAATACGCTGTTGAATTCGAGATAGGCGGAAAGGTTTGTCATCTCGGCGGTATGGCTAAGGGCAGCGGAATGATACACCCGAATATGGCTACTACGCTCAATTTCATCACCACTGACTGTGCGGTTTCCGCTCCGATGTTGCAGAAAGCACTTTCCGAGATAGTTAAAATTACATACAACTGTCTTTCCGTTGACGGAGATCAGTCCACAAATGATACTTGTATGCTTATGTCGAACGGACTTGCGGAGAACTCCGAGATAAATGCTGAGGGTGCTGATCTTGACACATTCAAGGCTGCGCTTTATCAGGTAATGGCAAACCTTACAAGAATGCTTGCCAAGGACGGTGAGGGCGCTACAAAGCTTCTTACCTGCGTATGTTCTTCTGCGCCCGATCTTGACACTGCTATAATCGTTGCGAAGAGTGTTATCCGCTCGCCGCTTTTCAAGTGTGCGATGTTCGGTGCTGACGCTAACTGGGGACGTGTTCTCTGCGCTATCGGTTATGCCGAGGCTGAATTCGACATCAGCAAGGTTGATGTTGATCTCGGTTCAAAGGCAGGAAGAATTGCTGTTTGCAGAAATGGTGCAGGCGTTGATTTCTCCGAGGACGAGGCTAAGAAGATCCTCACCGAGGACGAAATTGAGATATACATTGAGCTTAATCAGGGCGAAGCCAAAGCTACGGCTTGGGGCTGTGACCTCACTTATGATTATGTTAAGATAAACGGTGATTATCGTTCATAATTGTATATAACAATATGATTTATACAATTAGTATAGAATGAATTGAGGAAGAAGAGAAATGGAAAACATATCTAATCTGGTACGGTCAAAGGTACTTATTGATGCGCTCCCGTACATACAGAAATACTACGGCAAGATAGTTGTTGTAAAATACGGCGGAAACGCTATGACGAACGAAGAACTCAAAGACGCTGTTATGAGTGACATTGTACTGCTTTCGCTCATTGGTGTAAAGGTAGTTCTTGTTCACGGCGGCGGTCCCGAGATAAACGATATGCTCAAAAGAGTCGGCATTGAGAGCAGGTTCGTGAACGGACTTCGCTACACTGATGAGGCTACTGTTGACATCGTTAAGATGGTGCTTGCGGGAAAGGTGAACAAGGAGCTTGTTTCGCATCTTACGCTCCACAAGGGCAATGCTCTCGGAATGTGCGGAATTGACGGCAATATGATAACTGCGCACAAGATAGAGAGCAAGGACGATCTCGGTTTTGTCGGTGAGATAGTCAATGTGAACACCAAGCCTATTCTTGATGCGCTTGATAATGGCTACATTCCTGTTATTTCTACGGTTGCCTGCGATGAACAGGGTCAGACCTACAACATCAATGCTGACACGGCGGCTTCGAGAATTGCGGCTGAACTTGGTGCGGAGAATCTTATCCTTATGACGGATATTGTCGGACTTCTCAAAAACAAGGACGATGCTTCTACGCTCATTCCGACTGTACACGTCAGTGATGTACCGTTTATGAAACGTCAGGGCATTATCTCGGGCGGTATGATACCGAAGATAGACTGCTGTGTTGAGGCTGTACGAAGAGGTGTTTCCAAGACCTGTATCATTGACGGACGTGTTCCGCACTCGATACTCGTTGAGCTTCTTTCAAGTCAGGGTATTGGAACTCAGTTTGTATAATTACATATAGTTTGAATTGACATAATAAATACATATAGTATAATTGGTGACAGGTATGACTTTACTTAAATTATTTCTTATTATAGCGTTTATTTCTGTAATGGCGGTGCTTGACGTTAAGAGGAAGCTTCCGCTGTTCGGTCGGCTTGGCGGCGTTATTGAAATTTCTTTTTTGCCGCACTGCTGTCTTATCGTTTATCTTATTATAAAGCTTATGGACTTTTCGGGGGCGGCGGCAGTCTGGGCAGGCATTTTATGCGGTGGGTTTATTCTCGTCCGCATAGTTGTGATGTCGATAAAGCCGCACAACCGTAAGCTTCGTGTCAAGGTTCGTGTAAAGGCGCTTTACGGCGGAAAAGTCCTGATAGGGTATTCCGCTTGGTCGGTGCTTTTGCAGACGGCGTTTTACATTGTAATGGGCGTGAACGGCTTTTTCGGCTTGCCGAGGGGTCTTGTCATTGCCGACACTGTGACGGCTGTTCTGCTTGTGCTTGGCTTTGCGCTGAACGGAATAATAAGGGTGCTTGTGCTTTGCTACAGGCTCAATATCATAAAGCGGATAGTGGTTTTCCTGCTTCTGCCGATACCCGTTGTCAACATTTTTGTGCTTGGATATATGTACAAGATAGCCGACGAGGAATATGCTTTCGAGGATACGAGGGCGGAATGTGATGAACAGAGGGCAGAGTCGCAGGTCTGCTGTACGAAATATCCCTTACTGCTCGTTCACGGGATAGGTTTCCGTGACAGACGTTATTTCAACTACTGGGGAAGAATACCCAAGGAGCTGAAGCGGAACGGTGCGGCTGTTTACTACGGTATGCAGGATGGCTGTATCACTGTTGAAGCGGCAGGGGAGCAGATAAAGAAGCGCATACTTGAAGTGATAGATGAAACGGGCTGTGAAAAGGTGAATATAATCGCACACTCAAAGGGTGGACTTGATGCGAGATACGTTATTTCCACGCTCGGAATGGATGACTATGTTGCAAGTCTGACAACGGTGGGAACTCCGCACAGGGGTTCGCAGGTTGCAGACGAGGCGCAGAAGCTTCCCGACAGCTTATACCGAAAGGTGGCGGCTTATATGGACAGGAGCTTTAACAAGCTTGGAGATGAAAACCCCGATTTTTACAATGCCTGTCACGAATTCACATCGGAATATGCGGAAAAATTCAATCGTGAGAACCCCGATTCGGGCAAGGTGTATTATCAGAGCTACACCTCCGTTATGAGCGGAATGTTCAGCTTCGGAATACTTGCTTTTACATATCTTATATTGCGCAAATACGGCAGAAATGACGGACTTGTGACGGTAGAGTCTGCAAAGTGGGGCGAGTTCAGAAAGGTTTATGAACCCGTTCATCACAGAGGTGTTTCGCATGGGGACACTATCGATCTTATGCGTGAGGATTTCAGTGGTTTTGACCCGAGAGAGGCTTATGTTGAGATAGTTTCCGATTTAAAGGAAAAAGGATTTTGACAAATTTGAATTTCTGTTGCAATTTGTTATAAATTCTGTTATAATGTCCCTAAAGGTGATATAAATGGGTCAGATAAACATATTCGGACTTGTTTTTATGGTAATTATAATGATACCGAACGTCATTTTTGCTTTGAAATGCAAGGACGGGTTTGAAAACAGGTGGGAAAACAAGGCTGTTGAGGTACTTGAACAGATAGGGCGGTACGGGTGTTTTGCTTTTATGGTGATAAACATACCCAAGACTTGGTTCGGGTGGGCTTCGGACGAGGCTTTCGCTTTATATCTTATTGTTGATGCGGTGCTTGTTACTGCATACTGCGTGATATGGGCGGTGTGCTTTAAGAAAAACAGTGTTTTCCGTGCTTTGAGCTTATCGATAATACCCTCGGTGATATTCCTTTTCAGCGGAATAATGAGCAGGTCTGTACTTTTGATGATATCGGCGGTCATTTTTGCGCCGTGCCATATACTTATTTCTTATAAAAATGCAAGGAGCTGATAAAAATGTCAACTATTGAGAAATTCAATGAACACGTTATGCACACATACAACCGTTACAATGTTGTACTCGAAAAGGGCAGCGGAAGAACTGCTGTTGACGAGGACGGCAGGGAATACATAGATTTCGGAAGCGGAATAGGCACTAACTCGCTCGGTTACTGTGATGAGGAATGGGCGGACGCTGTTTGCGCGCAGGCTCGTGCGATACAGCACACATCGAACTACTTTTACACAAAGGTCCAGGCTGATTTTGCGGCGAAATTGAGTGAAGTAACGGGTTATGACAAGATGTTCTTCGGCAACTCGGGTGCTGAGGCTAACGAGTGTGCTATAAAGATAGCAAGAAAGTATTCCTTTGACAAATACGGCAAGGACGCAAAGCGCTGGAACATCATCACGCTTGTGAACAGCTTCCACGGAAGAACGCTGACGACACTTTCGGCTACGGGTCAGGAGGTTTTCCATAACTATTTCTTCCCGTTCACGGAGGGTTTCATCAACGTTGAGGCAAACAACATTGCCGATCTTCGTGCAAAGGCTGATGACAGCGTATGTGCGATAATGTTTGAATTCGTTCAGGGTGAGGGCGGTGTAAACTCGCTCGACAAGGCTTTTGTGGACGAGATATTCAAGATCTGTGCTGAAAAAGATATTCTTGCTATCGCTGACGAGGTTCAGACGGGTGCAGGCAGAACGGGAACGTTCCTTGCTTCCGAGCAGTTCGGCGTTAAGCCTGACATCACGACGCTTGCAAAGGGTGTTGCGGGCGGTGTTCCTGTGGGAATTTGTCTTGCGGGAAAGAAATGCTCCGACGTTCTGACGGGCGGAACACACGGTTCGACATTCGGCGGAAATCCTCTTGCGTGTGCAGGCGGACTTACTGTTGTAAACAAGGTCGGAAGTGAAGAATTCTTAAAGGAAGTTCGTGAAAAGAGCGCATATATGCGTGAAAAGATCATGGCTATGCCTTTGGTAGAAGGTGTGAGCGGACTTGGACTTATGATAGGCATAACGATAAAGGGCAAAACTGCGGCAGAGGCTGCAAAGGAATGTCTTGCGGACGGTTTATTCGTACTCACTGCGAAGGACAAGATAAGACTTCTTCCTCCGCTCAACATTACATATAATGAAATCGACAAGGGTCTTGACATACTTGGGAGAGTGCTTGAATGATCTACTATGAAAAATACGGAAACGAATTCAATCCTGTTGTGATACTTCTTCACGACAGCGAATCTGTCTACTGCTTTTCAAAGGAATGTGATTATCTTTCCAGAAACTACTGCGCTATCGTTCCGCATCTTCCCGGATACGGACGGAATCCCGAGAAGATGTTCTCGGCGGAGCGTGCGCTTGAACAGATAGCGGAGCTTGCGGCTTCGTTCGGCAAGCCTGTGACGCTTGTGGGTGCATCGCTCGGTGCGGAGCTGGCATTTCATCTTATATGCAAAAACACGGAGCTTTTCAACGGCTGCATAATGATAAGCCCTTGGCTCGAAAAGGACATCGGCGGTATTGAAAAGGCGCTTGCACAGCTCAACGAGAGGGAAAAGTTCATCAAGAACAAGCTTCTTTCGGGAATAAGCGGACTTACGATGGGACTGAGCAAGGACGAACTCAGGGACTACAACGAATTCTGCAAAAATGTCAGCATGAACTCGTTCGTTGCGGCTGTCGACAACGGAATTTCGTATGAAAAATATCCCGAATACAAGGAACTGAAGATGCCATTGCTGGCACTTTGCGGCCTTAGCGAATCTATGGAGATACGAAACAGCGTAAGGCGGCTTTCAAAGGACAATCCGAACTGCAGTTATGATATGTGGGACGGAGTTTCCAAAAAGCTCCCCGTAAAGGCGGCTGCGCGCTTATCCAAGATTATAGAAGAATTCATTGACAAGGCTTATGCAAAATAATATATATGAAAGGACGATACAAAATGAACCACTTACTTAAAATGCTCGATCTTTCGACAGAGGAGATAATGGAGATACTCAATCTTGCCGATCAGCTCAAATATGAGCGCAAGCACAACATTGAACATCATCTTCTCAAGGGAAAATCACTCGGTATGATCTTCCAGAAGGCTTCGACAAGAACCCGTGTATCCTTTGAAACGGGTATGTATCAGCTCGGAGGAAATGCACTTTTCCTTTCCTCGCACGACTTACAGATAGGCAGAGGCGAACCCGTTCAGGACACTGCCCGTGTACTTTCACGCTATCTTGACGGCATCATGATCCGTACCTTTGAGCAGAAAGAGGTAGAGGATCTTGCAAAGTACGGCTCTATCCCTGTTATCAACGGACTTACGGACTTCTGTCACCCTTGTCAGATACTTGCCGATCTTATGACTATCCGTGAGTTCAAGGGTCAGTTTGACGGACTCAAGATGTGCTTTATCGGTGACGGAAACAATATGGCCAACTCTCTTATTGTCGGCGGCTTAAAGGTAGGAATGAAGGTTTCTGTGGCTTGCCCTGAGGGTTATCACCCCGACAAGCAGGTACTTGATTTCGCAAACAAGTATGAGGTCTTTGAGCTTACAGATTCGCCCGTAAAGGCAGCATCGGGCGCAGATGTTGTTATTACCGATGTTTGGGCTTCTATGGGTCAGGAGGGCGAAGCAGAGAAGAGAAAGCTCGCATTCAAGGGATATCAGATCAATGATGAGATCATGGCTGCGGCTAACCCTGATGCAATGGTACAGCACTGTCTTCCTGCGCACCGTGAGGAAGAGATCACAGAAAAGGTATTCGAGGCACACGCAAACGAGATCTTTGAAGAAGCAGAAAACAGACTTCATGCCCAGAAGGCCGTAATGGTCAAGCTTATGGGCTGAAAATAAAATTTTTTAAAGGGAGTATTTATTATGGGGTTTGACAGAATCAGAATCAAGGAAAACGCAAAAACACACTATCAGAACAACAAGTGGCAGAATGTACTTGTTATACTTATCAATGTACTTATTGCGGGCGGCGTACAGGTAATTGTAAGGGTTTCGAACCAAGAAGCATTTTTGATGATGTTTATGTCGCTTGTGAGCATTGCTGTAACTATACTTTTGACGAACATTGTAGCAATGGGTTCGGCAACATGGTTCCACAGGTCAATTAAGACGGAAGGTCTTAAAATGGAAGAGATGTTCTGGACATTCAAGGAAGATTACGGCGGAAATGTGCTGATGATGTTCCTTATTTCACTTTATACGGCACTCTGGTCGATGCTCTTTGTTATTCCGGGTATTGTAAAGGGATATTCATACTCACTTGCAATGTACATAAAGTCTGAAAATCCGCAGATATCCGCATCGCAGGCTATTGAATTGAGCAAGAAGATGACAAACGGACGCAAAATGGATCTGTTTGTGCTTGATCTGAGCTACATAGGCTGGTTCCTGCTTTCGGGAATTACATTCAATATCCTTGGCATACTTTATGTACTGCCATACTATCAGGCAGCAAAGGCATTCGCTTATGAAGAGATCAAGGAAGAGGCTCTGGCTAATCAGACAGTTTCGGAGGCTGAACTTTACGGTTACTCAAATGTATAAGTTGCAATAACATTTATATCAGCGCTTTCGGAAACGGGAGCGCTGATTTTTGCATATACTGTGCAAATTATATATTAATTCCTTGTAAAATGCGGAAGAGTATCGTTAAAATGCCAAAGTTGAAAAAAAGTGTTGACAAAAGGTATTGAATGTGATATTATATATAAGTCGTCAAACGACAGTACAAAATGTTGAATGAAAAGTTGAGAAACGATTCATTACAATGGCGATATCTTATCAATGTTCACAGTTTGCTAATAAATAGTTTAAAATGATTTAATTGACAAAATAATGTGAATGTGATAAAATAAATAAGCTGCTCATTTGAGAGCTGAGTGTGAAAAAAGAAAATAAAAAATATTTTCAAAAAGTACTTGACAAACTCGAATGAATGTGATATAATATTAAAGCTGTCACAACGCAGCGAACAGAACCTTGAAAATTGAACAATAACGAACTTAAACGACCCTTAAGATTCCAATCTGAACTAACGTTCAGATCGAGGAAAAACTAAGAACTCAAGTCAAAGAGTATAAAATAAGACGCCAGAAACAAGTAAGTTAAGAGCTTACAGGATAAGATTTAAAGAGCAGAAATGCTTTTAAATACAAACTTTTAAAGAGTTTGATCCTGGCTCAGGACGAACGCTGGCGGCACGCTTAACACATGCAAG